>CAZENN010000113.1:0-6222 GCA_964513605.1 uncultured Oscillospiraceae bacterium
TCTGTTTTTTGCCTGTGGATAACTTTGCGGCTTTGGTTTTGCGGAAACTCAAGTTTTATCCTCTCTTGCAATTTTTCCATAAGTATGATACTATATATTGGGTATAGTTTCAGTCTGAACTGTATCGAAGCAACAGTCAAAAGAATAAAAAGGAGGAAGTTATGAAAAAACATTCTATTCTTGCGTTCCTCATGGTCTTTGTTTTGTGTCTGACAATGGTAATGACCGGATGTCAGGCGACCAAGGACGAGGAGCCCCTCACCCTGGAGCTTGCCGCCAACAACACCGCAGAGGCGTTGTGCGACTTTGACAGCTCTGTTGCTGTGCTGGAAAACATGGACGAAAAGAAGACCGTCACCGTTTCTATTGAGGATCTGTTCACCAATGTTCTGAAAATGGATCTGTCCAACAAGGCCTTCTATGATGAGCTGAACCTTACGATAGAGGGTCAGACAGCGAACCTGAACCTCTACTGCAACGGCACTGATCTGGCTGTCACCGCCCCCGAAATCCTGGGCAGCGATCAGGCTCTGGGTGTCAACCTGAAAACTCTGGTCACCGATCTAAAAAACTCCACTCTTTGGGAGAGCCTCGATGGCGACGGCGAGGTAAGCTCCGTTTGGGCTCTGGTCATGGAAGTGATGGATCAATATGAGACCATCGCAGAGGACCTGACCATCGACGAGGAAGCCCTGTGCGAGGATCTGTCAAAGGCTCTGGAGGGCATGGAATCTTCCCAGGAGGAAGGTACTGCCACCATCTATGGTGAAACCGTGGATGCCGTCATCTTTACTTACATCATGGATGAAGCGGACATCCAGGCAGTGTTGGATGTGATTTTGGAGTATTCCGAGGAGTCCTACGATAAGGCGATTGATGCCATGGTCAACACCGGGCTTGTGCTCCGTGAGGATATCGAAGCTCAGGGCAATATCTACGCTGAAGCCCGTGAGGAGCTGGATGCCGCATTTGAGACGGTGGAGCTGGACGGCACCCTGAAGATTTCCGTCAATCCCGAAAACCGCTGCATCATGAGCGTGGATGCTGCTTGCACCGGCACCGCTGAGGATTCCAGCGCAGAGTGCACCATGGCACTGGTCTTCGGTAAGGATCCCGCAAACACCGACAAGATCACGCTGACCCTGGCGGCAAACAGCGATGAAGGCGACACCATTGGACTGGAAGCTGTCCTCTCCAACACCACCGAGGGCACTGTGGATACCACCGCCTTTACTGTGGAAGTGAGCGAAGGTGATGAGAGTGAGACTCTGGCCATCACCTGTATCTATGACAGCGATAGCCACAACTATGAGCTGGCTCTGGATGTGGCTGAGGAACACTATGCCGCTTACGGTCTGCTGGAAAATACCGATAGCAAGCTGACCTTCACCATCGATGAGCTGGAAGCCTCCGGCAGCACCCAGACCTTGGGTCTGACAATCACTGTAGAGTCCACCCCCGACTGCGAGATCCCCGAGGTTCCCGAGTACGTCAACATTCTGACCGATATAGACCTGAGCAGCATGTTGTTTGGCTACACCGAGGATGAAGTCTATGCTGAGGATGAAGCGTACTGGGAAGACGAATCCTGGGACGATGAGACTTGGGATGAAGAATACTGGGACGATGAGACCTGGGAGGACGAATCCTGGGACGATGAGACCTGGGATGATGTAACCTTTGAGGATGATGTCTGGTAAGACATCGATCGACTCGTAACGGAACCGTAGCCTAATACTTTCGACCCTCACAGAAGAGGCATCACCGCAAATGGTGATGCCTCTTTTTTGGGTTTCTCTGTTCACTTTTTGCCCCGTCTGTTAACGGTCTCGATGAAGGAATGCCGCCAAGAGAGAAACAGGGCTTTATGCAATGTCATTATATATCGATCAATATTTCGTATCAGAAACAGTTCCTCACTGCTGGATACAATATACTATATTTTTGCGAAATATTCAAGTGCGATCGCTTTTTGTTAGCTCAATACCTTAACTTATCCACTATTCATTAAAACTTATACCTTTCCAAAAATCGGCCCTTAAATCTAGTGAAGAATGAATAAGTAAAAATCGACATCCTTCTGTCGAAGAATGTCGATTTTGGCATAAACTACGCAACTTGATACAATGCAACGCATCTATGGACAGCGTTGCATTATTCCATATATAATAGCAGCCGTTTATAAATCAAAATCTCCGGGATCGTATCCTTCACTTTCGAGCCAGTCAGCAGCCTCGTTGGGATCATCAAAGCTGTCTACCTCGTCCTGGATTGCATCATAGTCATCATCGAAGGCAGAATGACGGTTAGAAGAAGATCCGCTACCATAATGGTTTGTTCCGCCCCAGAAACTTCTGGTACTCTCGCCAACCTTATGGCCGTTGCTATCGTAATGGTTAGTCTGGCCCCAGAAACCCTGATGGCTATGACCGGTTTTGTGGCCGTTGTTATCATAATGATTCATGCCGCCGAAGAAACCTTCACGGCTGGTGCCGGTCTTCTTGCCACTAGCATCAAAATGGTCGTAGCCGCCCCAGAAGTTCTTACGGGACTCACCAACCTTTTTGCCGTTTGCATCATAGTGAATGGTTTCTCCGAAAAAGCCTTTACGGCTGTATCCGTTCTTTGCCATAACGAGACCTCCTAAGTTTTGTTTTGGGGTACGATAGCATTGTATCAAGGTAACTGTCCAATAAACCGGGACAATTAACGGCGAACATCGAATTGTGAGAGAATATCCCGAAGATCATCAGACAGCCGATCCAGACATTCTTGCTTCAGCTCTGCCGGTACACCATAGAAGCCTTCTGCGATGGAGCCTGCGATGCAGGTCAGCGTGTCACAATCGCCGCCGAGAGAAACGGCGGTACGAATGACATCTTCAAAGGAATCTCCTTCCAGAAAGGCCGTGATGGCCTCGGGAACTGTTTCCTGGCAGGACTCCACATGGTAGTAGTTCGGGCGGATCTCGTCGCAGGTGCGGCTGAGATCGTAGTGGAACTCGGTCTCAATATAGGCCTTGATTTCCTCCTTGCTGTGGCCGGTTCTTCCCAGGAAGATGGCTGCCGCAGTAGCCTCAGCACCCTTAATGCCTTCGGGGTGATTGTGGGTTACATCGGCAGAGATTCTGGCCATGCGACGAACTGTCTCCAGATCATTGAATAGCCAAGCCACCGCGGACACACGCATGGCCGAGCCGTTGCCCCAGCTGTTGTAAGGCTGCGGATCGCTGCTTTCCAGCCAGCCACAGAAACGCACACCATAACCGGCACCGGGATAACGATGCCCCCACTTTTGCATAGACTGAATCAACCGCTGCCGGATCGCATCTTCGTCATCCGACGCGTTCATAAAAGCCTCTGCTACCGCAATGGTCATGACCGTGTCATCGGTGAAATAGGATTCCTCAGAAAACAGAGGAAAGTCCTTCGTCTTGTCGCTCATATCGAACTCATAGGGGCTGCCGATAATATCTCCCAAAATCGCTCCGTACAGATACACACTCCTCAACAAAACAGCTTGGACAAAATCCAACGCACGGACAATACTCCAAGAACCCAAGGTAAGCAGCCGCTGGTTTCAGATGGCTTTTCGTCATTCTCACGGCCGCTTAACTTGTAGTCCATATAATCGTCGAACCAGTCCTTGTCGGACATTACTTACCTCTTTTCTTATAGTCCTCATCCACCCGACGCTTCCAGTCTGCGCTCATGGGACGGCAGGCACGGACATTGCACACCGCCTCACTCATTGCCTCATAGATAACAGCGGTGCCCTCGCTGTCAGCATGATAGTTGGCGGCACGATCTGCACGGATACCAAACCGGGCAGCTTCTTTCGCTGCATCGATATTGGCACCCAGGAATAGAAACTCCCAGCCGTACTTTTCCTGCTCATGCTGGATCATCTTCTTCACCCGATCGTAGGTGTATTCACGGCTGGCATTCTCCATGCCGTCGGTGGTGATGATGAAGATGGTCTTTTCGGGGAGATCCTCTTCACGAGCATACTTATGGACATTGCCAATGTGGTGGATGGACTTACCCACAGCATCCAGCAAAGCGGTGCAACCACGGACATAGTAGTCCTTGCGGCTCATGGGCTGGATCTGCTGAATGTCCACTCGATCATGGATGACCTCAGTGTGGTTGTCAAACAGAACGGTGGAAACATAAGCTTCGCCATCCTCGCCCTTCTGCTTCTGGATCATGGCATTGAAGCCGCCGATGGTGTCATCCTCAAGACCTGCCATAGAGCCACTACGGTCAAGGATAAATACGATCTCAGTCAAATTCTTCTTCATGATAAAAACCTCCTATAATGTCGTGTGTTTTAACTTACACCCACATTATAGGAGGTTTGAACGGCGATTTGGTCAACTGTGAGTGGACGTTTTAGGCTCCGAGCAAAGATTGGTCAAATTCGTACAAGGCGATATTAATTTCGATGACATTGAACAGCTTATGCTCAATGAAGAACCGGATGATCAGGTCAAAGGTACTGCTGTTGGTCAGAGCGTAGCCTGCCCGGCCAATCAAATCTCTGGTGTTTTCCAGATCCAGTTCCAAGGCAAGTGCCAGAGCAATGGCGGTCTGCTTGGATGGCTTGGCGTCGGGGTCGTTGATCAGCTTTGAAAAATGCTGCTTGGAGATGTTCGCCTTTTTGTAAACGGCGGAGTTTTTCAAGCCTTTCTTTTTGATCAGTTCCAGCAGCGTTTCCGTGAATCCTGCGTCTTTCGCTTTGATGAAATCATCCAGGCTGAGTGAGGCTTTTTCGCAAGGCGTCGACGCGCAGGGCATGGCCATGCATTCTTCCTGCATCTCCACCATGCGCCGCATCTGATAATGGTTTCTGCGACGCTCCTCGTGAACCCCACCATAGGTTTCCAGTTCATAATCTGCCACATAGTTTTCGTCGATGTAACAGCGAACATTCTGCACCAGTTTCTCAGAGAGCTTCAGACTATCCCGGCTGAACACAACCAGATAGATCTGCATTTCATGTTCCATAAGGAACTCGCTGAATGCACCAATGGCCACCTGCAGAGCCTTGCTCTTGGGGAAACCATGATTACCGGAAGCCAGCAGTGGGAATGCAATGGAGTCGCAGTTATTCTTCAGTGCCAGATCCAAACACATATCATAGGTCTGCCGCAGAAGCTTTGCTTCGCCGTGCTGACCATCAATCCATGTGGGTGTGGCAGCGTGGATCACATACTCTGCATCCAGTTTGAAGGCTGGTGTGATGGCGGCAGAACCCGGGTGGATGTAGCCGATTTCTTTACGAGTGCCCAGAAGAGAAGGGCCAGCCTTTTTGTGAATGGCGGAGTCAACACCAGCGTTGACCCTGGGCAGACGGCTGGCGGCGTTAACGATGGCATCCACCTGCATATTGGTTATATCGTTTCTTACGATCTCAAAAGGCATGGTTAGCCCCCTTCAGCATTTCCTGCTTTTATAGTAGCATATTGGTCAAGCGTCCAGGATTTCCTGCCAATACTGTGCTTTTTCATATGGCAAGAGTCTGGTGTAGCATTCCTCAAAAAAGAGTTGCTTGATTTCCTTCGTACTTTTCTGACCAAGGTTGCGAACCGAAAGAATACCATTCTCCATTGCCAGCAAATCTCGCAGCCGCCCAAAGGTTCCTGCGTTGGCTCGTTTCAGACCATTGGAGGAGCGGACGGTGAGATTCATTTCATCAATGCTCAGATCGGCCAGTCGGGTACTGTATGGGACAAGCGCATCGTGCAGTCCCAATTGATGTAGGGTTGCAAGTACACCGATTTTGTCCGCTTGATCTCTTAGGGCAACTGCACGGTCTGTCACGTTAGGCGGCACATAAGAGTTTGCAGTTTGTTTCGGCTGTTGCGGTTTGCCTGGTGTCCAGCAGATCCAGTGGTTACCAGCAAGGTAATCCTGGTAGGATGCTTCGTCCAGAGAGAAAGTACCCCAGTGTGTCGTTACTACATATCTAGCGCCATTTTCCATACTTTTTGACTCCTTTTTTGTGGTCACTCCCGAAAATTAGGCGCAAAAATACTCGTCGCGAGACGAGTCATATCCTATCGTGCAAGCTTTGGCACCTTTCTCTCCGGGAGGTTGCCGGGCGGTCATCGGGCTTGTCCCTCGCGCCTCTCTTATAGGTTATGATTTAATTGTAACGACGTCGTCGGCAGCTGACCTCGACAAATCTGCTGCTTATTTATTATTATACACAGCTTTT
>CAZENN010000114.1:0-6214 GCA_964513605.1 uncultured Oscillospiraceae bacterium
ACAGATACTCCACCCGGCGGCTGCCGTTCCAGCACCGAATCCTCGGCACGAAGGTGCTGCCGCAGTCACCGCAGGTGAGTAGTCCGGCATAGCGGTGGGAGGCGGTATTGCCACGGTAGGGTCTTGCATTGGCTTTGAGCAGTGATTGCACCTGCCGCCATTCTTCCGGTTGGATGATCACCGGATAGTATTTTTTACACATAGATCTTTTCAATCAGTCTCGTTTCAAGCTTGCACTAAACTGTAATTTTATGTATAATGATTCTACCAAGTCAGTATAGACCCACCTGCCATATAAAAAGTGGCGGGACCATAAGATCCCGCCACGAGGATGTGACAGTAATTGTTAATTAGAAAGTTTGAGGGGCTATACGTCTATTGATATGTTGCTTCGAACATAACCGTAACAGTCTCAGAAGTTGCGGCCTTAACAGTGAATACGGTTACCGCACGGTAAAGACCTTTGCTGGTAAGCTGATGTGTAACTGTATAGGAATAAGTTCTCTCGAAGGTTATGGTGTTCCATTGATCATCGCTGGACGGCAAATCTACTCTTACCCATGAGCCATTCACACTTTTTTCAAGGTATGTTTTTGCACTGATGGAAGTAGTACCAAGCTTAGCCGTGCAAGAGCTGTTGATTGTAGCGAGTCCGGTGTTATCAATTACCATAACCACTTGAGCGGTTGTGGTATTGACGTAAAAAGGTGAAATGGCATCTTCGTTAGCTTTAGCAAAGGTATTTAAGCTGAACATAGAGATACTCAGTGCAAGCACAAGGAAAAGGGAAAGCACTTTTTTCATTTGAAATTCCTCCATAATAAGCAGCGTCACATCCTCAGTATTCTATAATCGAAAATAAAATAAAAGCAATCGTAGGTAAAATCTATGCTAATGGTATGTTTCTCTCTTGTTGAAACGGTAGAAGAACAATCTCTATTTGAACAAATCTATTATACATACCGCAAGCAGATGTTTTTTGTCGCAAATGGTATTCTGAATGACAAAATTTTAGCTGAAGATGCGGTTCAGGAGGCGTTTCTGGGGATCGCAAAGCAGATTTCGCTGTTTCGGGATATGCCTGACAATAAGGTGAAAGCTTATGTGCTGACAGCGGCAAAAAACGCAGCAATTAATCTGAGCAAACAAGAGCAAAAATTTCAGCAGCATCACACCGGCATAGATCAGACAGCAATTGGTTCTTATCAAGATCAAGTGCTGGATGAGCAGATTTACAAAGAAACAGATCAGATCATACGTTCCGTAATTGCGACGTTACCTGCTTTTCAGCGTGATATTTTGATGCTCCGGTATTCCAATCATATGAACTGCACACAAATAGCAATCGCACTTGGAAGAAAATCATCAACTGTCCGAAAAGAACTGTCACGGGCACGCCGTGCGTTACGGGAACGTTGCAAGAAGGAGGGGATTGAAATTGAAGATTGATGGTACGCAGCTGGGAGAGGTTCTGCTGAAGATTACTTTGGATCAGTTTCAAAGGGTTCCGGATGAAATGGAAATTGATCACAAATTCTCCCCGTCTTTTCAAAACAATATTCGCGGGATCAGTAAAAAAAGTGAACATATTACCTGGCGCATCTGGCAAGCACCGGTAAAAAGACTGATCTTAGTGGCTGTTTTAATCACGGTAACACTTGCTTTGATCGCCTGTGCAACACCTGCTATACGGGATGCAATTATTGATTTCTTTATTGTCGAGGAAGAGATAAACTACGAAGTTACCTTTAATCCTGATGAAGCAACGAACGCTCCTGATGTGATAGAAGATTTCTACATTCCTACCTTTGATCCGGGAGAGTATACACTTGTTTACAAGAAAGGTAATAAAGCCGGAGCAGAGCTTACATGGAAAAATGAAAACGATGAATATATTAACTATCGACAGTCTGTTATTCATAAAAATGCTACCAGCAGTACATGGTTTGGTATTAATGCCGAAGGAACAAGCCGAACAACCAAAATAATAAATGGTTATTTGGTAGAGATCATAACAGGTGAAGCAGAACACCAATATATTGCTGTATGGACGGACAATCGATACATTTACTCAGTGGATATTTCCGTTTTTGCTTCCGACCCGGAGGTGATTCTGGAGGCGATTATGAACAGCCTTACAGAAGTAGAAACAATTGAATAAGATTTATCGTATCAATTGAGGCGACTCACTTTTGAGCCGCCTCGATTATTTTTTATTAGAAAGATGCCTCACTTTGACTGTTTAAATTGTCTATTAAGGTAAAGGAATGGTGGAGGTGGAACCAATGGGTTATACAGATGCTTTTGGTTGATTGCAAACACAGTACCCGGATGAGAAAGGAGAAAACATGAAATTATTGAAGCAAACGATTTCCCTGATGCTGAGCATTGCGCTTCTGATCACGCTTCTGCCCAGAAGGGTTATGGCAGCCACAGTGGAGGCGACAGATATTGCTGCTGAGACGGTGGATGTCCTGGCACAAGAGGAATCCGCCCCCCAGGAGGCACCTCATATTCTAACGGAAGTAACCCAGGAGCGGACCGAAACGACGAAGACATTTCGATTAAGTGACGGCTCTTACTCTGTGGCGGTCTATGACACACCGGTTCATTTTAAGGATGAACAGGGCAATTTCCAGGAGATCGACAACACATTTACCTTAGAAAGTGGATTGGATGGAATATATACCAACCCTCACGGAAACACCAATATTCGTTTTTCACAAGAGGCAAAAAGTGTCTCTTCGGCTGAGATCAGCCGCTTTTCCCGTGCCAGTCGGACCCTTTCTTCAAATGAGATGGTGGGCACGGTGTCCATGGAAGTATCCGGTGAGACGATCAGCTGGGGATATGACGGCATTCGTGCCGGCAGCATTCAATGGGAGGAAAACACTGCGCCGGAGCGAACCGGCGACGAGGCGTTTTTGACCGTTGACGGCTTGACCCGGACGGGAATCTATGAAAATGCCTTTGCCTATACGGATCTTCAGTATATCGTATCCCCTGAGGGAATGAAAGAAAACATCATCCTGAATGATCCCAGAGCCGGTAATACATGGACCATTCACATGAACATCGGCAGCTTGACCGCCGAGGCTGTGGACAGTAAGACGGTGGTGCTTTATGACGGAGAAACGCCGGTGCTGACAATCTGCGCTCCGGTGATGACCGATGCGGCCGGAATCGACTGCACCGATCTGACCCTGTCCATGTCCGTTGCCGGCAGTATGATGACGATGGTCATGACGGCAGACCGGACCTTCCTGAAAAACCCCGATACGGTGTATCCGGTAGTCGTAGATCCCTACTTTTTACTGACACCCAATGATGACATAACCAGCACCTTTATCCATGAACGCACGGTGAGTGCAAACAGAGAAGCACCCGGTTCTGTCATTGTAGGTAATGAACAATCTGAATACGGAGCCTGCCGGGGACTATTGAAGCTGAACACCCTGCCCCAGCTTCCTGCGGGTTCGGTGATTACGGATGCCCAGATCATTTTGTTCAACTATTATTCGTACTATGGTAGCGATCCCTTTGCTGTAGAAGTAAGAGCGATAGAAAATGCATGGTCGGAAGAAAATCTTACTTGGAACGGACAAAAGGATAACTATAGAAGTACAGTTCAAGACTATTACATCATAGACGCTGCCAGCAAGGATGAGCCATTTCACACCTGGGAGATCACGGAGCTGATGCAGCAGTGGTATGAGGGAACCTTACCGAATTACGGTGTTATGTTTACTGCATTTGATGCGGAAGCAAGCACGGATTCTCCCTGCACAAAGTATTTCTCCTCTCTGTATAACGCTGAAATCCCCACCTTCCAGATCACCTACCGGAACAATGCAGGTCTGGAAAGCTACTGGAGTTACCATACCCAGTCGCTGAACGGCGGCACCGGCTATGTCAATGACTATTCCGGCAATCTGGTGTTTACCGTGCCGGTCAGTGCCACCGCCGGTCTTCGTCTGCCGGTGGAATTGAGCTTTGTATACAACGGCTATACCTCCAATGCTCAGTACCGCTACGCCCAAAAGGGCACCATCAATGGCTTCGGTTGGATGACCAGCTTTGGTCAGCGGCTGGAGGATGTGGCGGCTATGCCGGAGTATGCGGCATCCGCTGAGGAGCTGAAGGAAAATGGGTTCGAGTATGTATGGCTGGATTCTGACGGAACCTACCACTTCCTGAAAAAGCAGGAGAACGCCGAGACCGGTATTATCACCTATCAGGATGAGGACGGCATAGGTTTGACGATGCAAACCGGTCAAAGCTATGGGGACTACAAAAACCTCAGAATGCTGGAGGACAAGAATGGCCTGAAGATGTATTTTTCCAATGCGGGCTACCTGCATTATATAGTGGATCATCAGGGAAATCAGGCGAGAGTTTATTATGACGGCAATTGTAATCAGGTAAAAATTGAGGACGGCGCAGGCAACAGTATTGTGTGCGCCTATGGATTGAATGGAAATTCAGTGTACACCATATCTTCAGCTCAGTCTCCCGAGGGTACCACACTGTTTGAATATACCAGCGGCAATCTGACGAAGATCACTTTTCCCGATGGCACCAGTATGACCTTTACCTACTCCGCTGTTTCCGGCTATCAGCGCTTAACGTCGGTTACCGGAAGAGACGGTGTGAAAATCATCTATGGCTATGCTTCTGAGGGCACCTTGGGGCAGAAGATGCGTGTAACCAAAATGACGGAGCGGGCAAAGGACGGAACCCTGGGACGGGTGACGGATATTGACTACTCCCAGCACAATTGCACCACCTTCACCTACACCACCTTTGCAGGAACCCTCAGCGAGACCTATCAGTTCAGCGATTGGGGGCATACCACCTGCGTGGTGGCTGCCGATGGAAGCACTTCCAACATCCGCTACAATGAGTTTTCGAACCCCACAGCCAAAAGCGAGCTGGCTCAAAACCATTCCGTATCTGAGGTCAGTTCCTCTATTCGCTATATCAAC
This sequence comes from uncultured Oscillospiraceae bacterium, assembly GCA_964513605.1. GTDB lineage: Bacteria > Bacillota > Clostridia > Oscillospirales > Oscillospiraceae > Faecousia. Next base: position 4,986 of record CAZENN010000114.1, read on the forward strand.
AACCTGCTGACCAATCACTCTGTGGAAAGCGGCACCACCGGCTGGAACACCTCTCAGGAGCTTTCCACCGGCGTGACCTTTGCCGGTGCCACTGATTATGCATTCCTGGGCACTCAGTCTCTAAAGGTGACCCAAAGCAATACAGACCCCGGTCGCTGCGGCTGGTATCAGGCCGTGAATATCACCGGGGGCAATGGCTATACCTTCTCAGCCTATGTAAAGACTCAGAATGTGACAGCCACAGCAGGAAACGGTGCCACCCTCTATATGCTGGTGTACAATGGCTCTACACTGCTGACCAGAAAAGAATGTGAGGTCAAGCTCACCGGCAGTAACGACTGGCAGCGGCTGTCTCTGGCTTTTACCGCCCCTTCGGAAGCAACCCGTGTTCAGCTGGCGGCAGGTCTTTGGGATGCTAACGGAACCGCCTGGTTCGACTGCCTGCAGTTTGAGTCCGGGGTTTCTCCCAATGGCTATAACCTGCTGGAAAACAGCAATTTCAGCCAGAAAACAAAATGGACAGGACGCTCCGCAGGAAGCAATGATGGGATCGTGAACAGCGGTGTGGTGCAGATCGTTGGAGATCCCGAAATCAAGAAGGACTTTTACCAGAGCGTAAAAATCGGCAAAGCGGGCGTGGCGTTTACCATGAGTGCCAAAGCCAAGGCATCTGCCTGTCCGGTGGAAACTCTTGAAAACAGAGCCTTCGCCATTTCCGTTGGAATCATTTACGCCGACGGCACCAGTGAGCCTTGCTATATCCAGTTCAACCCGGATGTGGAGCAGTGGCAGACCATGTCCTTTACTGCTGCCCCATCGAAGGAAAATTGGACAAAGGTGATTGACCATATCAATGTCTATGTGGTATACTATAACCAGGTAAATGCTGCCTATTTTGATAACATTATGGTCACCATGGACGAAACAGGAACCGCCTTTACCTACGATGAAAAAGGCAACCTGATTACCAGCTCCGACAATGCCGCTCACCAAACCACCTATGATATCGACGATGCAACCAATCTGGTGAAAGAGCTGACGGACAGCACCAATACCAGCTATACCTATACCTACGATACCGATAATCCCCGAAAGCTCGTCTCCGCTAAGGAAAATTCCACCGACACCGGCTATGTTTATACCTACGGCACCGGCAATAACAGCGGCAATGTGACAAAGGTGACCATGGGCACCATATCGGACAGCGGTACCGTGGATGGCAGCAAATC
>CAZENN010000115.1:0-6050 GCA_964513605.1 uncultured Oscillospiraceae bacterium
GCGAAAACATGGTGGCCTATAAACAGAAGCGGATCTTTGACTATCCGCCGCTGGATCATGCGCCCAGAGGAACCATCGGCATTCCCAGAGTGCTGAATATGTACGAGAATTATCCCTTCTGGGCGACCTTTTTTGAAAAGCTGGGCTTCCGGGTGGAGCTGTCGCCATTTTCAGACCGTAAGATCTATGAGCTGGGCATGGAGTCCATGCGGTTTTACCGAACACATCCGAGAACACATTGTCCAGCTTGATATTGGAAACAGTGAGACAGTTTTGGACACGATTCTTTTCGCCAACAGTATAGTGCGTGAGCTTCCAACGGTAACGCATTAAATCCCGGAGTTGACGGATATCTGCCGGAGGAATAAAGCTGCCAGATACCAATCCGTGCTTGAAGATATCTGCGATCCACTTGGCATCCTTCTCGTCAGTTTTCTTGCCCCGAATTGCTTTCACATATTTGGGATGGGCAAGGACGATCTGACAGGTAGATTCCAAGGTGTTGTAAACGGGAATCCAGTATTTGCCTGTAGATTCCATACAAACATCGGTACAGCTATTTTCGGCAAGCCAGGAAGCACAGCGGCGAAGGTCACTGGTGAAGGTAGAGAACCGCTTCTTTTTGTAGGTGGTCACACCCTTGTCATCTGTAGTTGCGATACAGGCGACAACGAAGTTTTTGTGGACATCCATCCCACAACAGATTGGATAGACAATTTTAAGCATAGCACATCCCCTCAAAATTGTATGTGCAATACTGATGCTTGCACTGCTGATCTGTCAATTTGTCCCGTTTTGGAACCTTGATGGTCGGGAAGCTTCCATTGGAGGATACATATGGCTTGAAAGTCATTACGATGACTTTACTGCATATTTTCAAGAATGGCTAAATGATGGCGACTTCTATTCCGGAAGTATTGTAGGGATTAATATTCTTATCATGTTGGCGTGTGCAGCAGGGTTTGTTTTCTGTATTAAAAATTCAGAGGAACTTTGGTCCATAGTATTTCCGGCAGCTTGTGGAATCCTCGGATTATACCAATATCTTGCAATACCCGTATTCCAACTGGGCAGCAATTGTGGTATCCACTTAGCCATCTGTATTGCAACATTGGTGATGGCGATCATTGCTTTGATTGCTTGGGTAAGAGCCAGAAAAACTGCATGACAGTTATCTGATTAGAAGAAAACATAAGCATTCACTGAAGAGGGGTCTGGGTAAGAACCAGATCCCTTTCTTATTTTCGTTGTTATACATTTACAGGTTGTTCACAACCAGTTTTGTTTCGGTTTAGAAAACTGGCATAAAGTATGCACATACAAAGGATAGTGCATACTATCAACATTCTTTCAGAAAGGAATCTGTGAAATGAAAAAAAGTACAAAGAAGTGGTTAGTTGGTTCCGGTGTAGTGGCAGCAGGTGCTGCGGCTGTAGGGGCTGCATCTCATGCTGTGTCCAAATACTTGGCGAAGCTGGCAATGGACCGGAAAGGTCCAAAGAAAGTGGAAAAAGGTATTGCAAAGGCTTCCCGCAGTTCGGAGAATTCTGCTCTGCTGGAGGCTAATGTCCAGGCAATGCAGCTTCTGGAAGAAAGAGTGACAGAAACAGCCCAGATTGAGAGCCACGACGGTATCAAATTAGTGGGACATTGGTATCCTGCAGAAGAGCCGAAGCGTATCTTGATTGCAATGCACGGCTGGCGTTCCTCTTGGTCCCGGGATTTTGCAATGATCGCACCCTTCTGGCATGATAATGGCTGCAGCGTTCTGTTTGCGGAGCAGCGCGGTCAGGGCGAGAGCGGCGGTGATTACATGGGCTTCGGTATGCTGGAACGGCATGACTGTTTGAGATGGGCGCAGTGGGCAGACGAAAACAACCCCGATAACCTGCCGATCTATTTGGTGGGCCTTTCCATGGGAGCTACGACGGTACTGATGACGGGCGACATGGAGCTGCCAGACAATGTGCATGGCATTATGGCTGACTGTGGTTTTACCTCCGCTTATGATATCTGGAAGCATGTAATGGAGAAGAATCTGCACCTGCGCTATGGAATGCATGCTGCCACAGTTGACGATCTTTGCAAAAAGAAGATCAATATGAGTTCCCGGGAATGTTCCACCGTGGATGTTCTGGGACGGTGTAAGGTGCCTGTCCTATTTATCCACGGCACAGATGATAACTTCGTGCCAATTGAAATGACCTATGAGAATTACAAGGCCTGCAGCAGTCCGAAACGGCTGCTCGTTGTCCCCGGTGCGGAGCATGCGCTCAGCTACTATACAGAGCAAGCACTGTGCGAAAAGACTTCGTTGGAATTCTGGGAAGAATACGATGCAGCTATACAGGAAATGCCCCAATAGAAAGGAAGAAATAAGCAATGCTTGAATTAGTAAACATACACAAGGAATATCCCGCCGGAAGCGGGAAGGTTGAGGCTCTGAAAGGCATCAATTTGCAGTTCCGGGCAAATGATTTTGTATCGATCCTTGGCCCCTCCGGTTGCGGAAAAACCACGATGCTGAACATCATTGGCGGACTGGATCAGTATACAAGTGGTGACCTTGTGATTAATGGCCGTTCCACCAAGGATTTTAAGGACAGGGACTGGGACAGCTATCGCAATCATTCCATTGGATTTGTGTTCCAAAGTTATAATTTGATCCCGCACCAGACAGTTCTTCAGAATGTGGAGCTGGCGCTGAGTCTCTCCGGTGTCTCCAAGGGAGAACGGCGTAAGCGCGCCATTGCTGCATTGGAGCGGGTCGGCTTGGGCGACCAGTTGAAGAAAAAGCCCGGTCAGATGTCCGGCGGACAGATGCAGCGCGTTGCCATTGCCCGTGCTATCGTCAACAACCCGGATATCATCCTTGCGGATGAACCTACTGGCGCACTGGATACGGAAACCAGCGTGCAGGTCATGGATATTCTGAAGGAGATCTCCAAGGACCGCCTGGTCATTATGGTGACCCACAATCCTGAACTTGCTGAAAAGTATTCTACCCGAATCATTCGGATGCTGGACGGCAAGATCACCGGCGACACAGCACCGCTTCATCCGGAAGAAATCCGTGAAGAGAAAAGATGGGCGAAAGCCAAGCGGGAAAAGGAAGGTAAGGTCAAAAAGCCTGCCATGTCCATCTGGACCTCCTTCGGATTAAGCCTTAAAAACCTATTCAGTAAAAAGGGCAGAACCATGCTGACCTCCTTTGCCGGTTCTATTGGCATTATTGGTATTGCGCTGATTTATGCTGTTTCCCAGGGCATGACCACCTATATCAACACGCTGCAAGAGGATACCTTGTCCTCTTATCCGCTGACTCTGGAATCGCAGCATATCAATATGGGAAGCTTAATGGAATCCTTTATGGATCAGGCAAAGTCAGATTCTGATCACGAAAACGATGCAGTATACCAAAAGGGTATGCTGTACGATATGATCAACGCCCTCAATACCATGGATACGGACGAAAACGATCTGAAGGCGTTTAAGGAGTATCTGGAATCGGAACGAGCTGATGAAAACAGCACCAGCGGTCTGCGTGATGCAGTCAGCGGCGTACAGTATACATACGATATGGACATGCTGATCTACACCAAAAATGTAGATGGCACCATTATGCAGGCAGACTCCCAGGCATTGTTGCAGGAACTGTTAATCGACTATTTTGGTACAGATCTATCTTCTATGGTCGAGCTGGGGAACACCACCGGAACAACATCCAGGATGGAAACCATGGCAAGCATGTCGACCATGGGCTCTTCCATTATATTGTGGCAAGAAATGCTCCCCGGTGATAACGGCAAGCTGATCAGCCCCTTGCTGGAAAAGCAGTACGATGTGATCTATGGCTCCTGGCCTACTCATTATAATGAAATTGTGCTGGTCGTGGATGAAAACAACGAGCTGGATGACATGACCCTGTACGCATTGGGTCTCAAATCCCGCAGCGAGATCGATGAACTGGCAAATGCAGCATTGAATAAGACCGGAATTGAAGCGCAGACTCAAAAATGGACCTATGAAGAAATCTGCGATATGGAGTTCCGTACCATTCTGAGTGCGGACTGCTATACGCTGGATGAGACCACAGGCTTGTACACCGACCTGCGGGAAACACAGACGGGTCTTAAATATTTGTATGACAACGGAACGGTGTTGAAGGTATCCGGCATTGTTCGTCCTAACGAGGATGCTGTTTCTACTATGCTGACCGGCACCATCTGCTACACAAACAAGCTTACGGAGTATGTGGTTGAAAACGCAAAGTCCTCTGCTGCAATCAAGGCACAGCTTTCCGATTCTTCCACTGACATCTTTACCGGACTACCCTTCCAGGAAAATACTGGTAATCTTTCCGAGGGTCAAAAGGTCACGGCGTTCACAGACCATGTGGCATCCTTGAATGAAGAAGGAAAGGCTGCTGTATATATCAAGATCATGAGCATCCCGCCACAGGAGATGCTGGACGGAACTGTCGAACAGACACTTGCCGGTATGACCCGTGAGGATATGGAGAGAACTCTGATCGATGCGATGGTGCAGCAAACCGGTATGGCGGAGAGCGATATTGAAAGCTATGTAACTGCAATGTCCGACGAGGACATGAAGGAAATCTTTGCAGAAATGATCGCAGAGCAGACCAAGGCGCAATATGCAGCACAGATCCAGCAACAGCTTGGTTCGATGCCGTCTGTGCAGCTGGCTGGTATGCTGGATGCAGAGATGGCAAACTACACCGATGCACAGCTGGCAACTTTCTACGACGAAGTGATGGAGTTTTCCGAGTCCACTTATGAAAGTAATCTGCGCAAGTTGGGTTATGTGGATCTTGACGATCCTGCAACCATCAACCTGTATGCTTCCACATTTGAGAACAAGGATGTGATCGAAGACGCGATTGCCGGGTATAACACCAATGTGGAGGAGCTGGAAAAGATATCTTACACCGATTATGTTGGACTCATGATGTCCTCTGTGACCACGATCATCAATGCAATTACCTATGTGCTAATCGCTTTCGTTGCCATTTCCTTGGTGGTTTCCTCGATTATGATCGGTGTAATCACCTTGATTTCTGTGCAGGAGCGCACGAAGGAAATCGGCATTCTGCGTGCCATCGGCGCCTCAAAACATAATGTGTCCAGTATGTTCAACGCAGAAACTGTGATTATCGGTTTTGCCTCCGGTACGCTCGGCGTGGTGATTACACATCTGCTGTGTATCCCGGTGAATGCGATTTTGAACCATTTTACCGGCATCGCTAACCTAAAGGCATTCCTGCCGATTGAAGTGGCATTGATTCTGATTGGCGTCAGTGTTGTTATGACATTGTTCGCGGGATTGATCCCCTCCAGAAGCGCCGCCAAGAAGGATCCTGTCGTTGCTTTAAGAACAGAATAATGATAGACAGTAAGGGCAATCCGCGCAAAGCGGGTTGCCCTTTTGCAAGACATAGCAGGAGGTAAGAAAACATGCTTCAAATAATTCCGGACTCAATTTCGCATATCATTCCAGAGTAGTTTTGTATTTCGTACTTGGGGACTATATAAGGATTTATTAGAACCGCAGAAGGTTGTAGTGAAGATCAAATGCCATCCAGTCGTTTGACCGGATGGCAATATAGTGGCATTATTTGGCATCGAATTTTCTGGTCGCCTTATCGCGTTCCATAGCTTCATCTACAGCACGGGAAATAAAAGCATTTACCGACTCTCCGCGTTTAGCAGCATGCTCCTGAATGATAGCCTTTTTTCCTTTTGGAACACGAAAACGGATGTCTTCAACTTTATCGTGCAACCACTTATCTCGTGCTCTTTTTTGTGCGTCAGTTGGTGCCATAATCATCCCTCCGTTATGAAATGATGGTAACATAGGTCGTTGCATATTGTCAATTGGCAAAACGCACATATACGTGCCCGTATTTCACATAAACGGACCCGTATATCAATATTACATATTGATATACGGGACCACATATAGTATAATACATATGAAGGACAACATTATCGATACCAAGCTTGTGCCTTATTTCGGTAAAAAATGTA
>CAZENN010000116.1:0-5974 GCA_964513605.1 uncultured Oscillospiraceae bacterium
TCCAATAAAAAGAGAGTGCTTCCGAAAGGAGGCACTCTTTTTTACCCATGGATCGACCGCCCCGTAGGGACCGGCCTCCGGACGGTCCTCACCGCGGCTGTCCGGACGGTCCTCACCGCACCCACACACGCCGCAACGCCGGTTGTGCGTACCAACATAAACAATTTTGCCCATCGAGGTCAAAATTGTTTCGGACCGTCGGGGACGCCGGTCCCTACAAGAACCGACCGCCTCCGAACGCTCCCCTTACCTCGCTCATGGACATCCATGGAAGAAAGCTTCCAGCTGCTGTGGAGTCCCTTGAAGGGTTCCTTGGAAGTAGCCGGGTTTTCCGCCGCCCCGGGCATTGAAGTGGGCTTTAAGCTGGGCACCCATCGCTTTGAGATCGTCACTTTTGCTGGCAAGACATACGTTCATCTGCGCCCCGGTATCGCTGTATACAAAAGCGATGCCTCCGCAGCAGGCGGCGATACGATCTGCCAGCTCACGCAGCTCTGCCGGGGCGGCATCACTTTGGCAGTGCAGGACATTCCCCTTTCCGGCATAGCCCCGGGCAATGGTGTCGAAGATCTGCTTTTGAAGACTGGATGCCCGGTATTCCGCTTCGGAAAGGCGGCGGTTCATGGTTCGGGCAGCCTCGCCGGTTTCAAAGATCTTGGAGGAAAACGCCTGGGATACCTGCCGGTTCTGGTCATAGGCTATGCTCAGAAGGGACAGCGCTCTGCCGCCGCATGCCATTTCAATGCGCACTCCCTGATGGAATTTCACACAGGAAAACAGCTTGACCAGCCCCACCTCGCCGGTATCTGCCACCTGTACACCGCAGCAGGCGCACTTGTCCACCCCGGGAATTTCCACGATTCGCACAGGCCAAGGCAGGGGGCGTTTGGTGCGGTAGCCCACATGGGGCAGCTCCTCCTCGCTGGGATACCAACAGCGCAGCTTCAAATTTTGCCAGACGGCTTTATTGGCCTCCGCCTCGATCCGGGGCAGGGACTCCGGGGGGATGGGACCGTCAAAATCCACCGTAACCACATCCGCTCCCACATGAAAGCCGCTGTTGTTATAGCCAAAGAGCCGGTGAACGATGCCGGATACGATATGCTCGCCGGTGTGCTGCTGCATCAGGTCAAACCGCCGATCCCAATCAATGCTCCCTTCTACGCTGTCCCCGGGGGTCAGGGGGCTGTCACACAGATGAACCACCTGCTCTCCCTTCTCCTGCACATCCAGCACCCGGGCAGTCCCAAGGGTGCCCAGATCGCAGGCTTGACCGCCGCCCTCCGGGTAAAAGGCGGTCTGATTCAGGGTCACGGCGTACCCCTTTTCTGTTTGCTCGCAGCAGACCACCTGAGCGGTGAACCGGCTTAGATGGCAGTCCTGATAATATAGCTTTCGTTGATCCATGGTGAAGGCTCCTTTTAACGATGTGGGAATATTATAGCACACCGGTGCTGTTGTGTACAGAAAAATTCACGGGCAGTGGGAATGGTCGAAATATGTGTATTTTTGACGAAATACGGGATCTTTCTCCGGTCAAAGGCTGGGGGGATTTGGACATAGCGATAAAAATACTCCAAAATGTTGCTTTTATTACGTTAATTCGGTATAATAACAAAGAAATAACAGGCTAAAATTATGTCAACCATTTTTGAGGGAATAGCTATGAAAAAAATCATTGCTTTGACTTGGATTCTGCTGCTGTGTCTTTCCCTGCTGCTTTGCAGTATTGGGGAGGTCGGTTTCGGGCATTCCTCGGAGGATGCAGCTGCCCAGACGGTGCCGAGCCAGCCGGAGGAACCCACAGTGGAAGACCCCCAGCCTGTCCAGACCCAGCCGGAGCCGGTGACGAAGCTGTACTTTTTAAACGGTCAGCCGGTGTTACAGGTGATCTGGACCCAGCTGTCGGAGGAGTTTGCCCAACAGACCGGGATTCAAGTCACCACCGTCTCCTCCCGGGAAAATCTTCAGGGGCAGGAGCCGGTACTCTTCAGCGTTTCAACGCCGGAGGAGCTGGCGCAGTGGCAGTGTCTGGATCTGTCCGATACGGTGGCATACGCCAATCTTGCCAATACCCAATTTACCCTGATGGATGGGGAGAAGGTCTGCGGCATTGCCAGTGAGGCAGAGCCCTTTGGGATCATCTGCAATGCGGATCTGTTGGCACGGGTGGGCTACACCGACGGCGATATCAACAGCTTTACGGATCTGAAAACCGTTGCCCAGCTGATCACCGCCAATCAGAAGAAGCTGGACTTCGGTGCCTTCGCCCAGCCCGATGAAGCCGGACATTATGCCGCGTTGCTGGCGGCGGTGCCTCAGGATATCCGGCAGCTTTGGGAGCTGTACAGTGCCAATCTGTCCGATGGAGGCTTTTCGGAGGGGAAGGCTGTGTTTCAGCTGGGAACTGTGTCGGACATGGAACGGCTCAGTGCCGGCGGACTCCAGCTTCAGATGCTCCCCCTTTATACCGGTGCCCAAGGGGAAGAAAACCTGGGACTGTACTGCTTTGGCAAGCATTACTGGTGCATCCGGGAGGATGCCTCTCAGGAGGAGATCACGGCGGCACTGGCATTCCTGAATTTCCTGGTCAGTCCCCGGCTGGACGGCACGGTGCCGGTGGACGATCTGGGCATTCTGTCCCCCTACCGCCAGGCTGTCCACGCCAATAATAATGTGGAGAAACGTCTGCGCAGTGACATCGCCCTTGGAAAAGAGCTGATCGTCTGTGGCTCTGAGGGTCCGGCACCGGAAGGCTTTGCCGAAGCACTGATGATCTATGCCGCCGAGCCCACAGAGGAAAACTGGGCGGTGGCAGAGCAGCTGCGTGGTTGAGTATATCCCCCGTAGCGACCGGCCTCCGGACGGTCCCTCACCGCACCCACGTCAAGCCGCAACTCCGGTTGTGCATACCAATGAAAACAATTTTGCCCATCGAGGTCAAAATTGTTTCGGACCGTCCGGAGGCCGGTCCCTACTGTGCGTTTAATTATGAGTAACAGCGGCAGGATTCGTTTTGAATCCTGCCGCTGTTTTTTTGCTTTATTTTGTTCCGAAGATCCGGTCGCCGGCGTCGCCCAGACCGGGGATGATGTAGGCGTGTTCGTTGAGCCGTTCATCCAACGCCGCCAAGTACAGCTCCACATCCGGGTGGGCTTCCTGAACGGTCTTCACACCCTCGGGGCAGCCGATGACGTTCATCATAATGATGTTTTTACAGCCTCTGGCTTTCAGGAAGTCAATGGCCGCCACCGCACTGCCGCCGGTGGCCAGCATGGGGTCTACCACGAAGATCTGCCGCTGGTCAATGTCCTCCGGCAGCTTGCAGTAATACTCCACAGGCATATGGGTCTCCGGGTCCCGGTACAGACCGATGTGACCGACTTTGGCAGAGGGAATCAGGTCGATCATATTGTCCACCATGCCCAGACCCGCTCTGAGGATGGGGATGATGGCCAGCTTTTTACCGGAGAGCATCCGGCAGGTTGCCACTGCAACAGGCGTCTCCACCTGAACCTCCTGGGTGGGCAGGTTCCGTGTTGCTTCATAGCACATGAGTCCCGCAATCTCGCCGATCAGTGCCCGAAATTCTTTGACGCCGGTATCCTTGTTGCGCAGGATCGCCAGCTTGTGCTGGATAAGGGGGTGGTCCAAAATGTGTACAGTTGCCATGATGATCTCTCCTTATATAACTTTTTATTTATTGTTATCCATTTTTTCCAGCCGTTCCCGTTCCGCTTGGCTCAGGCGCAGGTAGTTGGGAACCAATGCCCCACCATCACAGGACACGCCATTCTTCAAAAGCTTTCTTGCCGCCAGTCCTACGCCCACAGCTCTCTGGTGCTGCTTCCATTCCGGGGGCAGTACCAGATTCGGAACTTCCCCGGCAAGGGTCCTGTGGGTCAATACACTGCCGTCACCCACTAAGAAAATGGGACCATCCAGCTCCAGCAGCTCCTGTTTCAGATCCTCCAGCGCAATGGCACGGTCTTCCTTCAGGCGTTGATATTGCCCTTGCTCCACCCGGAACAAAGCGTTATAAACCTGGGCACGCCGGGCATCCATCACCGGGCATACATACCCCTGCCAGATACCTGCTCCCAATGCCATGGCTTCCAGCGTAGACACGCCACAGCAGGGCAGTTCCTTTCCCCAGGCAAAGCCCTTGGCGGCCGCCACGCCGATGCGTACCCCGGTGAAGCTGCCGGGTCCGGCTGCCACTGCCACATGGGTCACCTGGTCCACATCCTTGCCGCATTGCCGCAGCAAATCCTGTGCCATGACCATCAGGGTCTGACTGTGGGTCATGCCGGTATTCTGGTAGCATTCCCCCAGAAGCCGGTCTTCCTCCATCAGTGCCACGGAAGCGGCTTTTGCGGAGGTCTCAAAGGCTAATAGCAGCAAGGTCTTTCTCTCCTTCCATCCGGATGCGCCGGGTATCATCGTCCACGCGTTCCAAAGTGATCCACAAGGCACCATCCAGAGCATCCTCTACATTTTCGCTCCACTCCACGGCGCAGACTCCCTGCCGATCCAAATAATCCTCCCAGCCAATGCTCCACAGATCCTCGCTGCTGCCCAGCCGGTACATATCAAAATGAAACAGCGGCAGCCGCCCGGACAGGTATTCATTGACGATGGTATAGGTGGGGCTGGTCACCGGCTCGGTACAACCCAGACCTTTGGCAAGCCCCCGGGTGAAGGCGGTCTTTCCTGCCCCCAAGTCCCCCCGATAGGCGATGATATCCCCAGCCGTCAGCAACGATGCCAGAGCCTGTCCCAGCCGCTCCGTTTCCTCCGGGGAATGTGTGATAAATTCCATAATGCTCCTTTACGACTGGGCATTTTTCAGCTTCTCCGCCTGATCGGCGGTTGCCAATGCATCGATGATCTCATCGATATGCCCGTCCATGATGGTATCGATCTTATACAGTGTCAGATTGACCCGGTGATCGGTCACCCGTCCCTGGGGGAAATTATAGGTGCGGATTCGCTCATTACGCATACCGGTTCCTACCTGACTGCGGCGCAGACCCGTATGCTCGGACTCAATGCGCTCCTGTTCGATCTCATAAAGCTTGGAGGCCAGCATCCGCATACATTTTTCCCGGTTTTGCAGCTGGCTCCGCTCCTCCTGACAGGCGACCACGATCCCCGAGGGCTTGTGGATCAGCCGCACGGCAGAGCTGGTCTTGTTGACGTGCTGACCACCGGCACCGGAGGCACGGTAGACCTGCATTTCGATATCCCCCGGGTCGATCTGCACATCCACTTCCTCCATCTCCGGCAGCACCGCAACGGTGGCGGTGGAGGTGTGGACTCTGCCCCCGGACTCGGTCTCCGGCACACGCTGGACCCGATGGACACCGGATTCATACTTCAATCGGGAGTAGGCACCCTTGCCCGCCACGATGAAGTCTGCCTCCTTCACGCCGCCCAGCTCCGTATCGTTGTAGTTGAGCAGCTCGATCTTCCACCCCATCCGGGCGGCGTACATGGAGTACATCCGGAACAGGCTGTGGGCAAAGAGGGCACTTTCCTCGCCGCCCACACCGCCCCGGATCTCCACGATGACGCTTTTATCATCGTTGGGATCCTTGGGCAGCAGCAGAAGCTGCAGCTCACGGTACAGCTCCTCCTGTTTCTGCTTTGCCTCCTGATAGGTCTGCTGGCAAAGCTCCTTCATCTCCGGGTCTGCCATCAGCTCTTGGGCATCGGACAGATCCTGCTCCGTCTGGCAGTAGGCAAGGTATGCCTCCACAATGGGCTGCAGGTCATTTTTTTCACGAAGCAGCTTTGCCGCCTGCTTGGGATCCGCATAAAAATCCGGCTGCTCCGATTTGGCGCAAAGCTCCTCATATCGATTGGAAACGGCTTGCAATTTTTCAAGCATGAAAGAACTCCTGATAAATCATAGAATTGTTGATGGGCTGTCTTCGTCAAAGGGATGCCTCTGACGGTCTACAGCCGCTTA
>CAZENN010000117.1:0-5939 GCA_964513605.1 uncultured Oscillospiraceae bacterium
TAATCCTTTAAGGACACTTCGCTTTTTTATTGTTTGAAATGAGGGTGACTCCCTCTTATTTTACCAAGGTTTATATCTTCTTGGTGTACGCCATGGAAATCCAGCCTGCGCCGCTTTTAAGACGGCCCCAACCGCCGCTTTCCTCCATAATGGTATAAACGCCCTGATCTTCGATGGTGCCGACAATGGCATAGCCGGTACCGGGACCCTTGCGGATATTAAGGACTGATGCCGTCACCTTTGCCTTAAAGGGGTACCGCACCTCCCGATCAGAATCATCGATATTAAGGTGTGCCAGAATACCCCGGGCATAAGCGCAGCCCATAGCCTGCTGTTCTGCGTTCGTGTCAAAATTTTCGGTATCAGTCTTATTGTCCACAAAGAAACCTTCAACGATGATCGCAGGTGCCTTGACCTTCCTCAGGAATCCAAAGTAGTCAGTACCCGAGCTGTTCAGCCGGGTTTTCAGTCCGCGGCTCTGCTGACCAAGGGCCTTGACTTCCTTCTCAATGGCCAGGGCAGCGTCTTTGCTCTTGGTTGCGTAGCCATTCGTCTGGATTAGTGCCTCCCATCCATCACCACCGCCTGCGTTGTTGTGGATATCAACAGCCAGATCAGGACCAAATGCGTTGGCCTCCTCGATCTCCTCGGTAAGCGGATCATCTTCGTTATTGATCCGTGAAATCCCCACAATAACACCACGCGCTTCCAGGTACTCCTTCGCAGCCAGAGCCATGACCAGGTTGGCTTCCGCCTCCCGAACGAACTTTACCGCCCCGGGATCAGCCCCGCCATGACCCACACCTAAAAATACACGTTTTCCCATTTCATACTCCCCCTATCACCTATCCCGGACAATCCGTGTCCTTGATAAAAGCCACGGCACAGATAGTCCTATCATTTTTATATTCCGGTTGAGGGCTCAATGTGCCTTAAATCAATCAATTGTGGCAGGATACCAGACGAAATCTCACATAAATCAATAAATATCCATGCTTCGTCTGGATTCTTGAAATGAATAGCAACGCCGCCTACGAGAACTGTCCCTCGAAGGCGGCGGGTTTTATATTGTGCTGTTTTACGCTTACTTTCCAAACATCTAAGATGCTTACAGAAGCAGCTCTGCCGGAACTTCCATAGCCATTCGGCGGTATCCGGCAGGACTGGGATGCAGGTGATCTCCCGAATCATATTCCGGTAAAAACCAGTCAGGGTTCTGCGGATCTCGAACCACTTGATCAAAGTCGATACACCCATCGATCAGGTCAGTGGTACGAATGAAATGGTTATAAGCATGGCGCAGCTCCTGACGGAAGGGCGCATCTGTCCGCCAGCCACCCATAGGAAGCAGAGTGCCCACATAAACTTTATAACCATACTCTCGGGCCTGTGCAATGTACGCTTTTAGACCTTCGACCAGCTCTTCCACGTTAGGCAGATCACTCATGGGACGAAAAACATTTACCTTCTCCCCTACCGGATGAATAATATCGTTGATTCCCTGCTGAATGATCACTGTATCCGCACCATCTGTCGGCACCTCATGATGAAAGCGGTTGCTCCCCATCAAGCCATAGGATTCGTAGGTCAGGCAGTGGTACTCTCTGAGGATACGGGAACCTGATGTCGCCCTGCGAATGATGGCGGTATGATGATACCCCTCACGAAAGCATCGCAGTGCCAATTCATCCGGCCAATCCTGGGCGGTAATAGAATCGCCGTAGCATACAATTGTACGGTTATCACTTTGCGTCAACACAGATACATTGCTGAGAAAATAAAACAGGTGTGTACTTCTGGAGGTATCACGATCAAGATGGAGCGTTTCCGTTTCATCCCCATTGGCGTAAACACCCTCAGACAACGGACCACAGGTAAACACCACGGAACGCATCAGTGTAAAATCCGCCAGATAAAAACTGACTTGGATCACCTCTCCCTCCCGCAGTTCGATCTCAAGAGCATCGGATACTATGTTTTCTCCTGCTGGTATACAGGCATGGCGTTGCTTGTGAAACAACACCGGATAAAATCGTCCGCCATAAAATACGGTTACTTTATTAAGAGTTATCGCTTCTGTTCCACAATAATTGTCGAAGGTCAACCGCAGAGCTTCTCCGGAAAAGGGAATATGAATAGGATAGCGAATGGTAATATTCTTTGCGTAACGTTCCGGACGGTTTTCCGCAACACTGACCGCATTTCCCCAAACACTGACCCAGTGATTATTTTTTGTCATAAACGCACCCCTGATTTTTTTCTTCTCATCATACGATAAAATTCCAAAAAATCAAGTCCTTTGTTCATTTATTCTCCCATAGAAACGTTTTGATCCGTGCCATCCATGGAAAAATTTAAAATTCCTTTGGCAGTGGTTTGGTAATACCTGTCCGTCTGGCCTTGTCCAATCCTCCTGCCATATGTGCTCCGGGGGTTTGGGCAAATTTTGCACGGCGGATCACATCTTCTCCGAATTTATCACGCAGAGCATCCACAGTCTCATCCAGACGAATTTTTCGTTCATATTGCTGAGGCGTCAGATCAGAAAACAGATCATACTGCTGGTAAGGTTCGTGGGATAATCTTGTCATTTGAACCCCCAGCTGTCTCAAGGGCGTAACACGATCCCAAGCCTCGTCAAAAATTCTGCAGGCATTCTCATAAATCTCGTCCGTTATATTGGTATGACCGGAAAGCATTGCCTGATGAGAAAGATGCTCAAAGCCATTGGTTCGCAAATGGACCGAGATACAGCTGCCGCATTGCCCATCCTTACGCATCCGCGCAGCCACCGTTTCACAAAGGCTAAGCAGTACCTGATGCGCCTCCTGTATTGTGACAATATCATGGGCAGTGGTCACTGAATTTCCATAGCCTTTATTTTCTGACGGCTCCGGCGTTACAGCATCAGCATTTCGACCATTTGCAAAGTGCCAAACAGTTTCCCCGTGCTTTCCCAACTTACGGCGAATAAAACCACCGTCCGCTTCCGCAAGCTCGCCAATGGTATAGATTCCCAGACGGTTTAACTTTTTTTCTGTCTTAGAACCTACCAGAAACAGCTCACGCACCTTGAGAGGCCACATTTTCTGTGCTATCTCCTCCGGAAACAGGGTATGAATCTTGTTGGGCTTTTCAAAATCACCTGCCATCTTTGCCAGGAGCTTATTAGATGAGATTCCTATATTTACAGTAAATCCCAGCACCTCATAGATTTGCCTGCGCATCTGCTCTGCCGCCAATCGTGGCGGTCCCCACAGACGCTGCGTACCGGTCATATCCACCCAGGCTTCATCGATGGAATACTGCTCCACTTTAGGGCTGAATCGCCTGAGCATCTCCACAAAGTTTCGAGAGGCCTGCACATACAATTCATAATCCGGCGAAACGACCTGTAAATGAGGACATTTTTCCAATGCTTGAAACAGCGGTTCTCCCGTCTGAATGCCGTATTTCTTTGCCGGGGTGCTTTTAGCCAAAATAATGCCATGGCGAGCCTCTTTATCACCTGCCACCACAGAAGGAACCTCTCGCAGATCCACCTGTTCTCTCAACACCTTCAGACGATATACCGCAGACCACGAAAGAAACGCGCTGTTAGCATCCACATGAAAAATAACGCGCTGTGCCATCTTCAATACACCTTTCTCATTAAACACCAAGTATGAGTACGAATGGTGTATTTCAATTCAAAAAGCAGAACCTTTTCCTGCACAAAGGCACGGCATAAAAAAACCTGAGCCTCAATACCAACATACTGAATTTTTCTGACACTGACGATTTCAGCAATATCGATTCTCTGAAGCTGATGGTCATCAAGTTCTAAGCGCACTCTTAATGGGCGAATATCGCCACCGGCAGAACACACACAGATCACATCAACGGGAAAAATCTTCGTCTGGTCCATATGTCTACCTCCATATCTCTGTTGATATTGTAGCACATTTGTTCGGATATAGCAAGAGGAATTTCGTGGTTGCGCCTCCGTACAATACCTGATATAATATAGCAATCATATACCGACAAGGACGGAACATACCATGAAATACCCCTGTCTTATTCTTGATCACGATGAAACCGTAGTCCAAAGTGAAACAACCATTGGATACCCTTGTTTTTGTCTGACACTTCGCCGTCTTCGCCCCGGAGCAACCCTTACCTTAGAAGAATATGTACAGGGATGCCATGAATTGGGCTTTGTGGATATGTGTCGCCAACGCTTTCGCTTTACCGATGCAGAGCTGCAGGAAGAATATCAGGACTGGATGGAATATGTCCGCAACCATGTCCCTACTCCTTTCCCCGGAATACACAAAATCATACAGCAGCAGAAGCAGGCTGGTGGGCTTATCTGTGTCGTGTCCCATTCCAGTGTAAAGAATATTACTCGGGACTATGAAGCCCATTTTGGAATACAGCCGGATGCCGTATATGGCTGCGATCTTCCAAAGGAGCAGCAAAAACCCAACCCCTATCCCCTTCTGGATATTATGCAGCGATATCATCTGAGACCGGAGGAGCTTCTTGTGGTAGATGATATGAAACTTGCCTGCCAAATGGCACAGCCATTGGATGTATCGGTGGCCTTTGCCGGTTGGGGCAAAACAGAATTTCCGGATATTGCCCGGGAAATGAGAACACTTTGTAAATTCTCTTTTGACACCACAGAAGCACTTTATCACTTTCTGTTTGATTGATTTTTCGCTGTTTTATGCCTTGACAAGCATGGTATAATGATAGTAGCTAGGAGGTGAGCATTTGGAAAAAGAAAGCATTAAGGTAATGGTCCGAAACCGAGAAGCCTACCATGAGTATTTTGTCGAAGAAGAAATGGAAGCCGGTATCGAACTGTGTGGAACGGAAGTAAAATCCATCCGCCAAGGGACTCTAAACCTGAAGGACGCCTGGTGTGGCATTAAGAATGGCGAGCTGATTCTGAACCAGATGCACATCTCCCCCTATGACCACGGAAACCGTTTTAATGTAGACTCAAGACGTCCCCGTAGACTGCTGATGCACAAGCGTGAGATCATGCGTCTGTTCGGAAAGGTCAAGCAGGATGGATATTCTCTGATCCCATTATCCATCTATTTTAAAGGCAGTCGGGTCAAAGTTAAGGTTGGTCTGTGTAAGGGCAAAAAGCTATATGATAAACGACAGGCAGCGGCAGAACGGGATGCGAAGCGTCAGATCGACCGTGCCATGAAGGAGAGATACTAAGATGAACCCTACTTTCAAAATCACAATGGAAAACGGCAGCGTAATCGAAGGAGAACTTTACCCTGATAAAGCCCCTCAGAGCGTGTATAATTTTATCGATCTAGCCAATCACAACTATTATGACGGGCTGATTTTCCACCGTGTCATCCCCGGCTTTATGATTCAGGGTGGCTGTCCGGAGGGTACCGGTATGGGCGGTCCCGGCTATTGCATCAAGGGAGAGTTTTTCTTCAACGGCATCAAAAATGAACTGCGCCATAAGCGGGGTGTCCTCTCCATGGCTCGTTCTTCCTCCCCTAACTCTGCCGGTTCCCAGTTCTTTATTATGCACGAAGACGCCAAGCATCTGGATGGTCAGTACGCTGCCTTTGGTAAAGTGACTGCCGGACTGGATGTTGTAGATGCTATTGCCGCTGTTAAGACTGACGGTTCCGACCGCCCTCTGACAGATCAAAAAATTTCTTCTATTACCGTAGATACCCATGGCGAAACTTATCCGGAACCCAATAAGCTCCCGGATCCCTACGGAAGATTCTAAGAGAACTTTTCGCTATGGGTCGATGGTATCACATCGGCCCATAGCGACCTCATCACAATGCATTCTAATTCATTAGCTTCAAACATGGGGCCGTACTGGTTTCGACGGGGGTAGTGAGGCTGGAATAGCGGGCCGTGGCGCCTGACCACGATAAAACGGGTATCTTTTAAAATTAACTGAC
>CAZENN010000118.1:0-5858 GCA_964513605.1 uncultured Oscillospiraceae bacterium
CCGTAGGCTCATAGCCGGTAGCGGTTATCAGGTTAATGAGGTCGCTCTTGGCATTGGCTTTTTCGGTCGCTGCACGATCTTTATCGTTCTCACTTGCGGTGAATTCCCGGCTCTGGGCGTTCTGTTCAGCTGTGAATGCCTCGTCTCTGCTAGTAAGATACTCATCCCAAGCAGTGTTGTAGCCAGTCTCCCAATCGCTGTGCTCACGATCATAGAGGGTGTTGTAGTTGTCGGTATAGTAATCGAGCATGGAGAACCAATTGCTCAGATCGGCCTGGTAGTTGCTGCGTTCCTGTGCCTCACGATTCATGTAGAGATTGTACATATCGAGCAGTTCCTGACCCTCCTGGTTGTAGCGGTCATAGGCCATGCTATACAGCTCCGGCATAATCTCATTCAGCTGACCCAAATACTGATTGTATGCCTGCTGACCGGCGGTCTGTGCATAGGAGTTGCCGTAGCCACCAGTCATGGCTGCAGCTTGACCCATGGTGTCCATCATAGCCATCTGGCCCTGGAGGATGTAGTTATCCTTGTACTGCTGATACAGGGCGTCGGAGTTGAAGTCATAGGAGAAGGGGTCTCTGTTCTGGTACTGGCTCAGGTAGGCATCAGCCTCATCCTGCCAAACAGGTGTGTAGTCTCCAGGTTTGCTTGCGATTTGTTGCTGAAGCAGGGCCTCGGCCTGCTGTACCGTCTCACTGGGGGTATAGGAGTCATAGTAGAAATCACCATATGTGACACCACCGGGAGATGTAACAGGGGTAGCCGATTGGGTAGCGGCTTGCCCATTATTGGTGGCTGTGGCTTTCGCAGCACCAGTAGTGCCAGCATTCGAGCCAGTTGTGTTTTTTGTTGCACCGCTGGTCAAAGCACCCCAGGTCTTGGTTCCGACAACACCATCCACCGTAAGTCCGTTTTTGGACTGATAATCCTTTACCGCCGCCAATGTCTTGGGGCCGAAGCTGCCATCGACCTCCAGGTTATAGTTGCCGGTGCTATTCAGCAGCTCCTGCAGCTCGGAGACATCACTGCCTTTAGACCCCTGCCGCAGATTGTTCGTGCTTGTTACTGCCATTGTTATTCCTCCACTTCGTAGTAAAGATTTCCGTCTTCGTCCAGAGTGAACGAGATCTTCTGTGCTGCCTGTGTGGCTATAGCACTGCCGTTTTCCTCCAATGCTGTATCCACAGCCCCATCTACATCGTCAGATAGTTTTTCTGAGAGTTGATCGAACTTAGTATCAATCTCCTGCAGTTCCTGAATGATCAAGGATCTCAATTCATAGTAGGACAGTTCCCCACCCTGCACCTCGTAGGTACTTGTGGACTTTGTCTCTGTGGACTGTGTTGACCCATCCCCAGTGCCAAGGTTGGGCAGTGCATAGTTGAGTTGCTCCACAAGTTGGTGCAGATAACTCTTGATCTGTGCTATCTGCTCCCTCTCTGTCCGTGCTGTGATGTTTGGGTATCGAATATTCACACTCATGAGACATCACTTCCTTGCTCAATGGTCTTGGTGATGGAGTAAATCCTACCCTCTCCCTCACCTTCGATACGGACTCGGAAGTGGTCGCATCTCCTTGGACGAACAGGAACAGCGAAGCTGCGAAGGCTCGTCACCGTCATCTGGCACACCTGCTCCCAATCGCCAATGGAATCGTACTGGATGCTGATCTCCACCTTGGCACCGATCTCCAGAGACATTCGCACCAGCAATCTGGAGATGTACTTCATGTCCGGCAATGACATACCCCAAAGGCCGGTCTCGACCATCCACGGCACCCTCTGGCTGTCCGATGTGCCGGAGCCAAGCATGGTAATGATGTGCTTCGTGTCATGGTCAATGGCGTACACCTCCGTCATATACGAGCAGAAGCAATCAGCGTGGAGGTTGTCCTCCTTGTGCCACATTGCCTTCGCCGTATCATATACGAACAGATGGTATGTGCCATCTGCGCTTTTCATTGTGATGTAATACTTATTGCCATGCGCACCGGCAATCGCATTGCTGTAGTGGGTTTCTCCAAGTGCCGTGGACATCTCCACCGGCAGAGAACCGTCATAAACGCATACAGAATTGACGGACTTGTAATAAAGATACTCATTGACGATGGCAAGGCTTCTGTGACTTCCTCTCTGCACACCACGGCAAGCGGTGTTCTGGAGTTGGAAGTTCGCAGGATAGTCACCATACACCTTGTGAACGCAGTTCTCCTTGAAGAACAGAGGATAGCCAAGGTGCGTGATGGCCCCGGTAAACTGGCCGTCAGTACCGCATGAAACCGTATAGCTGTCGGTGGACAGATTCATGAAGCAGTTCCAGTTCTTGAAGTCACCCAGTTTGCAGGCATAGATCTCGTTGACCACATCACCATCCTCGTTAGTGCCGTATCTGCACCCCCATAGACGGTTGTTGGACTCCACGATGAAGTCCATGGTGGGCATCTTTCTGGAGACCGTGATGACTCCTTGTTCCACTGTTTGGGTAGTGACCGCATCGAGTATGCCGGTGATGATAAGATAGTCATCACCACAGCCCCAGAGGGCGTGAGCACTGTTCAGGTCGGTCAATCCGTCTGCGGTAATGCCAGAGATTTTTACACCATCGTACTGCTTGAAGTTCTTGCCGATCCCTGTGGAGGATACCTTGATGTAGGTGGTCGCAATGCTCACCCACATTGCATTGGCCTCGGAATACTTCTTGAGGGTATGCGGTGTGGAGGAGGTGTCGATCCATAGCTGCTCATTCTCAGGAGACTCTGGTGCCGTGGGAGATACCGTTGCATCCTCGTAGGAATCGCCTGTCAGCGTACACAGTTGAAAATCCACATCCGCTACGCTGGTATAGTCCGCATCGATATCTCCGTGTTCGTACTCTTCTGTGCCATTCTTGATGGTGTTGATGTACTTCCTGTCAGGCATGATGATGACATAAGCACCCATGGATATCAGATCCTTGGTGCTATCGGACAGGCCCATCTCTACCCGGTCTTCTCCAATGACGAAGGCAGAGCCGTCTACATAGCAAAGGTTGTCCTTAGCAATGATACCGTTGGCAGTGATGCCGTCCTTGTAGACACCTCGCTTCTTTCTGGGAGCGAGGACAGGGTAGTAGTCGGAGGTCATGTTCTTCATGTCATAGAACTCACTGTCATCGATGCGCAGATTGTGGTTATAGCCAAGGAAGGCATCCGACATCTGTCTGGATTTTTGCTTCACATTGAGAGTAGGATACTCCATGCTCTATCCCTCCTTGTCAGAAAATGAACCGATTGCCACCGCTCTTGGGCATATGGGTGCGTGTGTAGTGCTTCTTGTAGCCTTCATAGGCATTGTTGAACAGGATGATGGCATTGTTGAATCGGTCATCATCGCTGTTGTGGTAGTCGATCATTGCTTCCAGCCACCGCAGATACATCTCATCGTAGGGAGCCGGGACCAACAGCTCCGTCTCCTGGTCGAGCAGACTATCATAGCCATAGAAGATGATATCGGGACCACCTTCGTGGGCATCGATGATCTGTCTCTTCACTCTGGCATCCAGGTTGGACAGCCAGCCGATCTTGTCTTCCGGGGTATAGGTGTTGGGTTTCAAAGCATCGACCTTAGAAATTGCTTCAGCGATTGTCATTGGTCTTCACTCCTATCTAAAAAAGGGAGGCTGCGGAGCCTCCCTCGATTATTTGGATGCTTCCAGCATCTGTTCAATGTTCTCATCAAGTCTCTCCTGAGCCTTCTTGGATCTCTCGATCTCTGCAGCCACATGGGCAGGCACCAGAGACTTCTTACCCTTGGGAAGCAGGTAGTTGACACCATTGACACTGACGAACAGGTTCGGTTCATCGTTTGCGTAGCCCTTGGGTACGAACACCTCTACACGATTGTCCTTGACCTCCTCAGTTGCCTTGGAAGCCTTGTTTTCATTGTTAGCCATTGGTTATTCCTCCTAATAAGTTAGGGGGCAGGGCTTTCGCCTTGCCCCCCAGAGTCACGGATTTAGTTCTCATCGTCAGTTGCGCTGAAACTGGAGCAGCTCATGACACGCAGCACACGCTCGGGATACAGGATGGTAGCACCATTAGTCTCGAACTTGTAGCCGATGGTGCTGAACTGGTTCAGAGGACCGCCGACCTGGCTCTTGTCCTTGACGATCATCTCCAGCGCACCGCCTTCGGGATCGATGATGCCGAAAGCATCCTTGCCGAAGAAGTAGGTGGCATAGGTCTTGGTGGAAGCCTTGTTATTGTAGTCACCACCCAGGATGGGAGCGAAGACATTCTCGATGAAGCGGCAGCCATGCAGCTCACCGATCTCGCCATTGAAGATCTCGGAGGTAGCTGCATACTTGTGAGCCTCGATCCACTCCTTGCTCTTACGCAGATCGTAAGCCACGGAGGGATGGATGACGGCATAATACTTGCCGTTGATGGTAG
The DNA here is from genome assembly GCA_964513605.1 of uncultured Oscillospiraceae bacterium. Classification (GTDB taxonomy): domain Bacteria; phylum Bacillota; class Clostridia; order Oscillospirales; family Oscillospiraceae; genus Faecousia. The sequence continues at coordinate 4,436 of CAZENN010000118.1, forward strand.
GCACACGGTCCTTCTTCATCTTGGTCACGGCCTTTGCGACCATGTCGGGAGACAGGATGGACATGACAGTTGCGGATGCTTCCATCTCATTGGGAGCAGTGGGAGTGCCAGCAACAGAGCCGTCAGCCAGTGTGATGTTGTCGCAGTACAGCACATTGGTGTTGACCAGCAGAGCATCACGGATCAGGGTCTCCTGAGTCTCGGCAGCGGATGCGCCCATTTCCTCGGTTGCGCCCAGGATGACATCGTCATAGGCGCGCATTTCCAGCTTGTCGGAGACAGTGGCATAGGTACCGTACTGGTTGATGGAGCCGGTCTTGGAACTCATGCCGAACTTCTGACCAGTGGGGATAACACCTTCCTGGAGCTGACCGGCCTTGGCGAAGGTGTTCCACTTACGCCACTCCACGGTGGTGCCGTGGTTGGCAGGCAGGGCCTGCTTCTTGGCGAACTGAGCATAGAACAGCTCTACACGAGCGTTCTCCAACAGCTCAGTATCATAGAAGGTCTTCAGCTCACCGGACAGAGTGTTCACACCTTCGAAGGCCTGAGTAGTGCCATCATAGGCGTTGACATAGGAGCCGGTGGCGTTGACCAGAGTACCGGCTTCAGCGAACAGCTGCAGATTGAACTTGTTGATGATTTCGTTAAACATGGTAGTTTTCTCCTTCCGTAATGTGGCGAGGAGAAATGTATACCTTATCTTCCGGGATACAACTTCTCCCCACGAGCGGCAGCCGCACGGATCTCTCTCTTGAGAGCTTCTCTCTGTTCACGGCTTGCCTTTGAGTAGTCGAATGTAGTCACGGAAGCGGATTGACCAGATGTACCATTTTCATCAGGGCGGCGAGAACCGGCTTGGATTGCATTGGAGATCTTCTGTGCCGTCTGTTGCGCTATCACCTGCGACTGAGCGGCTTCGATTTCCTTGCGATGTACGGCCTTATAAGCATCCTCAACGCTCATAATGCCTTGGCCGGGTGCCACCATTCTGGCAAATGCCGGATTCTGCAGTTCGGTGCGGAGGTCGAACTTAGGGAACACCTTCTTCAGGGCCTCACCCTGTTGCTCCAGCTTCACAAAGTGGTCATGGAGCTTCTGCTGTTCCAGGTTTCGTGCTTCCTCTCGCTGCTGTCTAGCCGTATCTCGCTCTTGCTGATCCATGCGCTTAGCTGTCTCAACGGATACGCCCATCTCAAGAGCTTTATCCTCGTAGTAAGCATCATCGTCATTGATCGCTTTTGCGAGTGCATCGTAATCCGGGTTTGCCGGATCTTGACCGTGCTTTCGAGCAAGCACCTCCAGAGCAGGGGCCATTTTAGCCAGAGACTCTTCCGCATTCTTAGCGGATCTGAGTCGAGACTGCACAACAGCCTGCATCTGCTTGTTGTACTCCGGGTCTGCCATGATCTCATCCCAACTC
>CAZENN010000119.1:0-5837 GCA_964513605.1 uncultured Oscillospiraceae bacterium
GCGTGAGCGCAGAGCCACTGCCATGCTGACGCCCTTCATGCCCTGCGGCGCAAAGCTGCCGGTCATCAGCCTGTTCGCAGGCGCATTCTTTGATAATGCCTGGTGGGTCAGCCCCCTGATGTACTTCTCCGGCATTTTGCTGATCTTCCTGGGTGCCCTGTTGGTCAATAAGATCGCCGGTCACAAGGTTAGAAAGTCCTTCTTCATCATGGAGCTGCCGGAGTACAAGGTTCCCTCCCTGTGGAGAGCCTTCAAGACCATGTGCAGCCGTGGGTGGGCTTACATCGTTAAGGCCGCTACCATCATCCTGCTGTGCAACACTGCTGTACAGCTGATGCAGACCTTCACCTGGAGCTTCCAGGTGGCTGAGACTGCGGACTCCTCCATTCTGGCATCCATTGCCGGTCCCTTTGCCTATCTGCTGGTGCCCATTGTGGGTGTCCTCAGCTGGGAGCTGGCAGCAGCAGCCGTCACCGGCTTCATTGCCAAGGAAAACGTGGTTGGCACCCTGGCTGTCTGCTTCGTGGGTCTTGAGAACCTGATCGACACCGAAGAGCTGGCTCTGATGGAAGGTGCCGGCGAAGAGGTGGCAATGGCATTCGCCATCACTAAGGTTGCCGCACTGGCTTATCTGATGTTCAACCTGTTCACCCCTCCCTGCTTTGCGGCTATGGGCGCAATGAACTCCGAGATGAAGAGCCGCAAGTGGCTCTGGGGCGGCATCGCTCTGCAGCTGGGCGTGGGCTATAGCGTGGGCTACTTGGTCTATACCTTTGGCACCCTGTTCACCGACGCCGCATCCCTGAGCCTTCTGCCCACTGTTTTGGGCGGTATCGCTGTGCTGGCAATGGCTGCCGTTGTGGTGGTTCTGTGCCGCCGGTCCGATGCCAAGCTGCGCAAGGAATACGCCCTCAGCGGAAAGTAATTCCATTCTGCCAATCAACTTTGCAAGGAGGAACATAAAATGGGATATGAAACCTGGATCGCCATTGGTGTCATCGTTGTGATCGTCGGTCTGGCTGCCCTGTATATCATCAAGGCAAAAAAGAGCGGCAAAAAGTGCATCGGCTGCCCCGATGGCGGCTGCTCCTCCCAATGCGGAGGATGCAGCTGCGGCTGTGGCGGTCATGCAGAAGAAAAGTAAAAAGACCAATGAAAAGCTCCCTTCCGGTCATCGGATGGGAGCTTTTTTTGCTGAATGGACTGTATTAAGGATCCTTTTTGCGCTCATAATTGTGGAGAATCCGAATGATTCTCAGAATGTCTCGCTGTTCCTCCTCAGACATTACCATCAAATGGATGTTGATTTTCTCTACTGTGCTGCCAGAAACAGCGGATGAGGAAAGTGGATCATTGGAAAACATGGCAGTCATGGGTACGTTCAAGGCTGCTGCGATCTTTCCCACCGTATCAACGGTGGGGTTTTTTATTGCCCGTTCAATCTGACCCAAATGAGCAGGACTGATACCGGCCTTGAAAGCAAGCTCCTCCTGACTCATTTTCCGCTCACTCCGCAGCTGCCGAATGCGCTGTCCCAAATTTATTGCAATACTGCTCATAACTTCACCTCCACATTATCTTAGGGTGATTTTGTCAATAACACAAACTATTATAGGAAGCGACAAAAAAACATTCCTAAAGGCATTGACTTTGGACGTGGAATGGGGTATTATGGTAACAAATACTCCTATCTTTGCTGATGGGGGTGTGTACGAAAAACAGAATTTAAAATATCAAAAGGAGAGGTGCATGATGAAAAAATCAAAACGTGTATTGAATGTCTTTTTAGTGCTGTGTTTGCTTGTGACGATGCTGCCTGTGATAACAATGCGGACAGAGGCAGCGACACTGAACGAGAGTGAGTTTGCTAATAAGATTGCATATTTGAAGACGGTTTATCGGGATGAAGAGTATTGGAATGGATATAATTCTGTTGGGTACGAAGGAACAGGGTCGAAAAAATGTAGCTGTACATATAGCTGTGCAGCTAACTGCTCTTGTGACTGCGGCAAATTTTACCTGGATGAGGTGAAATATGGTGGGCAGTGTTATGGATTTGCAAACAAAATGGCGTATCTTACCTTCGGAAGCATACCGGATGTTGGGACAAAAGCATCGCATGGTAGTTGGATTTATTATACTGCATCCAATATTGATGGTTTCTATGCTGGTGACTATGTGCGTGTAAGAAACAACGCACACTCAATTTTTATCACTGCAGTCAACGGTGATACGGTTACATATGTTGATTGTAATAATTACGGACCTTGTCAGGTGAAATGGGATAGATCGATATCTATGTCAGAATTGAAAAGTATAACCACATATGCCTATCATCTTTCAGGAAATACATTAACAGGGACTGGTTCCGGAAGTTTGCCACATACGCACAGCTATTCCGGTTCTTACTACGAAACAGCACATCCTCACAAGGAGTACCAGAAATGTTCCTGTGGCGCTATAAGATATACTGGCGGCACAAAAACTGTGAGCTCCTGCACAACCTGTAATCCCAATCCCACTCCTACAGCACCTGTTGTTTACATGGACTACCCCAGCGGAAGCTATGGTCTCGATAATAATATTGAGGTGAAAGGGTGGATAGCCAGTAATGAGCCTGTCAGTTATGTTCTGTGCAACATTGATGGCTATGGGCAGATCAGCTTAGGAATGTGGGACAGTCCGGATGAAGCGGCTCAATATCCGCAGTACCAGTATTTCAAGCGGTTCAACGGTGTGATAGAAGCCGATAAATTGACCGCCGATCAAACTTATAATTACCATATCTTCACCAACCTCAACAGTGGTGCTTACCTTTACGATGGTTCTTTTGATACCAAACCTTCCACCGACTGGAAAATCCATTTGGATACCCCAACCGGTCACTATACTAAGTATGATCATATTGAGTTGAAGGGCTGGCTGGTGTGTAATGAAAAGCCTGCCTATATCATGGCGGAGCTTGTAGGTAAGAGACAGTGGGATATGGCTTTCTATGAGTCCACAGAAACAATGTCGGGCTATACCTATTTTATGCGCTTTTCCACCGTTATCGATGTAAATCTTCTTGAAAGCAACCAATCATATACGGTTCTTGTTTGGTCCTCCTTGGGTGGTCCAACCTCCTTTACGTTTTCTACCGGAGATTTGATACCGAAATACTACACCCTGAACTACGACGCCAATGGCGGTACAAACGCACCGGTGTCCCAGAGCAAGAAGCAATTGGCACCGTTGCAGCTGACCTCCACCACACCTACAAGAGCTGGATATACCTTTAAAGGCTGGGCGTTGACTGCGAATGCATCGGTGGCAGATTATCAGCCTGGAGATGAATTTACAACAGATGCGGATACGATTTTGTATGCGGTCTGGGAGCAGGGCTGCGACGGCAGCCACAGCTATGGTTATCGTGTTTCCCAATCTCCCACTCTGGATAACACGGGTGTATTAGTGGGAAGCTGTGAATTTTGCACGGCTGCCGTTTCCGTCCCTCTGCCGATTCTGGATGATCAAAGCTACACATATACGGTGCAGACGGTTCCGGGCTGTGAAAGTCAGGGAATGGGGCGGTATACCTGGAAGGTAACCCAGTATGGTGTGTATGATTTTGATGTGGTACTGCCTGCTGCCGGTCATAGCTATCAGCAAACCGTTATCAAGCCTGATTGTACGACCCAGGGCTATACCGTGCATACCTGTTCTGTTTGCGGCAAGAGCTATCAAAGTGATGATACCCAACCTACAGGACACAGCTATACTTATCAGGTGACGAAAGCACCTACTCAAACCATTCAGGGAACCCTGACCGGCAGTTGCAACAACTGTTCCGCCTCCACGCAGGTTGTGCTGCCGCGTCTGGATACGGTTTCTTATACCTATACGGTCACACAGGAACCGACTCTGACACAGACGGGGATTGGCTGCTATACATGGAACGAAAACGCTTACGGCACATTCCGCTTTGAGGTTATCCTTGAGGCTGAGGAAGAGCCGGACCTGGATCTGCCCCGGATCACGGTGGAAAGCAAGACCGCATCACGAGGGCAAGATGTAACGCTTCAGGTAGCAATTGAGAATAATCCGGGTTTCAGTGCCCTTCAGGCGGCGGTGCGTTACGACACGCAGAATTTGACCTTGGTTTCTGCGGAGAACAAAATCCCTTCCATGATTATGACACCGGGAAATTCCTATGTATGGGATGGCACTGAAAATTACACAGATGATGGTAACATCCTTACACTGACATTTAAGATAAATGAGGAAGCACCTGAAGGGGAATACGAAATCCAGTTGATTTTTATGAGTGCGTCCAATGATGCTTTTGAGGAAGTTAAAATGCTGGGGGTATCCGGTACGCTCAATGTGATCGCGTCGGTGTACGGTGATGCCAACGGAGATGGAAAGGTGACAACGGTAGATTTGGCAATGCTGAGACAATATTTGTCAGGCATGGACCCTGTGACAGGCGAGTCTTCCTTGAACATTGGGACAGGGGCAGATGCCAACGGAGATGGACAAATCAGTACGGTGGATCTGGCTATGCTCCGTAAATATCTGGCTGGTATGGATCCCATTACCGGGGTATCTTCGGTGGTGTTGGGTCCCAGGTAGGATTGGAGGCTGGGTATGAGAAAAATCATTGCATTGGCAATGTCCCTTCTGGCTATTCTTCCTTTTCTGTTGAGTAACACCGCTCATGCATCTGAACAGTTTGCGATTTCTGGAAGCAGTGAGCGATCCTTTGCCGGTGAGATTGTGACAGTGGAGCTTGTATTGACCCATAATCCCGGCATCATGGCATTGAATCTTTACTATTCATACAACACTGAATATCTAACTCTGGTATCTGTCGAAAACAAGGTCTCGGACTTTACCATGTCCCATGATCGAACCACCGTATGGGATGCAGTGGGGGATTATGAGGAAGACGGTATATTGGCAACTTTGACATTTGCCATTGCGGAAGATACCCCTGTTGGCGAGTATCCGGTCACGCTTTATTTCCTTTCCGGTGCCAATGCGGATTTTGAAGAGGTCAATGCAATTACATATCCGGGAACGATTACAGTAGAAACAGCGCAGACCGAAAGCCTGACAATTTCGGGCAATCATGTACAATCCGCTGCCGGAAAAATTGCAATTGTCGATATTGCAATCACAAACAACCCGGGCATCATGGCATTAAATCTTTACTACTCCTATAATAGCGAATATCTCACACTGCTGTCTGTCGAAAACAAGGTCTCGGATTTTACCATGTCCCATGACCGAACCACTGTATGGGATGCGTTGGGGAATTACAGTGGAAATGGCACACTGGCCGTGCTGACTTTTGCTGTTGCCGAGGATACACCTGCTGGTGACTATCCGGTGTCGATCCATTTTCTTTCAGGAGCCAATGCCGCTTTTGAGGAAGTCTATGGTGTTACAGATCCGGGCTTCATTACGGTAGTGGCAGAGCAGACGGGGGTGCAGATATCCGGAGCGGTAATCAGCCGGGGGGAGGAAACGGATGCTGTCAATTTGGAGCTATACTCTGGGGATCAGCTGATCCAATCTGTAACCACAACAGGCACCAATGGAATCTATTGCTTTACCAAAGCTTCCGCCGGGGAATATCTGCTTCGGGCATCGAAAGCCAACCATGTGACCAGGGAATATTCCATTACAGTTGGTACTACTGATGTATCTCAGGATGTGCTGCTGCGTCTTCTGGGGGATGTTAACGGCGATGGCAGAATAAGCGTTGGGGATACAGCACGTTTATACGCTCATATTCGTGGTGTAGATACATTTAATGACGACTATGTGCTGCGTTGTGCCAATGTAAACGG
>CAZENN010000120.1:0-5833 GCA_964513605.1 uncultured Oscillospiraceae bacterium
GTTATCGTCTACGGTGTGTCTGCAAGCGTAGTCTACGGCTTAATCTACTGGCTATGTACCTTAATGTAGGGGCGGCAGACTGCTGCGCCTACATTCCACCGGATTGGTTTTCTGTCATTTACGCAGACCGTAATAAAACACACTCCGGGAGCAGAATAATCATAATCGAAAATGCGGATAGATTTGCGCTTTTGCAGGGGGCATGATTTATTTCTCCTGATGTTCTCTTTTGAAGTTCTCAAGCCACTTATATGCCCTGCCAAATTGTCCGTTGATTTCTTCGCATATATGTACCGCTGTATCTTTATCAAATTTCTGGACTAATTTATACCCTCTTTGAGGGATAAAACTAGCAGCTTCCTTTTCCGGAACATCGTAATATATATTACCGAAAAACAAGGTGCGTTTGCGATAGACATCCCGATAATAAAACCAACCGTTGAACATTCCGGGCAAGCGGTATCTCCTGTTTGTGGCATCCAAACCAAAAGTATCTTCGGTAACACCGTCATATAGTGTGTAATTTGTATCGGGTGAATTAGGGAAAATGGCGGATACCTCTATCGTAAAAGAGCCACCCCATTTATTGGCTTGAAATGAGATGAGTTCAATACAGTTATCGAGTTTGCGGCTGAAGTTTGGATACTTGCCAGTAAAACCTTGCTCTTTTAGTAGTGGAAATGTGTGTTCTTTGAGTGCAGATAGCATCAAGTCCCGATTCGCCATACGATCACCGCGTTATTTCAGTATACCACATCGCTTAGTTTTGGATAACAACTTTATTCTAACAACAATGGATTGTCTCAAAACGATCATTTAAGACAGCCCCTTTCAACTATATTTATTGATATATTTCTTGGCGATATTTCTAATCCAAATGCGCTTATGGTTGGTGAGAGGCTGAATTTGAGAAATGTAGTCAGGTGTTCCCATCTTATATAGCGTGTCAACAACATGTCCGTCTATATCATCATCGGATAAGAATGGTGCAATGACAGGGGCATATTGTACATAGCACTTTTTCCCTAAAAGCATAATAAAACTTTGTCTACCCCGCTTAGCAAAGGGATTTGCGCAAATATCGCAAATTCTTTTGATTTGTTCGCAGTTTGGTTTTTTCTTACTATCTGAAATAAGTTGCCTGATTTCTTCGCCTTTATCCCATAAATCATGTTCAAATTTGTGCCAATCGTGAACATCCGGTGCTTCAGGGATAAAAGGTAAATCGGGTAAGTTCTCATTTGGAATAAGGTTTTCGGCTTCTGATAACATATTATCTAACTGATCATCAAAATCCATTCTGGTCATTTCCGCCATCTCACTTTATTTCATTAAACCACACCACTGTTTTGATGTATATATTTTCTCGAAAAAACATAAGAAGCCGCATCTTTTTGTATGCTTTACTGTACCCGAAGACCCGTGATTTTCTCAAACACCGGTAATTCATAGCAGGGAAAATAAATTCCCCAGATCTCGCTGTCGTACTGAAGCTCCAGAATGTAATAGGGCTTGGAATGGATGCAGCCGTACTGGTCGGTGGTCAATTTGTACTGCTTATAGGTCCCCTGATTCGGCTCCTCATCTTTATTCCAGCCGGAAGCCCTGACTTTCTTATCCTCGGTGCGGATCGCTTGCAGAGAGGACAGCGGAAAGGCAAACTTCCCCCCAAGATGTGCCAGATACAGATTTTCTGAGTCGGCAAACATTTTAAACTCGCAATTCACATGGGAATACGTCTGCATGGGTTTCTCACAAACCTTGATTTCCCCATCCTTCTCCTTATAGAAAAAGGAAAGTACATCCACATCCTGGGCATCCTCAGGAACGGATAATTCCCTGTATACGCTGTCACAGATAGTCTCCAATTGAGAGATCGCCTGGGCACCTTCATCACTTTCCAACACGGTTTTTGCCCGCTTGTTGCTTACAATTTTCAAAATAGCCCAAGCAACAAGGCACAAACCTCCCAGCCAAAACAGCCACGGCGCATTTTGATAGGCCTGCGCCAGGGACAGATCTCCATTTTTCCCAAGACCTTTCATAATCCCAAGGACAACAACCAGACCCACAGCACCGCAAATCCATTGACACACTCGCAGAGCAAGGGGAAGCTTGGTCTGTTCAAACGTCTCGACCGCCTTTTCCGTGGAGCCTTCAAGAGTCTGAGCCATCACAGTCGAGGGTTCCGCAACTAAAAATCTCTCGCCGTTTGCCACATCGTTACGCTTATTATTTGTTAAATCGATTCCATAAAAGGGTTTCATTTCATAACCTCCCTGAGCAAGAGTGAGCAGTTCAAGCCCGTAAATACGGCACAGACTCATTATAGAACATTGTACCGCAAATTGCAAGTGTACGTTGCAAAAAGTTTTTTATTGAAAGTTGTTTTAAAAGTTTCAGCGATTTCCTTTTGTCACAGGGTTCAACAGGAGATTTATATCTTCAACATATTCGGCATTAACCTTTTCTGTCGGGTTATTGGTTCTCCCGGAAACAAATTTGACCCATCGAGGGTCAAATTTGTTTCGGATCGTCCAGAGGCCGATCCCTACAGCCCCCGCTCCTTCAAATCATGCACCAGTTGGACGTAGAATTCCCGTACGTCGAAGCCCGGGATGTTGCGGCGGTTGAGGTCTATTACGTCACCGTGGGAGATGCCCTTTTTGCCGGTGGGGCGCAGGCAGGTGTAGCTCTGCCCCCAAGGGAAGGAGGTCTCCCCCACCAGACCGTCGTTTTCTCCGTCGTAATAATGGACGATATGGTGAGAAAAATTCAGAGGGAATTTGCCGCCCTTTGCCCTTCTCATAACGGAGCCTACGCTTTGACAATAGATACTTTCCGGCGGCAGCTTCAGCTTTTTATTCAGCTCATTACAGGCAGAGAACGTCAGCTGTCCCACGGCGGTGAGGAAATCCGGGTCTGTGTCACCCAGCTTTTTCAACGTCTCATTATAGGTTCGCGCCACTTTATTTTGAATCTTCGGTGAAATTCGATTGAGCAGACATTCCGCAAACAGACAGCCCCGGTGAGGGGTATTGATGGTGGTCAAAGACGCAATATAGGGTGCGGCATCCAGCTCACTGATGGCATAGCGGCAATCCAGACCGCCCTTTGAGTGGGCAATGATATTGACCTTGTCACAGCCCGTTTCCTCCCGGATGTACTTGATGCGCCGGGTCAGCTCCAGAGCGCAGTCTTCAATGGAGGCGGCACTGTGGTGGTTGCCATAGCGGACGATGGCACCGTTCTTTTCCAGCTCACCGGGTATCCGTCCCCAATAGTTAAAGTACATACTGTCCCGGAAGAACACGCCATGGACCAGCAAAATTGGGTACTTGGTTCGGCAGAACTGCTGATCCTTCCGCTCCTCATTGATTTTCTCTTTTTCACACTCCAGCCGCATTTCCTCAAAAACCGTGTGAAGGATCACATTCAGGGCAATGATGTTCAAAACCGGGAACCATCCACAAATAGCACCGTAGACCCTTCTTTTGATACCCAATTGAACACTGGTGCAATAGACGCAGATGATTCCCACCCAGAAGATCACCGCCTCCAAAACAATGCACAGCACCATGCTCCAAATCAGCGTCCAAGGCTCTCCCGGCACCGTCATGGCTGCCAGCAGGAGATGATACAGCACCGAAAGCCCAACCGATATCTGGAAGGCTATCAGCAGCGTTGCCCCATGATAGCAGAGCTTCCATCTCTTTCTTTTGGTTTTCAGTATCCGTGTTCCCGCAAAGATCAGCACACCCAGATAGGCAGGAATTACCAGCACCAGCAGCCAAGGAGCCAGCCTTAAGAGTAAGTACAGATCGCAGATCAGCCAGCAGATCAGCCCATATCCCAAGCAGACCGCCTTTTCACGGCGGCTCAGCACGCCATCGTGAAACAGCCAGTCCACCAGCAGGAAGATCACACAGCCTACGCCGTAGCTCCACAGATCCCCCCAAGCAAAGTTCGTTCCCAGCAAGATTCGGAAAAAGGGGATATGCCCCAGACCGATCCAGTCCACGAAATGAAAATACTGGGCAATTTCCACCGCCACCGCAAAAAGGAAAATGCCGCCGCCCAGCCACAGTCCGCCTTTTGGGAAAACGCCGCGAACCAGACAGCCCAGCAAGATCACCACCAGAATGTCCCCTCCGTAGGGTCTGATGAAGGCATCGTCCACATACAATGCAATGAGGATCTCCAGACCGAAAATCACCCCGGCGGTCAACAGCCAGCCCCATCGACTGCGATCATTCCTTTGCTCCATGATGCTCCCTCCTCCGTAACCAAGCCTTCTTAGCAATAGTATACCATTGGCTTCCCCCGGGTGCAAGATGTAAAAAAACTTCTTTTTCTCACAGGAAGGATTTACAAAATACGAAGTTTTTGTTATACTTATCAATGGTTATAAAATTAACCCGACAGGAAGGGAGGTACGCCCATGAACCCCATCATCAAGTGGCCCGGCGGTAAATCCCGGGAGCTGGATCGGATCGCGCCTCTGATTCCCAGATATCAGCGGTATGTGGAACCATTTTTCGGAGGCGGTGCCCTTTTCTTTCACCTTGCCCCCGATGAAGCGGCGGTCAATGACATTTCCGCTGATTTGATGAACTTTTACCGGCTGGTGCAGGCACAGGATTTCGAGCTGCATCGCTGCTTAAACGCTCTGAGCAAGACCTTCCAGGGGCTTTGCAACGCACTGAGCAACGAAGCGGATACCCTGTATGATCTGTTTGACGAGCTGTCCACCGGTTTTCTCACGCAGGAGCAGCTGGAGCCATCCATTGCCATGCTCCTGTCCCGGCTGGGGAAGGCCGGCTTCGATAAAAATCTCATGCCGGATCCGGAGGGCTTTTACGCCAGCCTCCAAAAAAGCGCGGCGGATAAATTCCTGCGTACCCTGCGCAACCATGAGGCTCGCCCCTTCTCCCGGGAGGATCTGCTGGAAAATCTCATCACCGGCTTTGCATCAGGATATTATGTCTACTTCCGTGGAGTGTATAACGACCTGAATCTGGGGCGGCTCACCGGGATGAGTCAAAGCTACCGCGGTGCCGTGTTCTATTTTGTCAGGGAGTACTGCTACGGCTCCATGTTCCGGTACAATGGAGACGGAGAATTTAACATTCCCTACGGCGGTATGTCCTACAACCGGAAGGATATGGGTGCCAAGATCAGCCACATGTTCAGCAGAGAAATTCGGAAGGTCTTTCGGAACACCCAGCTGTACTGCATGGATTTTGAGGAATTCTTTCACGAGATCGAGCTTCGGGAGGGAGACTTCCTTTTCCTGGATCCTCCCTATGACACGGAATTTTCCGATTACGAGGGGCGTCCCTTTGGAAAAAACGATCAGGCCCGGCTGGCGGATGCCCTGAAAGAAATCCCTGCCAAATTCCTGCTGATCATTAAAAATACCGACTACATCCGCAGTCTCTACGAAAAGGATTTTCATATCCACAGCTTTGACAAGCAATACACCTACAATGTCCGCAGCCGCAACCAAAGGGATGTGGAGCATCTGGTGATCACGAATTATACCCTTTAACTCCAACCTCCGGCAGTCTGCCGGGGGTTGTTTCTTTTCGGGTTATCAATGGGATATATTTCAAATGAGGGTTTCCATGGACCAAGTCATGCGGTAACAACAGACTGTATCTGCGGCTATTAACCGCCGAACGTGCAGGCGACCGAATCAGGCTCACCGGCGGCAGATTGCTACCCCTACAGTCCACGCTAGCACTCCATAACGTAATAGGCTGTCTCATATCACAATGATATGATCCCCCTAAAGTAGACCATGGAAATATCCAAAGTCTACTTTAGGGGG
>CAZENN010000121.1:0-5829 GCA_964513605.1 uncultured Oscillospiraceae bacterium
CCCCAAAGTCTGCCGCCGGGAAGATGGTTAAAGATATTGGGCAGCGTCTCAAAGACCAGACTGGGGCCGCTGTCTGCCTCCACGCCGTAGGCCGAGCAGGCAGGGAAAATGATCAGTCCGGCAGTGAAGGCCACGAAGGTATCCAGAACCCCTACGTTTACCGCCTCACCCATCAGTGTCCGGTCCTTCCCCAAATAGCTGCCGAAGATCGCCATGGAGCCGATGCCCAGACTCAGGGTAAAGAAGGCCTGATTCATGGCGGCGACCATGACGTTCAGAGGTCCTGTCTCCATAAACTTGCTCCAGCTGGGCAGCAGGTAGAACTTCAGTCCCTCCCCTGCCCCCTCCAGAGTGCAGCTGTGAATCGCCAGAACCACCAGCAGTGCCAAAAGTGCCAGCATCATCCACTTGGTCACACGCTCCAAACCCTTTTACAGACTAAAGGAGCAGACCACCGCCGCCAAAGCGATGATAATGAGGGTATACAGGCTCATACTGCCGGCATCGGACAGCATCTGGGGGAACTTCTGGGAGATCCCGGCGGCATCCAGCCCTACAAAATCCCCCTTTGCCGAATTGACAAAATACTGCACCATCCAGCCGGTGATACAGGTATAGCACATCAACAACAGCACATTGCCTGCCAATGCCACATAGCCATGCAGATGCCATTTCTGCCCCTTCTTCTCCAACTGCTGGTACATACGGGCAGGGCTTTTCTGACTGGCTCTGCCCATGGCAAACTCCATGGTCATGGTGGGTACGCCCAAAATAACCAGAAATACCAGATAGATCAGCACAAAGATTCCGCCGCCATACTGTCCGGCAACATAAGGGAACTTCCATACATTTCCAATCCCGATGGCACAGCCGGCACTTAAAAGGATAAAGCCCAGCCTGCTTCCAAGCCGTTCCCGCTCCATATTCACATCATTCCTTTTTAATCATTATAGTATAACAGAGAGAACCACGTCACCACATTCTCTCCATATTGGAAGGCAAGTCCCTGACGGTCCAGCAGTGCCAGAATATTGATGCCATGGCTTTCCACACAGGGGTGCATCCTCCCCGGAAGACGGCAGGGCAGCCCATCCAAAATGGCGCAGCGGCTGCACACGGCGCAGGCCTCCGTGGAGAGAATATAGGGCTCGATCCCCTGCTGCCGCATCAGATCCCTCACCTGATTGGTCAGCTTCTCATGCTCCGGTCGGGTGTTCAGGGTCTGCTCGATATTGGAGATATCCTCAACCTCCGTGATGGTTGCAATCATCAGGCAGTTTTGGTACTTACCGCATCGGAGGCGGCATTCCTCCACCGTACCCACTCCGGGAGGGCATGCCCAGCTTTTGCCGTACATAGGACATTCATGCTCACAGATCCACCGGACCCGCTCAGAAAATTCCAGCTGGGAGGGATCGATGAAGTCATAAACATACAAAGGAAGCTCTGCCAGCTGGTTTTCCAGCAATTGCTTATCCAGCATCACAGCACCTCCAAGATCCGGCGGCAGCCCTCTGAGATATCCTCCCAGGTTTTGGTGAAGTCCCCGGTATACCAAGGATCCGCCACATCCCGACCCAGCAAGGGCTGAATCTTTTCCGACCATTTCGGCAGCATCCGCCGCAGGTTCCGCTCATTTCGGCTGTCCATATAGTAAATATGGTCATAGTATTCCACATCCGCCGCCGTGATCTGCCGGGCACGTTTTCCCTCGCAGGAGATCCCATGCTTTTGAAGCTCCCGACGAGCAGGCGGATAAACGAACTCACCCAAAGCCTCCGTAGAAGTAGCCGCCGAAGCGATCTCAAACTCCCACTCTCTCCCGGCTTTCCTCACCAGATCCTTAAAAATAAACTCCCCCATAGGACTGCGGCAGATATTGCCGTGGCAGACGAATAGCACTTTTATCATTGCAATGATCACTCCTGTGTCACATAAAAGTCTTCAAAGGCTACAAGAGTATATCACATCCACCACCGCTTTTCCACCGTTTCTTCGTTTTTTCCCAAAAATTCCGGTCAGCCGGTGCCTGATTTCAAAATGCGTAGCGACCGGCCTCCGGACGGTCATTGCCGGGTGATGGTTGACATGAGGGTTGGCATTTTCGGAGGTATTATGATTTTGGAAGTAATTGCAGGTGGTTCCGTTTATCCGGCGTTGCGGCGAATCGGAAGCGTGTAGGACCGTCCAGAGGCCGGTCGCTACGGCAATCGATATTTTCATCGTTTGCTGCGTTAAGTCGATATGCACAATACCTTTTATAAACTCGGCATACAGGACGGCTGACCAGCCTGCTCCCAAGAGTTTCGTATCTAAAGTAGAAGCCGAAAAATGGCTTTTCGGATCTTTCCTCTATGATAGTCAAACGGCCGAAAGATAGGCGGGAAGCGATATAGACTAGTACAGAATGGCTTGATTTTCTCTTGCAATCAAGGTATAATTCCGTTAATTAAATTCGATTTTCTGGGGGTATATTATGAGAGCAATGCTGACAAGTTCTCTGGGTGGTTCAAGTAAGGTGAACGGAACCAGAGTGCCATCTGTTTTGATTCAACGAAACGGGTTGTTAGACAGCCTCGAAACAATCTGGATACAAAATGCAAAGGTGCTCATTATTTGTGCCGACCCGAGTGACCATGATAAGAACGATAGTGTTTGTGCTTGTCTAAAGGAATCCTTTCCTATGAGCGGGTTAAGCATCTCATGTATTGACAAGTGTGATGACAGAAATCCCAATGCTGTTGATAATTTAAGGGATGTAGATGTCCTTGTTTTGGCAGGTGGGCATGTGCCTACACAAAATAGGTTTATGGCGCAGCTTCGTTTGAGAGAGCGGTTACGGGATTACAATGGAATTATTGTCGCATGGAGTGCTGGATCTATGAACTGCGCTGATATGGTCTATGCTGGGCCAGAGCTTGAGGGTGAAGCAATCGACCCTCTGTATGAGCGGTGGGTTGTGGGTCTCGGCATAACAGATATAAATATTTTCCCGCATTTTCAAAGCCTTAAAGATGACTACCTGGACGGATTACGCTTGATTGAGGATATTACTTTTGCTGATAGTATTGGACACGAGATTATCGCATTGAATGATGGAAGCTATATTATGGTGGATGATAAGCATACTACATTGTTCGGCGAAGCATATATGATTAAAGACGGACAGCAATGGCAAATCTGTAAAGATGGAGAATCCATCTCCTTATAACAAAAGCAGCCGCCTCCGTGATGGAGGCGGCTGCGCTATTTCGTGTCATGTTGGGGCAAAACGCGGTTACTTTCAAAAGTAGTATGCGAGTAGTGCAAATAGGGCAAACACGTTGCAAAGGGTGGTATAGCATTGCATAGCTTGGTGTGCCGTGCCTGGGTCAAATCTTGCCGTGGCATACGAATAGCACTTTTATCATGGACGATCACTCCTGTGTCACATAAAAGTCTCAAAGACCACAAGAGTATATCACATCCACCACCACTTTTCCGCCATTTCTTCGTTTTTTCCCAAAAATACCGGTCAGGCGGTGCCTGATTTCAAAGTGCGTAGCGACCGGCCTCCGGACGGTCATTGCCGGGTGATGGTTGACATGAGGGTTGGCATTTTCGGAGGTGTTACGGTTTTGGTGGGAATTGCAGGCGGTTTCGTTTATCCAGTCTTACAGCAAATCGCAGGTGCGGTATGGACCGTCGGTCGGCCGGTCGCTACAGCAATCGATATTTTCATCGTTTGCTGCGTTAAGTCAAACAGCCCCAAATTGGGAAAGAAGCAATATAAAGGGCAGATTCAAAAGCCCAAAAAACTCCCTCGATGATGGTGTTCATCGAGGGAGAAGGGATCATTTCTGATTCATCAATCGTACAGATCAAAGTCTCCAAGGAAATGGGCTTTGATTCTCATGTAGTCCGTTGCATCAATGCTGCCGTTTTTGTCAACATCGGCGGCACAGTTTTCGACCTCACTCATTGCAAAAGTGCCAATGAACGCAGATTTGATTCTCATATAATCCGTGGTGGCAACACTGCCGCTTCCATCCACATCGCCCAGAACCACAACGGTCACAGAATCTACGATCGCACTGCCATTGTAAAGGTTGATCGTAGCACCGGTACCGACGGCGGCGGATCCGGTGATGGTATTGCCGTCCTTGTCCAGAACCTTCAAAGCTTCATTCTCAAACTGGGTAAGCAGAGCCTGAACAGAGGTCTCAGACATCACATTTGTAAGGAGCGTTCCGTTCACTGCATAGGAAGTGGACGAAGCCAAAACGATCTTATCCTCCACAGAAGGAGTCTCCGGTTCGGGCTCCGGTTCTACGACAGCATCCTTAACCTCAACCAAATCCAGCACCAATTGGGTCGTGTTGCCGCCCTTATCGATGGCGTAAATGTGGGTGGTATAGAAGCCCGTCTCGTTGTTATGGTCGGACGCATTGACCGTGAAGGTGTAGGTATTGCCATTCTGGACGCCCTGCTGGGTATTCATGAAATCAGCCGCCAAGTCATCCTGATCATTGAGGAGTGTCCAGGTGGGGAACGCAACCTCGCTGATGCCCCAGTTGTCCGTTACCGTGCAGGTTACGGTATAGCCACTGGCGGTCACATTGGAAATGGAGGCATCGGTGATAACGGGATACTCGCTGTCATAGGCTTGGATCTGTGCGTTAATGCCGTGTCCCGCATAGTGCCTTGCACACATGGTATAATCATCAGGCCACGCCTCATAAACATCGGGCAGAATGCTCCAATAATAGTCCGGATCAAAGGTCAGACTTGCTCTGCGACCTTCTGCCATGCCGTTCTCAACATAGTGCCGCATGTACTCCTCTTTAAAAGTGGCAGCCACTTCCGGGTATCTCTCGGTATAATAAGCACCGTCAAACAGTGCCGAGGACTTTCTATACTCCTTGTATCCGCTGGTAATGAAGTGGTTATAAAGACCCGTATAATTCGGTGTGCCATCCGCATTGGTGAAGGCTTGCTGCAGATCGGTATAGTTGTTGTAATAGAAGCCGAGGTCCAGAACCACGCTGGAGGCTCTGCCTTCCGCAATGCCGTAATTGAGCCAGTGCTCCTTCAGCTGATCATCCGTCATGCCTGCAAGATCAGGGTTTCTGTCCCGGTAGACCATCGTATCAAAGCAGGCCTTTTCCACCCAGGTTTCCTCCGGAGTAGAGGAATAATCCAGCCAGGGAACCATGCCGTGATACAACCATGAGCCGCCGGAAACACCGTTTTTGCTTCTTCTGCCGTTGCTGTCAATTTGTGAGATGGTGATTCCCCACACGTTCCAGGCAGGGGTACACTCAATCACCTGACCATCTCCGACGTAGTATCCGGTATGTCCGTCCTTGTACAGCCACTCGCCGGGAACCAGCTCCGAAAAGTCACTGCTGCAATTGGGTGCTTCTTTTACGATCGTTAAACCATCCCAGTCGCCCAAGCCGCAGCTGGTATCCATACTGGCATAGGCACCGACCGTATAATTGTTGACGATGCTGCCCTTTGACCAGATGATCGCCTTTCCCAGGTTCCAGCAGTCAAAGTAAATCACATTGCCGTCATAATAGCCCAGATTGTACGGATAGGAGTTTTTATAATAGTTGGGTCTATTGTATGCTGTCCACAAGCACTCAATAAACTCCTCGGCAGTCATAACGATCGTGTGTGCTTCAGCTTCTATGGGCAGCTGCGGTAGAAGGGTCAACAGCATTACCGCTGCCAGAAGAAAGCTGAAAATCCTTTTTTTCATAGCGATATCTCCTTTACAAATTTAATTATTAGTCTATTGTAAAACTCAAAAACCCCTAAAAATACAGGATTTTTTTAGATGTT
>CAZENN010000122.1:0-5825 GCA_964513605.1 uncultured Oscillospiraceae bacterium
CATGCCTTGCAGCCCACGCACTTGTCCTGATCCACCGTCAGAGGCTTTTTATGCTTGACGTATTTCAGCAGGGCGCAGGGGCGGCGAGAGATGATAACGGAGGGTTCATTGGCGGCAAGCTCTTCCTTGATCGCCGCGTCACACTGGGCAAGGTCATAAGGATCCACCACCCGGACACGCTTGATGCCCACGGAGCGGCACAGGGTCTCCAGATCGATCTTGGCACAGGGGTCGCCTTTCAGATTAAAGCCGGTGGTGGGGTTCTGCTGGTGACCGGTCATGCCGGTGATGGAGTTGTCCACGATGATCACCGTGGCATTGGATTCGTTATATGCCATGTTCACCAACCCCGTGATGCCGGAGTGCATGAAGGTGGAGTCACCAATGACCGCCACGGTCTTATTGTCCGCCGCCCCATTCTGGGACTTGCAGAAGCCGTGGATACCGGAAACGGAAGCACCCATGCAGATCACCGTATCCACCGCTGCCAAGGGTGCCACCGCACCCAGGGTATAGCAGCCAATATCGCCCAGCACCGTCAGCTTGTTCTTTTTCAGGGTGTAGAACAGACCTCTGTGGGGACAGCCGGCGCACATGACCGGGGGACGGGGCGGAATGGCTTCGTCCAGCGCAATGCCCTTTTCGTGGGCAATCCCCATGGCATCGGCAACCTTATTCTGGCTCAGCTCGTCAATGCAGGAGAAGGTCTCCTTACCCACGCAGTCAATGCCAAGATTGCGGCAGTGGGTCTCAATGAAGCCGTCCAGCTCCTCCACCACCACCAATTTATCCACAGCGGCGGCAAAGGACTTGATCTTCTGAACGGGCATGGGCCAGATCATACCCAGCTTCAGCACCGGGTACTTGTTACCGAAGACCTCCTTCACATACTGGTAGGAAGTGGAAGATGTAATAAAGCCCATGGCGTTATCCGTGCCGGGGTCGATGAAGTTCACATCCGCATCCTCAGCATAAGCGATCAGTGCCTGAGTCCGGGCTTCCACCACGGGATGCCGCCGCTTGGCGTTACCGGGCATCATGACGTACTTGGGAATGTCCTTGACGTACTCCTTCACGGCTTCCACCCGTTCCCCCGGCTCCACCACACTCTGGGAGTGGGAGACACGGGTACACATTTTCAGCAGCACCGGGGTGTCGAACTGCTCGGAGATCTCATAAGCCAGCTTTGCGAAGGCAATGGCCTCGGCAGAGTCGGAAGGCTCCAGCATGGGGATCTTGGAGGCTCTGGCATAGTGCCGGGAGTCCTGCTCGTTCTGAGAAGAATGCATACCCGCATCGTCCGCCACGCCGATGACCAGACCGCCGTTGACACCGGTATAGGCAATGGTGAACAGGGGGTCAGCGGCAACATTCAAGCCCACATGCTTCATACCGCAGAAGCTCCGGCGGCCTGCCAGGGACGCGCCAAAGGCAGATTCCAGTGCCACCTTCTCATTGGGTGCCCATTCCGCATAGACCTCGGGGTATTTTGCAATACTCTCCGTGATCTCGGTGCTGGGAGTGCCGGGATAACTGGACACAAAGGAACAGCCTGCCTCATAAAGGCCTCTGGCAACGGCCTCGTTGCCAAGCATCAGACATTTCATTTATGCGTCCTCCTTTTGGACCGGGTCTCCGATGGCATGCTTCACGGAAACCACAACTTTTTTATCATAGCAGGAGAACACCTGCTCCACATGCTCCTTCTTAGGCGGCTTGGTAAACAGGCTCACCACAGGAACGATCACCAGGCTGGCCAGCATACAGAACACGCCTGCATTGATGGGGGACTGGAGAAGGGTGGGGAAATAAGACTTGAAGAAGATATTCGCCAGCATCACCACGGTGGAGAAAGCAAAACTGACCCAGACGGATGCCTTACTGGTCCGCTTCCAGTACAGACCGTAGAGGAAGGGTCCTAAGAACGCGCCGGCCAGCGCGCCCCAAGAAACACCCATGAGCTGGGCAATGAAGGTGACGCTGGACTTGTACTGCAAAATGGCGATGACCACGGAGATGGCAATGAACACAGCGATGAAAATACGCATGATCAGCAGCTGCTTCTTTTCATTCATGTCTTTTACCACTGTACCCTTCACGAAATCCAGGGTCAGGGTAGAGCTGGAAGCCAGCACCAGAGAAGACAGGGTGGACATGGAAGCAGAGAGCACCAGCACCACCACGACAGCGATCAGAATGGGAGACAGATCGGAGAGCATGGTGGGAATGATGGAGTCGTAGCCGTCGCTGGCAATATCGATCTTATCAGCGAACAGTCTGCCGAAGCCGCCCAGGAAGTAACAGCCGCCTGCTACCACCAGAGCGAAAATGGTGGAGATGATCATGCCCTTGTTGATGGCCTTCTCGTCCTTGATGGCGTAGAATTTCTGGACCATCTGCGGAAGACCCCAGGTACCCAGGCTGGTCAGCAGCACCACGCCCAGCAGATTGATGGGGTCAGGACCGAGGAACGAATTGAACACGCCGGGGGTCTCGGAAACCGTGGGATCGGAGACCTGACCCAGTCCATTCAGGGCTTCCATCAAGCCGCCCTGATTTTTCAGCACCGCCACGATCACCGCCACGATGCCCACCAGCATGATGATACCCTGAATGAAATCGTTGATAGCCGTTGCCATGTAGCCGCCGGCGATGACGTAGATTGCCGTCAGCACCGCCATGGCGATGACGCAGACAGAGTAGTCGATGTTAAACGCCATGCCGAACAGACGGCTCAGACCGTTGTACAACGAGGCGGTATAGGGAATCAGGAAAATAAAGATGACCACAGAGGCCGCCAGCTTCAGCTTCTTGCTGTCAAACCGGGACTCAAAGAACTGGGGCATGGTAGCACTGTTCAAATGCTGGGACATGACTCTGGTGCGTCTGCCCAGGACTGCCCAGGCAAGAAGCGAACCCAAAAGGGCGTTGCCGATGCCTGCCCAAGTGGAGGCAATGCCGAATTTCCAGCCAAACTGACCGGCATAGCCCACAAAGACCACAGCGGAGAAGTAGGAAGTACCGTAAGCAAAGGCGGTCAGCCAGGGTCCCACGCTTCTGCCGCCCAACACAAAGCCATTCACATCCGTAGAATGCTTCCGGCAGTAAAAACCGACACCGATCATGATACCGAAGAATACCACCAGCATTCCGATTTTGATTGCTAAATCCATCTTAAAACCTTCTTTTCTTTATATTGTATATCTCCAACGATGCACAGCAGACATCGATAGATGCTTTATCAGCCGGTAATCTGAACCTCCACCAGCCGCCCACGGCAGTACTTTTCCCGAAGGGCAGGCTTTTCGATCTTGCCGGTGGGGTTACGGGGCACCGGTGCGAAGAAGATCTTCCGGGGACGCTTGTACCGGGGCATTGCCTGACAGAAATCGTTGATCTCCTCCTCGGTGCAGGTCTCCCCATCCTTGATCTCAATGATGGCGGCGGCGATCTCGCCCAGACGGGCATGAGGCAAGCCGATGACTGCCACATCCTTGATCTTGGGATGGGCACGGAGGAAGTCCTCGATCTGCACCGGGTACAGGTTCTCGCCGCCGGAGATGACCACGTCCTTCTTCCGGTCAACCAGATAGATGAAGCCTTCCTCATCCTCCTTCGCCATATCGCCGGTGTAGAGCCAGCCGTCCTTGAGCACCTCGGCGGTGGCCTCCTCATTCTTATAGTAGCAGGTCATAACGCCATCGCCCTTGACGATCAGCTCGCCCACCTCGCCGGGAGCAACGTCAACGCCACGGTCATCCACGATCCGGGTCTGCCAGCCGTAGCCGGGCTTGCCGATGGCACCCACCTTACGAACATTTTCCACACCCAGATGGACACAGCCCGGACCGATGGACTCGGAAAGACCGTAGTTGGTGTCGTACTGGTGATGGGGGAACACCTTCATCCAGCGGTGAATCAGGCTGGGGGGAACGGGCTGGGCACCAACGTGCATGAGCCGCCACTGATCCAGCCGGTACATGCCTAGATCCACTCTGCCGGCGTCAATGGCATCCAGCAGATCCTGCGCCCAGGGCACCAGCAGCCATACGATGGTACACCGCTCCTCGGTAACGGCTCTTAAGATCCACTCCGGCTTCACGCCCCGGAGCAGCACCGCCTTGGAGCCGGACAAGAGGCTTCCAAACCAGTGCATCTTCGCACCGGTATGGTACAGAGGGGGAATGCAAAGGAACACATCGTCCCTGCTCTGGCTGTGGTGGTTTTGCTCCGTCAGACAGGCGTGGACCAGAGAACGGTGCTTATGTAAAATCGCCTTGGGGAAACCGGTGGTGCCGGAGGAAAAGTAGATGGCAGCATCGTCATCCTCACTGAGTGCCACGGGAGGGGCACTGGAGGAGCAGAAGTTCATCAAAGACAGGCAGGGCTCAGAGTAAGCCGGGCCATCATTTCCCACATAAAACAGCATCTTCACGCCGGGAATCTCTTTCTCAATGGCATCCATACGGGTGACAAATTCCGGACCGAACACCAGAACCTCCACATCCGCCAGCTCCAAGCAATACTTGATCTCATCGGAGCTGTAGCGATAGTTCATGGGAACGGCAAGACAGCCAGCTTTGAGAATGCCAAAATAGATGGGCAGCCACTCCAGACAGTTCATCAGCAGCACTGCCACCTTAGTACCCTTTTTCAGACCACGGCTCAGCAGCAAATTGGCGAACCGGTTGGCTCTGCGGTCAAAATCCTTCCAGGTCATTTCCCGGCGATAGGGGACATCCTGACCGGCACTTTCGATGAGGTTAAAATCCCACCAGGTCACAGCCTTATCCCGTTCCTCTGAGGGGTTGATCTCCACCAGGCTGCTCTCAGAGCCATAAAGCCGGGCGTTTCGTTCCAAAAAATCCGTAATGATCATGTGTATCCACCTTTTCTAATTTGCACGTCATATTTCATGCCGTTTCCGTCTATTTTACCATTCCGAAGGGTACAAGTCAATAAGGATATGCAATTTTGTGGACAATAGTCCACAGGAGTAGGACAACCGTAGGGACCAGCGTCCTCGACGGTCCCTTACCGCACCCACGATTCGCCGCAACGCCAGTGTTTCCACCCCAGCCCGGTCCTCACAACGCTGTCATCCTGAGCGAAGCCGAAGGATCTTCGCACCAATGGAACCGAGAACAGCAGTCCACAGGAGTAGGGACCGGCCTCCGGACGGTCCTGCCGCACCCATGATTCGCCGCAACGCCAGCGTTCCCACCCCAGCCCGGTCCTCACAACGCTGTCATCCTGAGCGAAGCCGAAGGATCTTCGCACCAATGGAACCGAGAACAGCAGTCCACAGGAGTAGGGACCGGCCTCCGGACGGTCCTGCCGCACCCCGTTTCGCCGCAACGCCAGCGTTTCCACCCCAGCCCGATCCTCACAACGCTGTCATCCTGAGCGAAGCCGAAGGATCTTCGCACCAATGAAACCGTGGACAGCAGTCCACAGGAGTAGCGACCGGCCTCCGGACGGTCCTGCCGCACCCACGATTCGCCGCAACGCCAGTGTTTCCACCCTAGCCCGGTCCTCACAACGCTGTCATCCTGAGCGAAGCCGAAGGATCTTCGCACCAATGGAACCGAGAACAGCAGTCCACAGGAGTAGGGACCGGCCTCCGGACGGTCCTGCCGCACCCACGATTCGCCGCAACGCCAGTGTTTCCACCCTAGCCCGGTCCTCACAACGCTGTCATCCTGAGCGAAGTCGAAGGATCTTCGCACCAATGAAACCGAGGACAACAGTCCACAGGAGTAGGACAATCGTAGCGACCGGCCTCCGGACGGTCCTGCCGCACCCACGATTCGCCGCAACGCCAG
>CAZENN010000123.1:0-5797 GCA_964513605.1 uncultured Oscillospiraceae bacterium
TGTTACATAAAAAGCCTGATGCGATGCTGGCTGCCATCCGGGAGACGATCGCCGCCTGCCGCAAGCTTTGTGCCGATGTGGAATTTGTGGCGGATGATGCCACCAGAAGCGATACTGCTTTCCTGTATGAGGCAGTGAATACCGCCATCGAGGCCGGTGCGCAGACTGTCACCGTCTGCGATACCGCCGGTGCCATGCTGCCCAATGAATTTACCGCCTTCCTGCGAGAGCTGTATGCCAATGTACCGGCACTGAAGCAGGTCTGCCTGGGTGTTTCCTGTTCCGATGGACTTTCCATGGCAGATAGCTGTGCCATTGCCGCCGTGCGCTACGGGGCAGGGGAGATCAAGGCCGCAGCTTATCGGGTGGATGTTGCCAGCCTGCCCAATGTGACCAAGGTGCTTTCTGCTAAGGGCGAGTTTTACAATGCAAAATGCTCCGTCCGTACCACCAGCATGGGTCGCATCACCGATCAGATCGCCTGGATGTGTCAGACCGGCAGAAATAAGAAATCTCCCTTCGACAATGGCGTTCAGGAGGACGATGGCAGTGTTTATTTGACCAGCCATGATGATCTGACCGCTGTAATGAAGGTGGTCTCCCTGCTGGGCTACGACCTGTCCGAGGAGGACGGTGCCAAAGTCTATGAGGCGTTCCGTGTCATTGCGGAGAAGAAGGAAAAGGTCGGTGCCAAGGAATTGGATGTGATCGTGGCATCTGCCGCCATGCAGGTGCCTCCCACCTATGTGATGGAAAGCTATGTGGTCACCACCGGCAATGTGGTTTCCGCAACCGCTCATTTGAAGCTTCGTAAGAATGACCGGGTGCTGGAGGGTGTTTCTTTGGGCGACGGTCCGATTGATGCGGCTTTCCTTGCCATTGAGCAGATCACCGGTCATCATTATGAGCTGGATGATTTCCAGATTCAGTCTGTCACCGAGGGCAGAGAGGCCATGGGTCAAACGGTTGTCAAGCTGCGCTCTGAGGGTAAGATCTACTCCGGAAGAGGCATTTCCACGGACATCGTAGGCTCCGGTATCCTGGCTTATATCAATGCACTGAATAAAATCGTTTATGAGGAGGAAAATGTATGAAGCTCTCCTTTTCTACCCGTGGCTGGGGAGACCTGAGCTGGGAGGAACTGCTGGACTCCGCTCTGGATATGAAGTTCACCGGCATCGAGGTCTATAATCCTTTCAAATTTCCGTCTCTTACGGACAGGGGCGGTCCCTTCCATAAGCATAAATGCGCCGCCACCATCCGCCAGCTCCGGGATGTGAAGCTGACCATTCCCTGTATCGATACCTCCATGGACCTGTCCGATCCGGCAGAGGATTCGGCTGTGCTGAACCGGATGCTGCAATTGGCGCATGATTTGAAGGTCGAATATGTGGTGGCATGGGCGTCCAAGGGAGACGAGGCAGGGGAGAACCAGCTGCGTTCCAATATTGATGCCTTGCTTCCTCTGGCTGAGGAATTGGGGGTCTGCCTGCTGCTCAAGACCAGCGGAATCTACGCTGATACCGCCAGACTTCGCACCCTTCTGGAAAGCTACGCCAGCGACTGGCTGGGAGCTTTGTGGGATATGCACCATCCTTACCGGGACTTCGGTGAAAGTGCAGATACCACCATTAAGAATCTGGGTACCTACGTCAAGCACGTCCATTTAAGAGACTCTGATGACAAGGATACCTATAATCTGATCGGCGAGGGCAATATGCCGGTGACGGATATGATGCGCGCTCTCAGCTCCATTAACTATGATGGCTTCATCTCTTTGGAGTGGAAGCCGGAGTGGATGGATGAGCTGCAAGACCGTGAGGTCATTTTCCCTCACTTCGTCAACTATATGAGCCGGTTCAATAATCCCCGGACCCGGAAAAAGTCCCTGTATTATAACCACGATGGTTCCGGTCAGTACGTCTGGAAGAAGGACGACCTGATTGATCTGACCTTCCCTCAGGTGCTGGACCGGATGGTGGAGGAATTTCCGGATCAGTACGCTTTTAAATATACCACTCTGGATTATACCCGTACCTACGAGCAGTTCCGGGATGATGTGGATAATTTCGCCCGGGCACTGGTTTCCATGGGCGTTCGTCCCGGCATGAAGGTTGCGATTTGGGCGACCAATGTTCCGGCGTGGTACATCACCTTCTGGGCAACCACCAAAATTGGTGCGGTGCTGGTAACGGTGAATACTGCCTATAAGATTCACGAGGCAGAGTACCTGCTGCGCCAGTCCGATACCCATACGCTGGTGATGATCGA
The DNA here is from genome assembly GCA_964513605.1 of uncultured Oscillospiraceae bacterium. Lineage (GTDB taxonomy): Bacteria > Bacillota > Clostridia > Oscillospirales > Oscillospiraceae > Faecousia. The sequence continues at coordinate 2,272 of CAZENN010000123.1, forward strand.
GTCTGCTTTGGACTCCAATTACCGTAATATCATCAACGAGATCTGTCCGGAGATCGAGACTACCAAGGCAGGCACACCGCTGCACTGCAAGCGACTGCCCTTCCTGCGCAACGTCATCACCGTGGACTTTAAGCAAAAGGGCTGCCTGACCTTCAACGAGGCTATGGCAAGATGTAATATGGTGCCTCTGGAGGAGATTCACCGGATGGCAGCCAATGTCCATCCCGATGATGTGTGTAATATGCAGTATACCTCCGGTACCACCGGCTTCCCCAAGGGCGTCATGCTGACTCATTACAACGTGGTCAACAACGGCAAGTGTATCGGTGACCGTCTGGGTCTGAGCACCGCCGACCGTTTCATGGTTCAGGTGCCCATGTTCCATTGCTTTGGCATGGTTCTGACCATGACCTCCAGTATGACCCATGGTGCCACCCTTTGTCCACTGCCTTATTTCTCTGCCAAGTCCTCTCTGGCTTGCATCAACCAGGAGCGGATCACGGCTTTTAACGGCGTTCCCACCATGTTCATCGCCATGTTCAACCACCCCGACTACCGCAAGACTGATTTTTCCCACATGAGAACCGGTATTATGGCAGGTGCCGGCTGTCCTCCCGAGCTGATGCGCCGTGCCGCCCAGCCGGATGAGATGAACATGACCGGTATTGTCAGCGTCTACGGTCAGACTGAATCTTCTCCCGGAAGCACCATGTCCGCTTGGACCGATGATTTGATGCTGCGGACCAACACCGTAGGTTACGATTTCCCTCATGTGGAGTGTAAGATCATCGACCCCGAGACCGGTGAGGAAGTGCCCAACGGTGTCAACGGCGAGTTCTGCTCCCGTGGCTATAATACCATGAAGGGCTATTACAAAATGCCTGAGGCAACCCGTGCCACCGTGGACGAGGAAGGCTGGCTCCACTCCGGTGACCTGGCCTGCCGTGACGAGGACGGCACCTATCGCATCACAGGCAGATTGAAGGATATGATCATCCGCGGCGGTGAGAACATCTACCCCAAGGAGATCGAGGAATTTATCTATACCCATCCCGCAGTCCGGGATGTGCAGGTCATTGGTGTGCCGGATAAGAAGTACGGCGAGGAGATCATGGCCTGCATTATCCTCAAAGAACCCGGCACCGTCACCGTAGAGGAAATGACTGCCTATATCAAGGCCAGTATGGCACGCCATAAGGTGCCCCGGTATATCTCCTTTGTGGACAGCTTCCCCATGAATGCCGCCGGTAAGATTTTGAAGTACAAAATGCGCCAGGATGCCGCCCGTGAGCTCGGTCTCACCGGAGACGGTGCCGACACCGCAGGCCCCGGCAAATAAAAACCCAAACAGCCCCGGATCGTTTTTCACAGATCCGGGGCTGTAAGTCGATTTTTGCAAACAGAGAATGTAATGACCGCCAGACCACCTTTTTATTTCCTCTCTTTGCCTAGGTGCATCCGCTACAGCTTGGCATGTAGACCTCGTAGGCACTGCTTGCTTTTTTAAAAGGATTCATTGAATAACACGATTTGTGTGGCAAAGTCCAGAGATTTATCTGGTAGTGGGCCGTTCATCGCAATCACCTTTGGCGTTTAGTTTAACACATCCGTCAACGGAAATCAATTTTAATCATCCCCCACTGATAATTTCTATCCCTTCCTGACTGAGGTACTCCAACAGCTCATTTTCGTAGTTGGTTATTTCGTCAAAATCATAAAAATCGATCTGCGTCCCATCCAGGAGCACCATAACATAAGAGGGGTTGGAAAGCGTTACATTCAACCCGTTAATACGGTCGGGCTTATAATATATATACTGCACTTCACTATATGCATGGAATTGCCCATTCAAGGAAAAGAATGAGCTGTTGTCTACAAATCCATCGGCTTTGAAATTCAAATTCCATTTCGCCAGAAAAATAAGTGCCGCAACGCTCACCGTAACAAGAACGACCAGAAAGCCCTTCATCAGTTTGTCGGAGCCTGCACCGTTTTGTATATCGTCCATCTCACAGAACCGGTCATAATCCTTTTTGTGAAACCACTTGTAAAACCTTCGTCTTGTAAAATAACTAACTGCTATGGAAGTAACAAACCCAAACACAATGCAAAACGGAAAATTGTATACCGGTCCCATCAGATACAGAGAATGTCTTCCCTCCAGATAGACGAAGAAAAAATATAAGGCTATGTAAATTACAGAAATTACCGGCGTTAATATCATCCAGGAGAGAAAAAGCGTTGTGAACTCCCTGAAATTAGCCTTTGGGACTCCCTTATCGTTATAGGACTGGGCATTCTTTGTGATTACAGAAAGGTTCCAAGACGGTTCACTCTTTTGCATACTCCATAGTTCTATCATCCGCTTCTCATAACCGGTCAATTTCTTGATCTTCTTTAATCGCTTGATCGCAGCTTTCGTGTTTCCTTTTATGTAGCTGATGAAGGCATCTGAGGAAAAACGCAGGGTGAGCATATCGTGGCAAAGGTCCCGGATCATTTCAGGGTCGTCCTCGGAAATATCAATATCAAAAACGGATTTCATTTCCCCGGTAAATGTATTCCATATCTTCGATACAGCCTCACAATGGCAGCTTACATCCTTAAAGATGGGAAGCATCATTTTAAGACTGTTTAGAATACAGCCAAATGCCTGCTGCATTCCTTCAGAATTGGTAATCAGAGGAATGCACAAGGGAGCGTCAATATTGACATCACAGTAATCTGATGCCAATTGCAATGGAATACCAACAATATCCTCTCTCTTATCCAAATATATCGAACAGCCTAAAATGCTATTAGTAATTCCCATAAAACCATGGGACGTATAGATGAACTCCACGATAAAGGAATGATAGTATATTTTTGCAAATCGATATTTCAGATTATCAAGTTTCTCGGGTCCTTTGTATTGGCTCGATATCTCACAAAAGAGTCCTCCTGTTTCCCTGCTAAACTGTTTTGCGGAGCTGTCAAACTGTTTTATAATATCGCCGAGTCTTTTTGCTCTATCCATTCCACTCCTCCTATACGAGTTTGCAATACGCTACATTCATACAAGTCCATTATATATTGATAAATATCTCATATTTAGAGATAGTTTACTTATTCATTATTCATTATGACTTATAACTTTCCCAAAAATCGACCCCTAAATTGAGTGAAGAAGTAAAAAAATCGACATTCTTCTGCCGAAGAATGTCGATTTTTGGCGGAGAGAGTGGGATTCGAACCCACGGTGGGTTGCCCCATCACCAGTTTTCAAGACTGGCTCCTTAAACCGCTCGGACATCTCTCCATCGGGCATAATCATACCATTCCGGTGACCAAAAGTCAAGGTTAGAATCACAAATACAACGGAAATCAAATGACCTGTTTCAAAATAATTCAAAACAGCGAAGAAACTTCTTGACAGAATGGAAAAACAGTGGTATAATACCCCCTGTGATGACGCCCTGCGTGATTATGACATACGGGCCTTTAGCTCAGTTGGTTAGAGCCTCCGGCTCATAACCGGATAGTCCCG
>CAZENN010000124.1:0-5788 GCA_964513605.1 uncultured Oscillospiraceae bacterium
TTGTTTCTGTCATGCCCATCAGATAATCCGTAGACACGCCGTAATATTTTGCCAGTGTGACAATGCTGAAGGGGCTGATGTCCTTGTAATCATCGGATTCATATTTTCCAAGGGCAGATTTGGAGATTCCAGTTTCTTCTGCAAGCTGCTCCAAAGTCAAGTGCCGTTCCACACGCAGATCCTTTAATTTCTCTTGTATTGTCAGTTTTGGATTCATAATATCAATCCTTTCGCCGTTTTTCTTGATTATATCATACCATGTCTATAAGCGTGGATTTTTTCGATTTTTGACGCAATTTCCTACCTTTTCGATATACGGGAAAGGTCATGTTTTTTTGCTAAACTGTATGTGTCACGAGACATTGCAGCTTGAAAACTACATGACCGTCCGAAGTAAATATGTCCCCCGGCGAAGTATCCGCCATGATGGCGAAAGCCTGAGCGTACCAAAGGGGACGAAACGCTGGGGTGAGATTCCCGGGCAGGAAGGTATTCGGGTAGAACGGCAAAACAGAGGTCAAAAAAGCACCGCTGATTTTAATCCATGTGGAATTAGTGAAAAATACGCTGTTTTTGTGCCGCTGTACACACGGAACAGCGATGCACCGAATAGCGAACTATCTTCATGATTCCGTGTGCCTATTCCCAGAAATGTGAAAATCTATTCGGAACTGTGAAATCGAAAGGCTGCCCTTATGAACAGTGCATTATGGGCAGCAAATAAAAATGAAACACCAAAAACTAAAAATCACACTCTTGGGTGAACTGCGTTTTCGACGCAAATAATACAGTTTGCCCGAGGACGAATATGAAAAGGAGAAATTTTTATGGATACAAGAAATGAAATCAAATCTTATATTGTCCGTGAAGGCATGACCATGAGCGAGGTTGTGGAACGCCTTGCTGACGATTATGGATGGAGCAGCAGTGTTCCGAATCTGTCCGGCAAGCTGCGCCGGGATTCTCTGCGATACCGGGAAGCGGTGGAACTAGCCGATGTACTGGGCTATGAGCTTGTTTGGCAGAAGCGTAAGGGAGGGCGGTAATATCGAGAAGAAAATATATGGATATATCCGTGTCAGCACCCGAGAGCAGAATGAGGATCGGCAGCTTATTGCTCTGCGTGAGATCGGAGTCCCGGAAAAGAATATCTATCTGGATAAGCAGTCCGGCAAGGACTTTAACCGTCCGCAGTATAAAAAACTGCTGCGGAAATTAAAAAAAGACGATCTGCTCTACATCAAGAGCATTGACCGTCTGGGAAGAAACTATGAAGAAATATTGCAGCAATGGCGTGTGCTGACCAAAGAAAAAGGTGTTGATATTGTGGTTCTGGATATGCCGCTGCTGGACACCCGCCGGGGCAAAGACCTGATAGGAACCTTTCTGAGCGATATTGTTTTACAGGTTTTGTCCTTTGTAGCGGAAAATGAGCGAACAAATATCCGACAGAGGCAGGCAGAAGGTATTGCTGCTGCGAAAGCCAAGGGAATCAAGTTTGGAAGACCGCCGCTACCTTTACCTGAAAACTTCTATGATGTTCATAAGGCATGGAGGGCAAAGGAAATCACACTGAAAGAAGCAGCAGAAACCTGCAATATGCCAGTCGGAACCTTCTATGGAAAGGCAAGAAAACTTGAAAATGTGGATTAAGCAAACCATGACTTAAATTTGTAAAGGTGTACTTTTACAAATTGGGGCATCCCCAAATACATATAAATATTGTACAGCGAAATCATCGGAATGTCAAGGGCTGGCAATAGCAATTTTCGTTTTTTTATGCAGAAATATCGCTTTGCAAAAGTACAGATTATCAAAGCTACATCTTTTCGGATTTTCTGTTCCCACGTGGGTTAATAGGGAGAATATCCCCTTATTAATATATCTTCAAGGAAAGGAGCAAAAATACATGTTGGATACCATCATTTCTGCAGAAGCAATGCTGCAGCTCGAATCCAGACTGAACAATCTTCTGGAGCAGGGTGTTGAAGCAGAAGTTAAGCAGTCCGGGGAACTGAACATGAGCGGTTGCGCAAGCAGCAGTTGCATGGCTTGGGCTTAATCCCTAAGCAAGACCTTATAGGGCGTCTGCAGGAATCACTCTTGTAGACGCCTCTATAGATTTATACAAACAGGTGATAAGTATGAGAAAAAATCTTGATAAGTACATGAGTCAGCCCGATACCAAAGTTATTATCTTAACATTAACTGACCATTGCAATTTGGCATGTGTATATTGTTACGAGCATAACAAAAAAGTACGCACAATGGACCTGGATCTCGCGCTGAGAATCGTCGAAAAAGAAATGACAATGGATGACGGTTCGAATTTTGTCTGCGTTTATTATTTCGGCGGAGAACCATATTTAGAGTTTGAAAAAATCAAGAAAATCCATGCTTTCTTAAAAAGCAGGGAATGGCCCAAAAAGTGGTTTGCTTTCACTACAACGAACGGTACATTAGTCCATGAGGAACAGCAGAAATGGCTTCTCGAAAACAATGATTCGATTGAGGTTTATGTCAGCATCGACGGAACCAGAGAAATGCATAATTGTAACCGCAGTAATTCCTATGATAAAATAGATATCGATTTCTTTGTAAAGCATTTCCCCTTCGCCAAAATGACTGTTACAGAAAAAACCCTCCCGAATCTTGCGGAAGGTGCTATATCCCTCCACGAAAAAGGATTTGAAGTTTCCGCCAATATGGGACATGGCGTGACATGGGAAGAAAACAGTCCGCAAATTCTGGCTGAGCAGCTTCACATCTTAATGAACTATTATTATGAGCATCCGGAGTATAAACCTGCTAATACACTGAATCTTCCCATTCTGGACTTGGAACCGGAATGTGAACATCCCCGCCGTTTCTGCGGCGTTGGTCCGATGATGCGATCTTATGATGTGAATGGAGACGCTTATCCATGCCATGCTTTTGCACCTCTTTGCGTCGGTAAGGAAAAAGCCAAGCTGGCCCAAAAACTTGATTTCAGTTGCCCGCTTCAAAGAATTGAGCTGGATGAGAAGTGCAGAAAGTGTCCCGTTATCGGATACTGTCCAACGTGCTATGGAATTCAGTTCGGTGCCACAGGTAATGTTTACCACATGCCGGAAGACCACTGCAAGATGATGAAAACACAGTTTTTATGTAATGCAAAATTTAAGTTTGGACTATATCAAATGGGCAGACTGGATTTAACTCCTGAACAGGAAGTCAGATTTTTGCAAAACATCAAAGCAATTCAAAAGCTTGCAGAATAATATAGATGGACAAAGTAAAACAGTATCACAAGTTATTCCCCCCTCTCTGGAACGGATTTGAAGCTGGATCACTGCTCGGGAGTGGTTCCTTTGGCGATGTATACGAGTTAAAAAGGCAAGGATCAGATGAAGTACCCACTGAAGCTTTCAAAGAAATCGCTGTTCCTCCCCCATCAGCAGGCGGTTTGACAGGAGCATTGTTTCAGGGGTTGGATATTGATGGCGCAAAGTATTATTATGATGGAATGCGAAAAAAGGCATTGGAAGAGGTCGAAATTCTCAGGCAATTTTCCGATTGTCCCAACATTATTAATATTCATGACTACAAACTATGCGAACTTCCAGAAGGGCAGGATGAGTATGGCTGGATTTTATTCGTCAGGATGGAACTGCTTCAGCCTCTGAAACAAAAGGTTCTGCAAGAGGGTCTTAACATTCATGAGCTTGTCCATTTGACAATTGATCTTTGCACCGCATTGGAAGTATGTTATACGAAAGGAATCATCCATCGCGACATTAAGCCGGAAAATATTTTCTATTCGCCGGCATCCAACGCATATAAATTAGGCGACTTTGGAATTGCCTGCTATGCCAGTCGGGCAACCGAAGAAAAGGGTCTTCCCGGAACATTGACCCATATGGCACCCGAAGTATATTGTGGAAAGCCATTTGACCATGCTTCTGATCTCTATGCTGTTGGCATGATCCTGTACAAGTTTTTAAATGAAAACCGAGTACCATTTTTACCAGACTATCCGGAAAAGTACTCTCCGGCTTTACGGAACCAGGCTATCCGAAAACGGCTGGAGGGGGAAAGCATTCCCTTGCCAAGCATTGTTCGAAAAGCTGACAGGGAAATTTCCCCCCTTCTGAAAACGGATAATATAACCAAGGAAGCCATATATCAGCTGTCACGCATTGCATCAAAGTCCATTTCAGCAGATCGAGACAAGCGTTATTCATCTCCTGCTGAATTAAAACAAGCAATAATGAATTGGCAGAACACAATATACGCACAAGGAGATCATCATGCAGAAAACCTATAAGTTATATATTAGAAAAGAATTCACCGAACGGGACGTCCCATTCTCTCAAACCGGCATTCAAACGCAGTGTCAAAATAAGGTTATTATTGTTGATAGAGAGAATACGGACTTTGATGACGAGAATTTGCGCTTTTCCGGATATTTATATAATTGTAAGGGTGATATGATCGGTATAATCATTTCCTGTAATCAGGCTGATATGTTCCATGAAGGATGGATTGATTATGCACTTATGCCAAAGCAAGAAGTAACCTTCACCAATGGAGACGCGTTTATGGTCAATCAGGAACACTATGCTGTTTATATGGAGTGTGTTTCCGGTTCAGCGGAATCAGTTCACCATTTATTCGGATCACAATGATCGCAGCCTTGTGCCACCCAACGTCCCGGAACTTCGATTCCGGGATTTTTTTCGCTATTCCCTATCTTCTCTCAGAAAACTGTTAAACTGGATGAAGTATATTTACAGTTATACTCGGAATAAGGGGGTTACCCCCCTTACACTGCTACGCAGCTATCCCCGCAAACTTGACAGTGGCGAACGATTTATCAATCATTCATCGCCGCTAAGTCTGAAAAACTACTTGTCGTGACAATGACCGCTTACGAAAAAATGTAAGCAGTCTTTTTATATGATTTTCCGCAGAAAGAATCTACAAATCCCTTAGTAATTATACTAAGGGCGCACTTCTATACGGGGTAAACCCCGTATGTGCGTTCTGCGAAGCCAACAGCCCAGACACCTGAATGTCTGGGCTGTTTTCCGTCGCGCTGCTTCCGAACAAGGGGCTGCACCCCTTGCGCCGTCGTCGTCACAAAGTCCGTTCGTCTCCGTTTCCGCCTTGCGGCGAAAACTGCGCTCACTCCCTTGCTCCTCCTCTCCCCACAAAATCATACGATTTTGCGGGGAACCCGTTTAGCTATCCCTGCACACTTGGGGAACAAACGCAGTTTTGCAAACCGCATTTGTTCCCCAAGTCTTATATCACTATATCGTGACCGTCTGTGAATAACAGGCGGTCTTTTCTATTTCAAAACAAGGAGGCTTTTACAATGAATCAGCTTGAAAAGCTTAAAGCAGAACAAGCTAAAATAGAACAGCAGATTGCCCAGGAGCAGCGCAAGCTCCAGCGGCTCCGCAACCGCAAGCAGTATTACGAAAAAGGGGAGCGCACCAAACGTGCCCATCGGCTCATTGCCCGCGGTGCTGCCATCGAAAGCATTGCCCCGGAGGTTAAGACCATGGACGAGCAGAGCTTCTATGCGCTTATGGAAACGGTGTTAAATCTTCCAGGCATTATGGAGCGCATCCGGGCTGTTGCAGCTGAGAAGGGTGGTGAATAACATGGCGCTGTTCCACTTCCATGCAACACAAATCAAACGCAGCGTAGGACAATCCGCCATTGCTGCCGCTGCCTACCGGGCCAGAGAAAAGCTGCACAGCGATTATTACGGCGAGGACAGCGACTATACCCGAAAAGG
>CAZENN010000125.1:0-5264 GCA_964513605.1 uncultured Oscillospiraceae bacterium
CAGGGCAGCGGCAAGACCATTGAGTTCCGGAAGTTTTCCTCTCTGCCCAAGGCCATGGAGCCTTTGACCGAGGGCGTGACTCCCGATGGCAAGAGCCTGCAGGTGAGCACCATCTCTGCTACCGTCAACCAGTACGGTGACTACATCACCCAGTCCGATATGCTGGAGCTGACTGCTCTGGATAACACCATCTTGGAGACCACCAAGCTGCTGGGCAGACAGGCGGGTGCTACTTTGGATACGGTGGTGCGCAATGTGCTCCACTCCGGTACCAACGTGACCTACTGCCCCAAGGTGGTGGACGGCGTGGAGACGGAGATCACCTCCCGGTCCGCACTGGGCGAGGGCTGTCAGCTCACCGTTGATGTGGTGATGCAGGTGGTGGCGAAGCTGAGAGCCCAGAACGCTCCCACCATTGATGGTAAGTATGTTGCCATCATCCACCCCTATGTTGCCTATGATCTGATGCGTGACCCGGAGTGGATCGACGCTCACAAGTACGCCAAGCCCGATAACCTGTATGAGGGTGAGATCGGCGAGATCGCCGGTGTCCGGTTCGTCCAGACCACCGAGGCGAAGATCTACGAGGGCGGTATCTTCGGTACGTTGTTCCTGGGTGCGGATGCCTATGGTATCACCGAAGTCACCGGCGGCGGTCTGCAGACCATCGTGAAGCAGAAGGGCAGTGCCGGTACCGGCGATCCTCTGGATCAGAGAAGCAGTGTGGGCTGGAAGGCGATCCGCACCGCTGAGCTGCTGATCGAGAACTACATCGTCCGTGTGGAGAGCTATTCCAACCGCTTCTCCCCCAGCGCACAGGTGAACTAACGCTGATTCCCAGGTAGGGACCGGCCTCTGGACGGTCCTCACCGCACCCCTCCGAGGGAAAATACCGTACTTCGGATTGCCTGTCGGCAATGTGCTTTTGCGTCGCAAAAGCACGGGACCGTCGGGGACGCCGGTCCCTACAAATTTGTAAATTTATGGAGGAAATAATGATGTCTGAAACCAAGAAGAATACCAAGACCCCTGAAATCAAGAAGGTCAAGATCAAGCTGCCCAAGCTTCGTGGGCAGAACGAAGATGTGTTCGTATCCGTGAACAACTACAGCTGTGTCATCCAGCGCGGCGTGGAGGTGGAAGTACCGGCGTTTGTCAAGGAGGCTCTGGATCATCAGGAGGAAATGCTGGAGACCATCATGGCCTTTGAGGAAAAGGTTCGCAAGTGAGGTGAGATCATGACGCTGTTACAAGCCATTGAGGGTATTGATGAGCTGATGCACAACACCTATTCCCAGGAGCAGAAGGTTCGTTGGCTTTCCTCTCTGGATGCCATGGTGAAGGAGCAGCTCATTGATACCCATGAGAACCCCCCGGAGGTCATCTTTACCGGCTACAACGAGGAGACCCCTTTGGACACAGTGCTGTTGATTCCCGAGCCATACGATCCCTGCTATCTTCACTGGCTGGAAGCGCAGATCTGCTACCACAATGGAGAGTATGGCAAGTATAATCAGGCATTACAGCAGCACAAGGCGGTATTTTCCGCCTATGTCAACCGCTATAACGCCACCCATATGCCCAAGGGACAACAGTTTCAATACTTTTAGGAGGTGCTGCCATGATCGACTATCCCTATTTGAAGGAGCAGACCACCTCCCGGCAGACGGTGGATGTTTTCAAGGGCTACAACGCAAACACCCGGATTGCCGATGGGGAGTTTTGCCAGATGGAGAACATGACCTCAGATCATTACCCGGTGCTGTCCCCCAGAGGGAAGCGGGGGAAGGTCGGACAGACGCAGAACCCCACCGGGATGATCCATGTCAGTGGATTTGGCACCTTCTGGATCGATTCCGGGAAGCTGTACTACATGGATCAGCAGGGGAACATTGTAGGATACAGCAAGGATGGGGTCTTTGATTCCCAGAAAAAGCATTTTGCTGTCATGGGACAATATCTGATCATTGCGCCGGATATGAAAATGGTAGCTCTGAGTGCAGGTATGGAAGGGGAGCTTTCTGTGCGCTCCTTGGAGGAGGTCTGGAATGTGACCTCCAACGAGATCACCATTTCCCTCTGTAATGGAGATGGCGTGGTTTATTCCGGTGCCACTGCCTCCCCCGAGCCACCGTCCGCACCGGGGAACCTGGACCTTTGGATCGATAACTCCACATATCCCAACAGCCTGAAGCAGTATAAGGCATTGACAGAGGAATGGATCAGCATCCCCACCACCTATCTGAAGATCTCCGGACTGGGGGACCACTATTTCGAGACCGGGGACGGCGTGAGCATTTCGGGTCTGGGAGACGAGACCAATACCCATGTTACCGCATTGAACGGCAGCTATGTGATCGCCCACAGCAGCCATGGCGAAATCGTTATTCCCGGCATTCTGGGTACGGTAGTGACCCAAGACTGCGCAGCCTACCCCATTGAGATCGCACGCCGTCCCCCTCGGCTGGACTTCATTGTGGAGGCTGGAAACCGGCTTTGGGGCTGCTGCCACAGCACCAATGAAATCTACGCCTCCAAGCTGGGAGACTTTAAGAACTGGGACGTGTTTTCCGGTCTGTCCACGGACAGCTGGGTTGCCAGCATCGGTACACCGGGGGATTTTACAGGAGCGGTAAACCATGGAGGCTATCCGGTGTTCTACAAACAAAACGTGAAACACAAGGTCTGGCCCAGCTCTACCGGTGCCCATCAGGTGACCGTTACCGAGTGCATGGGCGTGGCAAGCGGCAGCTATTCCAGCATTGCCCAGTACAATGGACAGCTGTTTTACCTGTCACCGGATGGCGTTTGCATGGACGATGGCAGCGGACCGGTGATTATCAGTCAGCCGTTGGGTATCGGTCTCTGGCATTCCGGCGTGGCGGCTGTCCATAATCATAAGTATTATATCTGCATGACGGATGAGGAAGGACGGCGGCAGCTGTTTGTCTATGACCTGCGCCGCCAGTTGTGGCACCGGGAGTCTGAAATCAACATCCGCTGTATGGCGGCTGTCACATACAGCTTGTATGCCTGCGAACAGGATCATGGTGGCTATGTGTGGGATCTGGCTGGCAGAGAGGGCACGCAGGAGGATACTATCCATTGGCGAGTTCGCACGGGAGACCTGATGCTGTCCAGCCCGGATCGGAAGTACATCTCCCGGCTGACCCTTCGGCTGTCTTTGGAGCCGGGGAGTAAGCTGGAAATTTACGCCCGGTATGACCATGAGGATATCTGGGTGAAGCTGGGGACGGTATACGGAAGGAAACTGGGAAGCTTTTCTCTTCCGGTTCGCCCCCGGCGGTGCGACAATTTACAGCTGGAGCTGAGAGGCGAGGGCATGGGCAAGGTCTATGCCATTACCAAAACCTTTGAGGAAGGGAGTGAGCTGCGATGAATGGAAAGTTCGAACCCCCTCATATCACCGGTGCCACCACCGTGGAGCAGCTGCGGCAGATAAACCGCTATCTGTGGAACCTGACAGAGCAGCTGAACATGGAGCTGGATCAGCTTTATGGGCAGCTGGATCGGATTTTGGAAGAAAAGGAGGCATGAGAGATTGCTTAATATTGATGTGTATTCCACCCGGGCGGACATCCGTTCTCAGGAGCCGCTGACGGTGGGCTTGGTGGGGGGAGAGGCGCATTTTCGCTTCTCCGACCCATGGAAGGCTCTGACGAAGACGGTGGTTTTTCGTCAGGGAGATGTGACGGTGGATGTGGTAGGGGTGAGTGCCGGGGCTGTGATTCCCTGGGAGGTACTGCAAGAGCCGGGACTTCCGGTGTACATCGGCGTTTATGGCAGTGACAGCACCGGTACTGTGGTCATCCCTACGGTATGGGCGGTGACGGACCCGGTGCTGGAAGGAGCAGACCCTATGGTGGACGCTTCCACGGATGCCACATTACCGGTGTATCAGCAGATTCAGGGGCAGGTGGATGTTCTGAAGGCAGCCAAGCCCGTTGTGCTGCTGACCGGGGTGGATGGGCTTGCCAACAGGACCATGGAGGAGCTGGTGGCGGCTTATAATAACCGGCAGATGGTGGTCTATTATGACAATGGGTATCTTTGTCCGCTGTCCAGCTTTTACAAGGACGCTGACGGGAATTTTGTGTTCTGTTTCCGATGCGTGGATGGGAACAAGGTACTGAGGGAGATCGTCGTTGACAGTGCCCGGACGGTAACGAAGAAGACTACCCAGCTTTTGGATAAGGCGGTCTTTATGCCGGTGGTCGTGGCAACGAGCAGCGGTTTCAATTTGGATTATGGCGTGTCGGTGGACGACCTGACGGCGGCTTACCAAGCCCGGAAGGTTCTGCTGTGCTATTACTATGGGCGTTATTTCCCCCTTTTCAACATTACCAAGGACGCAAATGGTAACTTCGTGTATCACTTCCGAAATTTGGAGACGGATGGGACCCTGATGACCATCAAGGTTTACGGCGGTACCCAAGCCAGTGTTGAAAAGACCGCGCTGGCAGAGGATGGAACCATTGCGCCTGACTATACCGGTATGGCGACCTTTTCCGCCTTCGGCGTTATTGGCGACAGCCTGAGCATGGGCGGAGCTTCCTCGGGTGAGGAGGGCGGCGTGGACTATTCCTGGGGCGCGCGTATTGCCGAAAAGTGCGGCAACGAATGCCGGTTCTTTGGTGTGGGCGGTGCTACCACGTTTTCATGGCTGTCCAATAAGCTGCCGGACGTATTGGCGGCGGATGCCTGTGATGCCTACATCATTGGTCTTGGCTATAACGATGCCCGTTACATCATTGACAGCCTGGGTCAGCCCACATCCCTTGGCACGATGGCGGACATCGATCCCGCCGATGAGGATCTTTCTGCCGCCGTCAGTTATTACGAAGGCATGGAGAAGATCTTGCGCGCGCTGCACAAGCAGTTTCCCACCGCACCCTTGTTTGTGCTGACAAACCCCGGTGCCAACTGCGATAATTTTGCCGCCTACAATCAGGCTCTGCGTGAGATCGTAGATGCCTATGGAGAAAGCTACAACGCCCATCTGATCGATCTGGCACAGCTGTACGGGGAGATCTACGCAAAGCTGGAGGTCTACCGGAGCAACAACCATTTTCCGCACCGTATCTATGAGCGCATGGGTGCCATGATCGCCACTGCCATTTCCAATTATGTGAACGGTAAGACCTTAGCCGACCATGCCACGACACTAACCAAACATGACGATACACTTCTCACACATACAAAAAAACTTATTTCATTGTCTCAAAGTGTCAGTGCCAATGAAA
>CAZENN010000126.1:0-5259 GCA_964513605.1 uncultured Oscillospiraceae bacterium
CCTCCGATGTGATCCCCTTTGAGCAGGCTCCTGCCATGAAGTCCAAGGAGATCACCGAAAAGCTGGTTTCCGCTATGGCATCCGGCAAATTCCAGTTCCTGCGCTGCAACTACCCCAACGGCGACATGGTGGGTCACACCGGCGTAATGGACGCGGTGGTTTACGCCATGGAGTGCGTGGATAACGGTCTGAAGGCGATCCTGGAGGCTGCCGACAAGTATGGTTACACCGTGCTTATCACCGCTGACCACGGCAACGCCGACCAGATGACTGAGACCAAGAAGGGGAAGACCGCTGTGCGGACTGCCCACTCTCTCAATCCCGTTCCCTTCATCATTTACGACAAGGATCACAGCTGGAAGATTCTTGATGGCAGCTATGGTCTTGCCAACGTTGCGCCTACTGTTGTGAAGATGATGGGTCTGACTGCCCCGGACTGCTGGGAAAAGAGCATGGTCTGAGGCGTGTGTTAAGGAGGAATTGCTATGATTCGTCAGAAGAATGAAAACGGCTCCGTCAGCGTCACCGAGGGTGTCTATACGGACATTGCCGGTACCGCTGCTTCCAAGTGCTTCGGTGTCAAGGGTATGGCGGCACGTTCCGTCACCGATGGACTGTACCACCTGCTGCGCAAGGAAGCCATGGGCAAGGGCGTTCGGGTCCAGTTCAACCCGGATAATACCATTTCCATCGATCTGCATATCATTGTTGACAACGGCGTCAATCTGAACGCTGTTGGAGCTTCCATCATTTCTGAGGTCAGCTATGTGGTCACCCAGACCACCGGCACCAAGGTGGCGGCGGTGAATGTGTTCATTGACGCCATGATGGTCGGTTAATGGGAGGTAGCATAAATTGAAGCAAACGATCAACGGAGCAGATCTGCGCAAAATGATCATCAGCGCAGCTGCCGCTATTGAGATCAATAAGCAAGCTCTGAATGAGCTGAACGTTTTCCCTGTGCCCGACGGCGATACCGGCACCAATATGTCCATGACCATCAATTCCGCCGCCGTGGAATTGCGGAAGCTGGATGAGCCCACCCCTGAAAAGGTGGCAGCCACTGCGGCCTCTGCCATGCTCCGGGGAGCCAGAGGCAATTCCGGTGTCATTCTGTCCCTGCTGTTCCGGGGCATTTCCAAGAAGTTCAAGGGCGTCACCAAGAAGTGCGACGGCGTTTTGTGGGCCGCCGCCTTGCAGGAGGGCGTGGATGCCGCTTATAAGGCGGTTATGAAGCCTGCCGAGGGCACTATTTTGACCGTTGCCCGTCTGGCAGCTTCCAAGGCCCGCAAGGCCGCCAAGGAGAATAACCACATCGAGTTTGTCCAGATGGCAGCCATTGAAGAGGCAAAGACTGCCCTTGCCAATACGGTGAACCAAAACCCGGTGCTGAAGAAGGCCGGCGTGGTGGATGCCGGCGGTAAGGGCTGGCTGGTGGCTCTGGAGGCCATGCTCAGCTCCCTCCGGGGTGAAGAGATCGTTGCCCCTGAGAGCAGCGATACCCAGGTGAAGGAGCAGGCAGATTTCTCCGATTTCGATGGGGAGGATATCACCTTCACCTACTGCACCGAGTTCATTATCTCCCGTGAGAACGACATGGACCCGGAGAAGCTCAGAGAGTTTCTGTCCAGCTTGGGTGACAGTCTGGTGCTGGTGGACGATGACGAGATCATCAAGGTCCATGTCCACACCAATGACCCGGGTAAGGCTCTGCATGAAGCCATGGACTACGGCTCCTTTGTCACCGTGAAGATCGAGAATATGCGCTTGCAGCATACCGAGAAGGTCATGAGCGAGGCGGAAAAGGCACCCAAGATCGCCGAGCCGGAGAAGACCTTCGGCGTGGTCTCCGTCAGTGCCGGTGATGGCATTGCGGATGTGTTTCAAAATCTGGGCGTGGATCAGATCGTCTCCGGCGGTCAGACCATGAACCCCAGCACCCAGGATATTCTGGAGGCGGTGAACAAGGTTCCTGCCGAGATCGTTCTGGTGCTGCCCAATAATAAGAATATCATCATGGCCGCCGAGCAGGTAGACGCGCTGTCTCCCAAGAAGGTCGTGGTCATCCCCAGTAAGACCGTTCCCCAGGGCATCACCGCTATGCTCAGCTTCAACCCTGAGGGGACGCAGGAAGAAAACGTGGAAGCCATGACCGAGGCTCTGGGCACGGTGGACACCATGCAGGTCACCTACGCCGCCCGGGATTCCGATTTCGACGGCTATGATATCCACGAAGGTGACTATCTGGGCTTGTACGGCAAGTCCCTGTTCGGAACCAGTAAGGATATCCGTGTGCTGCTGAAGGCACTGGCCAAGAAGGTAGCTTCTGACGGCAAGGAATATATCACCATTTACTACGGCGAGGACGTGAAGGAAAAGCACGCCCAGAAGACGGCAGAGCTGTTTACCAAGATCTGCCCCGATGCGGATGTCAATCTGCTTTATGGCGGTCAGCCGGTGTACTATTACCTGATCTCCGCTGAATAAGATATTTTGACTACAAAAGCCCGCTGCCGATGCAGTGGGCTTTTGCGGAAAAAAGGAGGGGAAATATGAAAAAGCTGTCCGAGTGGAAGATCGTGCAGTGGGTGAAAAGGCTGCTGGAATTTTTGAGGCCTATGAATATCTCCATTCACAGTGCCTATGCCAGCTTCTTTCTGATCTTATCCTTCTTTCCGGCACTGATGCTGCTGGTGAGCATTTTGACGTATACCAGCCTGGATGCGGACAATTTGCTGGAGCTGTTGGCACAGCTGCTGCCGGCACCCTTTCTGCCCATGGTGGAGCGGCTGCTGGATGGCGCGTATGATGCCAGCTCCGCACCGCTGCTGTCTTTGTCCGCGGTGACGGCGGCTTGGTCTGCCAGCCGGGGCGTGTTGGGGCTGAAAGAGGGCTTCAACGCCATCTATAACGTTCGGGAAAAACGGAGCTATCTGGTGACCCGGGGAATCGGCATGATCTATACACTGCTGTTTGTGGCGGTGCTGGTGGTGACGTTGGTGGTTCATGTTTTCGGTACCACCATTTTAGACTATCTGCGCATGACCACCGACCCGGTGCTGCTGTTTTTAATGGATGTCATCGACCTGCGGTTTATTTTGCTGCTTCTGCTGCAAGTGGCACTGTTTTCTGCCATGTATGCCGCCCTTCCCAGCCAGCGGCTGAATCCTTTCCATTGCGTTCCCGGTGCGCTGGTGGCATCTCTGGGCTGGCTGGGCTTTTCGGATCTGTTTGCGTTGTATGTGGAATATTTTCCGAATTATGCCAATATTTTTGGATCAGTTTACGCCGTTGCGCTGGCAATGCTGTGGCTGTACTGCTGCATCAATATTATTTTCTATGGTGCTGTGATCAATCGGATGCTCTCCGATTGGCGCGGCAGAAAGGCAGAAGGTTGAACCATGTTTGGATTTGTTACTGCCAATGCCTCCGAGCTGACCCGGGAGCAGGACCGGCGTTATGGCAGCGTTTATTGCGGCATCTGCCGTCAGATCCGCAGTCAAGGCTCTCAGCTGGCAAGGCTGGGGCTGAGCTATGATATGGCGTTTCTGGCACTGCTTTTGATGAGCCTTTATGAGCCAAAGGAGGAGCAGGGAAGCCGAGCCTGCGCTCTGCACCCGGTAAAGCCCCGTTCCTGGGTGGACAATGAATATATCCACTATGCTGCCCAGATGAATGTGGCACTGACCTATTATAAATGTCTGGATGACTGGCAGGACGATGGCAGCGTCAGTGCCCGTTGGATGGCAGGAAGGCTCGAAAACCTCCTGCCCGGTATCAAGGAGAAATACCCCCGGCAGTGCGCCGCCATTGATGCGTGTATCCGCCGCCTGTCCCGGCTGGAAGCGGCGAACTGCGGCAATCCCGATGAGCCTGCCAATTGCTTCGGTGAGCTGATGGGAGAGCTTTTGGTGTACCGGGAAGACCTGTGGGCACCCACCCTGAGAAAAATGGGCTTTTATCTGGGGCGGTTCATCTACCTGGCAGATGCGGTGGTGGACTATCCCCGGGATGTAAAAAAGAAGAAGTATAACCCATTGATTCCGCTGTCGGAAGACAGGGGGCAGTGGGAGGAATATTTGGTGCTGGCGATGGCAGGCTGTACGGATCATTTTGAGCGGCTGCCGCTGGTTCAGGACAAGGACATTTTGGACAATATTCTTTACAGCGGTGTCTGGTGCAACGTCAGAAAAATGAAACAGGAAACGAGGGAAAGCAAGGATGAATGAAGATCCCTATCAGGTACTAGGTGTCAGCCGGGACGCTTCCGATGAGGAAATAAAAAAGGCATATCGGAAGCTGGCAAAGAAATATCACCCCGATCTGCATCCGGGAGATCAGGAGGCGGCGAAGCAGATGCAGCGCATCAACGCGGCCTATGAGAAGATCAAGAACCCGGATCAGGGAAGCACCGGATACAGCGGCTACGATCCTTTCCGGGGCTACCATCAGGAACGCCGGGAGCAGTCCGATACCCAGCGTTACCAGCAGGCGGCGTGGCAGTATATCCGCTACCGCCGGTATCAGGAGGCTCTGAATACCCTGGAGGGGATCTCGGAACGGGATGCCCGGTGGTATTACCTCAGTGCCCTTGCTAACCACGGTCTGGGCAATCAGGTCACCGCCATGGAGCATATCCGCCGGGCGGTATCCATGGAGCCGGACAACATGGAGTATCTGCGGACCTTGGAAGCCATGGAAAATGGGGGCACACGCTACCGCCAGCAGGCAGGAAATTTCAAAGGCTTCCGAACGGGAGGCAGTCCCTGCGCCAGCTTGCTGCTGTGCTGGGTGCTGAATTTCTTCTGCTGCCGTGGTCGATGCTGGTACTTCTGGTGCTAGTAGGGACCGGCCTCCGGACGGTCCGTACCGCACTTTCCATTTGCTCAGAGGCTGGTTCGAAGCATCCGGCATCTCAAAATGAACGATTTTGGGGCATCGAACCCCAAAATCGTTTCGGACCGTCGGGGACGCCGGTCCCTACGGTGCGATTTTTGCTTGACAGAAGATCAATGCTGTGCTATCATAACCGCAATAAACTTCATATTACTTCGTGGCGGCTGGGGCGTATGGCTTTGGCTGCTGAACAAGATAACCGGGTGCGAATCCCGGACGGTACCGCCGCTGTATGTGCTGAGGTTCTCTCTTTTGGCGAAAGCCAGTCACTGGGTATGCCCTGGGAAGGCAGAGAGGAGCGTAGGGGACATCCCCATAAGCATAAGTCAGAAGACCTACGAAGTATTGGCGTATTGCACCCTG
>CAZENN010000127.1:0-5202 GCA_964513605.1 uncultured Oscillospiraceae bacterium
ATCTCCTTGGACTTCATGGCAGGGGCCTGCTCGAAGGGGATCACATCGGAGGGGACCTCCTCGTAGACCTCCAGCTCCTCATTGACCTTGCCGGAGCGGTTGCCGTTCCAGAAATAGGTGACGTGACCGTACTTCTGAGTCTCGGACAGGGCATACTCATGAATCCCTGCCTCACACAGCACCTCGGTCAGGGTATTGGTGATGACGGGGGGCTGGACCAGATAGTTCTCAGGGATATTCAGGTCGCCGTCATACTGGAGCATACCGGCAAACTTGACACCGGTGTAATCGCCCCGGTCGAACTTGTCAAAATCCTTCCGGTCGAAGGCCAGGGAGATCTCCTGGGCACGGTCGCCCCGGAAGTTGAACAAAATCACGCTGTCGCCATTGTTGATCTTCGCAACAGGCTCGCCGTCACGAACCACCACGAAAGCAGGCAGATCCTGATCGATGCAGCCGGTCTCGGCACGGTAGGTCTCGATAGCCTCCTGAGCGGAAGCAAAGCCTCTGCCCTGACCCTGCACATGGGTCTGCCAGCCCTTTTCCACCATGCCCCAGTTGGCTTCGTACCGGTCCATGGTCACCTGCATTCTGCCGCCGCCGGAGGCAATGGCATAATCATAGCCCTCGCCGCTGAGCTGGGACAGAACTTCTTCCAGCTGTGCCACATACTCCAAAGCGGAGGTGGCAGGCACATCTCTGCCGTCGAGCAGGATGTGGCAGTAAGCCTTCTTGACACCCTCAGCCTTTGCCTGCTTCAGCAGAGCGATCAGGTGAGAGATATTGGAGTGGACATTGCCATCGGACAGCAGACCCAGAAAATGCATGGCCTTACCCTCGGCGTTGGCAACCAGATCCTTCCATGTGGCACTTTGGAACAGGGTGCCGTTTTCGATGGACTCGCCCACCAGCTTTGCGCCCTGAGAGTAGACCTGACCGCAGCCCAAAGCGTTATGACCCACCTCGGAGTTGCCCATATCCTCATCGGAGGGCAGACCGACAGCGGTACCATGAGCTTTCAGGTAAGTATGAGGGCAGGCAGCAAGCAGATGATCCAGCGTAGGGGTCTTTGCAACGGTAACCGCGTCACCGGCACCGCCATCGCCCTTGCCCACGCCATCCATAATGACCAAAACAATGGGTTTATTCATTGGTATTACCTCCAAAACGGAATTTATTCATATCGATACGCAGCATATTGGTTATATTATTTTACATCATAATGTTCAAACTTACAACCCATTTTTGAAAATTTTCCGAAATAACCAAAAACCCAGGACAATGGTGGGGGTTCGTGAAACAGTTAAACCAGAAATTTAGCTGTTTTCGGCATTTGTCATGCAAAATTGGATAATGCAAAGGGACTGCCCCCCTAGTGAACCGCCCTTTTGCCTTAATCAAAATGCGCTTGAAAATGCGCTTAATATGAAGAAACATTCTGTTTTTTCAAAGCCAGACCAATCAAACGATCTGCCTGATCAGCCATGAACAGCGGAATGTTCAGAACGTCATCATCCAGTTTCAGATTATCCAAAGAGAAGCGGATGCGGAGCTTGACCTGATCCGGGAACAGTTCCTTAAATTTTTTCAGACTCTTGCTTGCTGTGTTCGCTTCCGATTTGACTTCCACAGGGAAAATATCATTCTCCCGCTGGATCAGGAAATCAACCTCGTAAGGAGGATTATTCCGAGTCCAGTATCGGGGAACCACTTCAAACTGTGTGATCAGGGTCTGCAGCACAAAGTTTTCGGTCAGGGCTCCCTTGAACTCGGTGAACAGCCGATTGCCCTCACCAAAGGCTGTAGGGGCCAGCTGTGCCAGACGGCGGAGCAGACCCACATCCACCAGATAGATTTTGAAAGCAGACAAGTCATCATAGGCGGCTACAGGCAGACCGGGCGCACTGCTGCGATAGATCTTATGAACCAGTCGAGCATCCACCAACCACTGCAGCGCATCCTCATACTCACGGGCTCGCGCGCCCTCCTTGACCACCTTGTATATAAACTTTTTGTTTTCTCTTGCAAGCTGCGACGGAACGGACTTCCAGATCATAGAGATTTTGGGGAACTCGCTGAGGTTGGGATGCTTGGCAAAGTCACGCTCATAAGCACCGATGATTCCGGACAGGGCTTCCTGTATCGCAGATACATCACGAGCTTCCGTCCACATCAAAACAGGTTCCGGCATACCGCCGGTGACATAGTACATCTTCAATTTCTCATACAGCGGATTAAAGAACGCATCCGGAATCGGCTCAAGTGTATCCACCTGTTCCAGGTACTTCACCAAATTCTCATCCCCGTTGGCAAGCAGGAATTCCGTAAACGT
Source organism: uncultured Oscillospiraceae bacterium (assembly GCA_964513605.1). Classification (GTDB taxonomy): domain Bacteria; phylum Bacillota; class Clostridia; order Oscillospirales; family Oscillospiraceae; genus Faecousia. Next base: position 2,333 of record CAZENN010000127.1, read on the forward strand.
CATGGGGTCGATCTGCATAAAGTTGACCTTGCCCACAGGGAAAGAAGACGGTTTTGCCAAAGCAATCCCCAGCAGAGAACCGGCACAGGCAATATGATACTGCGGTGCATTCTCGCAGAAATATTTCATGGAGTTGATGACCTTGGGACAATCCTGCACTTCATCAAAAATGATCAAGGTCTTTTCCGGCAAAATCTTCTGACCACTGGACAGCATCAGATTTTGCACAATACGATCCACGTCCTTTGTCGTCTCAAAGAATTGCTTGTATTCCTCATTTTCATCAAAGTTGAAATAGGCGGTATTTTCATAATAGCGTCTGCCGAATTCTTTTAGAACCCAAGTCTTGCCCACCTGACGCACACCTTTCAGAATCAGCGGCTTGCGGTAGGGAGAATTCTTCCATTGCAGCAGTTTATTCAATATCGATCGTTCCATAGTCATACCCCTTCACACAATTATTGAGGTTTTGAGGGTTCAGAATCACACTTTTATTATATTCCGAAATTATGAACAAATCAACCATGACAATGGATATTCACCTCGGAAATATAATTTTTTAATTCATGGTTCCTTCTGCCCGGTGGAACAGCTCTGCGATCCTCGCTCTTAACGCCGCAGCCTCCGGGGTATCCGATGTGCCGTTTTCGTCGATCCATCTTGCTGATGCCTCCTGGGCATCCTTTAACGTCTTCAGATCACAGCTCAGATCCGCCACCCGGAAGGCAGGCAGTCCCGACTGCCGGGAGCCGAAGAAATCACCGGGGCCTCTGAGCTTCAGGTCTTCTTCCGCAATGCGGAAGCCATCGTTGGTGCGGCACAGAGCCTTCAGTCTTTGGATGGTCTCGGCATTGCGGTTATGGGAGGTCAGGATGCAGTAGCTTTTGGCACTGCCTCTGCCCACCCGTCCCCGAAGCTGGTGGAGCTGGGAAAGTCCGAACCGGTCCGCGTCCTCAATGACCATCAAGGTAGCATTGGGCACGTCCACTCCCACCTCAATGACGGTGGTGGCAACCAGGATATCCCCCCGACCGGCGGCAAAATCCGCCATCACCGCCTCCTTTTGCGCGCCCTTCATCTGTCCGTGGATCAGCAGCACCCGAAGGTCCGGGAACACGGTCTGGGTCAAAGTTTCCGCCCAGGTCTCCGCCGCCCGGATGCCCAGCTCCTCATTTTCCTCCACCGCCGGACAGACCACGAAGCACTGGTGTCCCTCGGCCACCTGCTTGCGGATAAAGGCATTGATTCTCGCCCGGTAGCTCTCCCCTACCAGGAAGGTATCCACCTTCTGCCGTCCGGGAGGCAGTTCATCTAAGATGGACACATCCAGATCGCCGTACATGATCAGTGCCAGCGTCCGGGGAATGGGGGTAGCGGACATGACCAGCACATGGGGCGACGTGCCTTTGGAGGACAGCTTGCTTCGCTGGGCAACGCCAAAGCGGTGCTGCTCGTCGGCAATGACCATCCCCAGATCCCGGAACACCGTGGCATCGGTCAGCAGCGCATGGGTGCCCACCGCCAGATCCACCATTCCCAGCGCGATCGCCTCCCGGGTCTGCCGCTTCTGCTTCTCCGTCATGGAGCCGGTAAGCAGTGCCACCCGAAGCCCCAGAGGCTCAAAAAGCCGCCGGAGGGACTGAAAATGCTGCTCCGCCAAAATTTCTGTCGGTGCCATCAACGCGCTTTGGTGTCCGTTCTTTGCCGCCAGATACGCCGCTGCCGCCGCCACCATGGTCTTGCCGCTGCCCACATCGCCCTGCACCAGCCGGTTCATGGGTACGCCCTTTTGCAGGTCGGTGACGATTTCCCCAATGGCCCGGCTTTGGGCACCGGTGAGGGTGAAGGGCAGTGCCGCTTCAAAGGGCTTGATATCCAGATTTTCATAGGGTGCCGTCTGCTTGCCGCTGCGGGAGGCTCGCATCAGAGACAATCCGGCGGAGAAGATGAAAAATTCCTCAAAGATCAGCCGCCGTTTCGCCAGCTCCGCCTCCTCCATGGAGGCAGGCTCGTGGATGGCGTAGTAGGCACGGTCCGCCGGAAGGATGCCGTACTGCCGCCGCACCGGTTCCGGAATGATCTCCGCCGGGGGATCACAGACCGCCAGTGCCTGCCGTACCGCCTTCAAAATGCTGGCATTGGACAGCCCGGCGGTCAGCGGATACTTGGGCAGCACCCGGCGTGTCACCACCGGAGCGGCATCCGGACTTTCAAACGCCGGATTGGTCATCTGATAGCCCATATAATCCCCGGTCAGCGTACCGTAGAAAATATACTCCTTGCCGTATTGCAGCTGCTCCGTGGAAAACCGCTGATTAAAAAAGGTCAAATTCAGCCGCCCGGTGTGATCCGCCACCTGCACCTTGGTCAGATCCAGACCCTTTCGGATATTGTGGGTCCTGGGGGTATTCATGACCATGGCACGGAAGCAGGCAGGACAGTCCACCTCCAACTGGGAAACGGTACTGAGCTTCGTCCGGTCCTCATAACCCCTGGGGAAATGGCAGATCAGATCCTCCAGAGTCACAATATTCAACTGCGCGAACTGCTTCGCCTTCGTAGGCCCCACCCCCTTCAAAAGGGTAACAGGATCAGAAAGCTTTGCCATAAAAACACCACCATATGTTCAAGATACAAGATACGAGATACAAGATACAAGATATTCCTCAGCGGAAACTGTGCGAAGGTATGAGATATGAGATAGGAGATATGAGATATTCCTTGTTAGAGACTGCGCAAAGATACAGGACAAGAGATGTTCCTTGTCAAAGACTATGCGAAGATACGAGACAAGAGATATTCTTGTTAGAGACTACGAAGATACGAGACAAGAGATATTCTTGTTAGAGACTACGAAGATACGAGATATT
>CAZENN010000128.1:0-5171 GCA_964513605.1 uncultured Oscillospiraceae bacterium
TCCGGTATGGATCAGGAGTTTGTGGATGAATACGGTTTTCCAGTTACATTGCCGGAAACGGTTCTGGAAAATATGCGTAGTGCGCTGAATATCTCTGAGGATGTGTTCCGCAACCTCCATGATTATTTTGACGCAGCGAGTAATCTGTATGCCAGAATTCCGTTAAAAACGCTGTATGATATTTACAACAGTCAAAATCCGCCCATCTCAGAAGATGCTTTTCTGGATGCCGCGGAGGTCATCTCTCATGGGCGGCATCACTACGCAATCGTGCCCCGGAAGGTGTTTTATCCTGATCGCCCGGAAACGGAGCTGGAATTGGTGGCGGAGCATCTTTATGCCTTTGACTACGACGAATACTACAAAGTAGAACAGGCGCAGGCGGACAAGAAGTGGTATATTCCCATTCGTGAGGAATTTCTGAAACATTCAGATGCCTTTTATACGGAGGAAACGCCGCAGCTTCTGTCACTCACCAACTTTTTAAGAAATACTCAGAAGAAGCTGCGCTGTCCGTTGCGGGATGTGACCGAAGAATTAGTCATGCTGTTCCGTCTGGATCATACCCTTCAGGATGCTTTGAATGATGCCCGACGTTTTGGAGTATCTTTTCAGACACAGACGGACCTTCGGCTGTTTATTAAGCTGTGCCTGGATCTGAGCCACCATACCCGCCGATATATCCACAAAGGCCACACCCCTGCAGAGCTGGGGCTGCCCCGACTTTCTCTTGATGAAGCCATGGCAACGGTTACTTACGACGAACACTGGCGGGATCCCCTTGCTGATCTGGCAGAAACCCTTCGCACCCTAACGAAGAAGAATCCTGCAGTTAGCGGTAAGCCTGCCAGGAATGCACCCTGCCCCTGCGGAAGCGGCAGGAAGTATAAGAATTGCTGTGGAAAAAGCTAATCGCAAAGCACCAAGTTGAACCGCCCCTGGTCAAACAGACCGGAGGCGGTTCAATATACCCGTTTACGTCTGCCAGTTGACTTTTTCTCGGTTAAGGCATATATTTTTTCGGCACAGGAGGAACGTTCCGTACAGAATATATTATATTTTACATATAGTGTAGAAGATGATATAATTATCTTACGACAGGGTATGATAAGGGAAGGGGATGTATACTGATGACCTTGTTTGATGCTATCTTGCAGCAATATGGCGAGAATGAACCGATTTTTTCGACGGATATCACGTTTGAAAACTATTCCCGGCCGTGGATTTATAAGCAACTGAACAGGCTTTGCGAGGAAGGTAAACTTATCCGCTACGAAAAAGGTATTTATTATATTCCTACTCAGACCCCCTTTGGAAAAAGTCTGCTGAGTCCCAGAAAGGTCATTGAGCGGAAGTACATCTCCCAGGGTGGCGAGACAGTTGGCTACTATTCCGGAATTACTTTTCAGAATCAACTCCGCTTGACTACACAGATGCCCAATGTGATTGAAATCTATACAAACAACGAAACTACCCGCGTCCGGGATGTATATGTGGGAAAACAGACGGTCCTGCTCCGTAAGGCGCGAACAAAAATCACCGCTGCCAATGCGGATGTACTCAGCTTCCTGGAGCTGATGAACAATCTGACCCCGGATGTGCTGGATGATGAGAAGAAGGCGATCATCACAAGATTTATTGCTGACCGAAAGATCACCAGAAAAGATATCACCACCTATGCACCGGTATTCCCGGATAAGGCGATGCGGACATTGGTCGAAAGTGAGATTATTTATAGCATTGAAAAGTAAACCCAGCCAGAGTTCTTTGCTCTGGCTGGGTATCTTTATACAGGACAAATGGACTGGTAACGCATCGTGATTGGTTAATTTCATTTCCCGATCCGATGGTGCAACACCATATCTCTGACAATCTCTAATTTATTTTGATACCATTTCCTGATCTGCAACAAAACAATATTCGTCCACTTTAATTTTACGGATAATTCCTTTATCTAGGCACTTTTTCAAGATTAAGGATGCACTATTTTCCTTGATGGCGAATAAATCCGCAATATTTCTGCGATTAAAGTTGTAGGAGTAACGATATCTAGTAAAGAGTATTAACAGTCCCTCTATCGTCTTTGTTCGAAAATCAGCACTATGTTTCTTCAGAATGACATCCCTGAAATAAATCAGTTCCCAATCCTGGTCACTATCTCCGTTTGTATCCGTTAGTTGACTTATCGGTCTTGCGAGTTGAGTTTTCTTCTCGCTGAGTTGATTTTTCTCAGTTACCAGTTGACTTTTCATCATATCAAGTGATATTTGTGCCGATGTGGACACACTTCTATTTGGCAGAACCACCAAGAAGTAGTACTCAGTAGAGAAGAATTGAGGTTTCTCAACAAATTCTGCATAGGAATTAAGAATGCGCCCAATGCCACTTCCTCTGCGGTCCATATAATGCAAGCGACCGAAAATATCAGAGATGATTTCGTTACGTCGCATCGAAGGCACCCTACGCAAATCCATGTCTTGTATTCTGCTTCCGCTTAACATACCGCCCGGTGATGTGATTTCCAGCCGATCGTCAAACATATCCACGTGAACTTCTGTACCTACGATCTGATAATCACGATGGATCATTGCGTTTACCAAAACTTCACGAACAGCTTTGAACGGATAATCACTCTTTTCCTCTCTGCGCATACCCCGGATCGTCCATGGATTTTTGGAATTGTTGCGGATAAAAGCCTCCGCATCATTCAGTAAAGAGATAAGACTGGCATTGGTGATCTCTTTGTCATCTAGAGCATCTCCTTCTACCGAACCCTTTTCGCAACCCTTCCAACGAGTACAGACAATCTTAGACTGTGGTAAATACCCCTGGTCACAAAGCAGCAGACCTGCATTGGTAACCTGACTTTCCTCGGAAAGCATCCGCATAGATACCAGGTCCTTAGGGAATGTTAATTCGTCACCTGTCTCTTTTTTATAAGTTGCTCCCAGTAATGTGAAACTGACATCTGACTGTTTATAGCTGCTGGGCATGGAATCAAAAGTTTTGTTAATCCCCTTTAAAATTACATTGTTTAACTCAAACTCAGATGCCAACTCAGAACGGTCTCCGTGCCGTATGTATACTTCACGAATGCGCTCATGAGAATAATAGTATGGGTAACTCGGGCCGTTTTGAATCGCAAGGTCGATACACAAACCTGATCCATCTTCGTTGGGAAATGTGGACAGTTCATAGCGAGGAGCAGGCGAGATGCGGCCAGCAATCAACTCCGCAATCTTACTTGCAGCCACTTGTGGGTTACTCAAACCTTCCGCTCTATGCGTATCATTTGTAACACCAAACAAAATATGGCCGCCACGTGTATTGGCAAATGCAGAAACGGACTTTAACCAACTTCTGGGCTTACCTTCTTCCAAGCTGAGTTTATAATCCAGCTTTGTTGCTTCAATTTCTCGAAAATCGAACATATCGGCTCACTCCCTTTAGTAGCATTATAGCACATCTTTTGCAGGAGATAAAGGGGAAACCAACAAGAAAAGATTGGTGGCAATTGTCTGATATGCTACCCTCTTGGATACATATGGTAAAACCGGTTTCATTCACCAATTTTCGTCAATATGTACCATTCCAGAGGTTTCTTTTTGACAGATCCAGCATGGCGAAGCTGAAAATCTGCCAGGGTGTCAATGTTGTCCGTGAGGAGTCGCCCTCACGGATACGCAAGGTACGGCGAATTTCTTTTGGGATGACAATACGTCCAAGGTCATCCACTCTGCGAACGATTCCGGTTGCTTTCATATATATCTGTCTCCTTGTTTTACAAATTACGATGCTAGTATCTGTAAAAGGGGGAGCATAAGTCGATAGATAATTTATGTATCTGCCATCCACCTCGCAAACGACCAAATGGTGGTTCTCGTGTTTTATGGGATTATATACCTTCTATCATAGGTTGTCAGCCCAATTCGCAAAGATTTTGATTGATATATTCCACATAAGGGCGGCGCATGACGGCATCTCGATTCTGACTGAACCATTCATAGGATTCCTTCAAGCCCTCGGCAAGGGGTTTTACATCAGGCATCAGCATAGTCTGCCGGGTTACATCCAGATAGTAGTCATAGTCATGGAAGCAGAAATAGGCTCGCTGGGGATGCCCTTCCACACTTACGGTTTCCAATTCCGCACCCACGGCATCGTAGCAGAGCTTCACCCAATCGGAGATGGTCACGGCATTGGGATTGCCCACATTGTAAATCCGCTTCTCTGGGTGCTTTTCCAGCAGAATCTCAATAAACCGGCACATATCCTCCACATGGAAGAACTGCATTTTCATACTGCCGTCGCCGGGGATGCAGAACTTCCGTCCAGCTTCGGCGCACTCAAAGACGAACGGCTCCCGATACACATTCTGCATGGGGCCATAGAGGTACGGCGGACGCAGGATGTAGGCATTAGGAACGACCTGTCGCAGATATTCCTCCGCCGCCAGTTTATTGGTACCGTAAATGCCCCAAATAGAGTTGGTGCCGCATTTCTGCTCCTCCGTAAAGGGTTGCGGATTTGTTTCCGGGTACACGGCACTGGAGCTGACCATGATATAGTCACCGAATTTTCCCAAAGCATTCACCAGATTCTCCACATGCTCCCGGGTGTAAGCGGTGATATCCAGCACTGCGTCAAATTCATAACCTTTCAGCTTGTCCCCCAGATTATTCCGATCACCCTCGATCACAGTCACATTGGGAAGCTGGGGCTTGGAATTACGATTCAGTACATACACATCCTCGCCCTTCTGCGCAAAGTGATTGGCTACATACCGACTGACGAACACCGTGCCGCCGGTGACAAGAAGTTTTCTCATAATTATGGCCCCTTTGTACATAATTTAGATGATTATATCATATTCATATTGAAGCGGCAAGTGGAGAAGGAGCAGAGGTACTCTTTCGCGTCCTGGGCTGTGAAGGTTCCGAACTTTCCGGACTTTGCCACTTGCCCAAAAATGGGAGGGGCGAATTTCGAACTTCCGGACCCGGCAAATTGAAAAATTCGAAAAAAGTCGAGAGGGTTTTCTAAAATTCTCTTGACTTTTTTGTCTCTTTGTACTGTAATTGTTTTGTTGTTGCGAAGTTGCGTTTTTAGTGGGGGTTCTATATGCATATCGAGAAGTATCTGACCAATGGTAAATACTACCTCAGACTCGT
>CAZENN010000129.1:0-5165 GCA_964513605.1 uncultured Oscillospiraceae bacterium
GGCACTTGTGGCACTGCATATCCATTTCGCAGCTGGGCTCAGTGAAGGGGAAGTGGTGGGGACGGAAGCGCATCTGTGCATCCTCGCCGTAAATGGCACGCATAATTGTGACCAATGCGCCCTTTAAATCACCCATGGTAATATTCTCATCCACTACAAGACCTTCGATCTGGTGGAACATGGGGGAATGGGTGGCATCTGCCTCATCCTTACGATATACCCGACCGGGTGCCAGAATGCAGATGGGAGGCTTTGCGTTTTCCATGACCCGGATCTGCATGGGGCTGGTCTGAGTCCGGAGGAGCACGGCATCATCATCTGTGAAATAGAAGGTATCGCTTCTGTCCCGGGAGGGATGTCCCTCCTCGATGTTCAGTCTGGTAAAGTTATAGCTGGCGTATTCAACCTCTGGACCATCTACCACCTGATAACCCAGACCAACAAAAATATCCTTGATTTGCTGCAGTACCTGATTCATGGGATGCTGATGTCCTAAGGTAACGCTATTTCCGGGAATGGTGACATCAACGGTTTCTTCTTCCAGCTGTGCTTCCAGAGCAGCCGCACTAAGGGCGGTTTTTCTTTCCTCCAGCTTGCTCTCAATGTCAGCACGCACGGAGTTTGCCAGCTGTCCCATAATGGGACGTTCTTCAGGGGTCAGCTTGCCCATTTGCTTCAGCACAGCGGTCAACTCGCCTTTTTTTCCAAGAAGCTTGATGCGCAGCTCCTCCAATGCAGCAGTAGAAGCAGCAGAATCCAGTGCGGTCATCGCATTATTGCGAATCAGCTCTAATTGGTCTTTCATGTCTATCATTTCTCCTTTCAGAGTGTATTAAAAATAAAAAATAAAAAACCTCCCATCCCGTGATCGGGACGAAAGGCATTCCTTCCGCGGTACCACCCGCAATTCGCCGCAAGACGGCGCGCTAATTTCAGATGCAGACACATCCAAGACCTTTAACGGAGTCGACCGGCGCACCCTACTGAAATTCAGACCGCAGCTCCCGGGAGAAAGCCCGACTATCGCACCCAAGCGGCTCACACCGTCCCGCTCTCGCTCCGGCAGTGCCAATGATACTCAGACAGCCCGTTCAACGCCTTTGCATATTGCCCGTATGATACCATAGTTTGATTAAAAATGCAAGTATTTTTTGGTTATCCATCTCCTTGACGGATAACCAAAGGAATGATATGATATGGGAAATATCAGTAAGGATAGGAGCTTCTTATATGTATCAGCCTCTTGCGGATCTTCTGCGGCCGCAAACTCTTGATGAAGTCTATGGTCAGGAGCATATCCTGGGGAAAGGGGCAGTACTGCGTCGCCTGATCGACTCCGGAAAGATTCCTAATATGGTTTTTTATGGACCCAGCGGTACCGGGAAGACAACGGTTGCGAACATCATCGCAAAGCAGACCAATCGGACGCTTTACAAGCTAAATGCAACCACCGCTTCGACGGCAGATATCAAGCAGATCGTTGCACAGCTGGATACTTTTATGGCCCCCAATGGTGTTCTGCTGTACCTTGATGAGATTCAATCTTTTAATAAAAAGCAGCAGCAATCACTTCTGGAGTACATCGAAAATGGTAAAATTACATTGATCGCCTCCACAACAGAGAATCCCTATTTCTACGTTTTTAACGCAATTTTGAGTCGGTCTACCATTTTTGAATTCAAGCAAATATCTTCGGCAGCGGCTCTTCAGGCGGTCAAGCGTGCGGTCTCATATATGGAGGAACGGACTGCATTGACTGCTGTGCCGGAGGATGGTGCGCTTGAGTACATCGCAGGAGCCTGCGGTGGTGATCTCCGAAAGGCCATGAATGCGGTGGAGGTCCTTTTTTCAGCAGGGGTCATACAAGGGAACGCTATGCCGATCACTCTGGATGATGCAAAGGCGGTATCACAAAAAAGTGCTCTTCGGGCAGACCGGGACGGGGACAATCATTATGACCTTCTTTCCGCACTGCAAAAATCCATCCGGGGATCCGATGCGGATGCGGCGGTCCATTATCTGGCAAGACTTTTGGAGGCGGGGCAGATGCAGTCTGCCTGCCGCCGCTTGATGGTGATTGCAGCTGAGGATGTGGGACTGGCTTATCCTCAAATCATTCCCATTGTCAATGCTTGTGTTGATATGGCACTGAAGCTTGGAATGCCGGAAGCGCGTATCCCATTGGGTGATGCGGCAGTATTGATGGCGACATCTCCTAAATCTAATTCCGGTCATCTGGCTTTGGATCAAGCCATTGAAGATGTGCGTCAGGGCAGAGGCGGTGATTTTCCCAGACACCTGCAGAATGTTCATGCTGATACGTTTTCTATGGAACGGGAGCAAGGCTATCATTATCCTCATGATTACCCCAATCACTGGATACAGCAGCAATACCTGCCCGATGGATTGGTAGGTACCGTATATTATCAATATGGCGATAATAAAATGGAGCAAGCAGCAAAGAAGTATTGGGACACGGTTAAAGGAAGCTAATGTACGTTTTCATACAGGAGGCAACAATGGAACTTCGATTAGGCGATATATTGACTATGAAAAAGCCCCATCCCTGCGGTGAAAAGAGGTGGGTGGTGCTTCGTATCGGTGCGGATCTTCGCCTGCGGTGCGTGGGATGCGGTCACGAAGTGATGCTTGCACGATGCAAAGCCGAAAAAAATATTCGTGCTATCCGGCACCCCGAAAATCCTTCGACATGATAATGCGGCAGCTGCTATGTTCAGCTGCCGGATTTTTTCGTTCTGAACTGCGGCTTGGAGTTGGAGGCAGAATTAGAGAGGATAAGGGCTGCTGATTGGGACATGAAAGCGACTTACTTTTTTGAGGTCACTTTGTATACTGTGGATGACATCAAGGAGGGGCTGTTATGTATATCGATGTTCTGATTCTTTTGAACTTTGCGGTCGATTTTCTCCTGATCATTGCAACAAACCGCCTGTGTGGTTATCGGGGTGGTTTCAAACGCCCGCTCCTTGCTGCTGCGTTAGGAGGGATCTATGGAGGTGTGTGTGTACTTCCTGGTTTATCAGTGCTCGGTTGCTTTATTGGACGAGGTGCTTGCTTGTGTGTCATGTCGTGGATCGCCTTTGGTTTTCACCGGGGTACATTGCGAAGAACAGTGCTGTTCATCTTTTTGACGATGGCCCTTGGCGGCATTGCCCTCGGAGTTGGAAGAAGCAGCTTTTGGGGTATTCTTCTGTGTGCGGCTGCGGTGGTTTTTATGTGCCTGATCGGTTTCCAGGGAAAGGCCGGAGCGGAGTATATTCCGGTTACGATACGGCATGGAACCCAACAGCTGCGGTTTGTGGCATTGCGTGATACGGGAAATACACTTGCGGACCCCATCAGCGGTCAGCAGGTCTTGGTGGCATCATCCGGAATCGGAATGCGCCTTCTTGGGGTATCCGCCGGGGACCTGAAGGATCCTGTAATGGCTGTCGGTAAGATATCCGGTGCGCGTTTGATACCATATCATTCAGTCGGGACGGAAGGGGGATTGCTGTTAGCCAGAAGATTTGAGGATGTGACGATCGGCTCTTGGCATGGAAGTTGCTTGGTGGCGTTTGTGCCCCATGAACTGGGAAAAGGGGAGCCATATGATGCGTTAACGGGAGGCGTATTATGAAAGGAATCATAGCACAGGTTTTGACCTATCTGGGATTGCTGCCTAGGCAGAAAGTGTATTATATTGGTGGGAGTGATGTGCTCCCACCGCCCCTGAAGGGACAGGATGAGCAGGACGCATTGGAGCTTATGGCTATGGGGGATGAAAATGCCAAACAGCGATTGATCGAACACAATTTGCGTCTTGTGGTGTATATCTCACGGCGCTTTGAAAATACGGGCGTTCATTTGGAGGATCTGATTTCTATTGGCACCATTGGGCTTATTAAGGCAATCGGTACTTACCGGAGAGACAAAAATATTAAGCTGGCCACCTATGCTTCTCGTTGCATTGAAAATGAGATACTGATGCATATCCGAAAGATTTCCAATCAAAAAACGGAGGTATCTCTGGATGAACCCATCAATATGGATTGCGACGGAAACGAATTGCTTTTATCTGATATTTTGGGGACGGATGAGGATATCGTTATGAGAGGGCTGGAGGATGATGTGGATTTGTGTCTGCTTCGGGAGGCGGTCAGTCAGCTGCCATTTCGGGAACGAGAGATCGTTGAGCTGCGGTTTGGGCTGGCAGGGAAGAAGGAGTTGACACAAAAGGAAGTGGCGCAAAAAATGGGGATTTCACAGTCGTATATCTCAAGATTGGAGAAGCGAATTATGCTGCGGCTTCGAAAAGAGATCATCCGGCAGACAAGTTGCGCTTGACTTCAATTAATCGATATGATACAATCGATAAGAAAATATATCGATATAGAATCGTATCGATTAGGAATGGGGCGTATGTGATGGAACGAAAAGAGATATCAAAAGCGGTTCTGAAGCGGCTGCCGGGGTATCTTGCGTATCTGAAAAGCATCCCCCATGATGCTTCTCCGTATATTTCCGCCACGACTTTGGCCAATGCCCTTGGAATGGGGGAGGTCCAGGTTAGAAAGGATCTGGCTATGGTCTGTGATGGTGGTCGTCCTAAGATTGGATATCCCCGCGAGGTCCTTGTTGATGACATTGAGCAGTTTTTAGGCTATGATAATACGACGGATGCAGTGCTGATCGGTGCAGGTAAGCTTGGTCGTGCCTTGCTCGGCTATAGTGGATTTGCGGCCTATGGGCTGAATATCTTGGCTGCCTTTGATACTTCTCCGATTTCCGACAGAACAGAGGATGGAAAACCTATTTATCCCATCAGTCAATTGGAGCCATTCTGCAGGACCCACAAAGTGTTGATGGGCATCATCACTGTTCCCGGGAAATGTGCCCAAAGTGTGTGCGACCAGCTGATTGCCTGTGGCATCAAAGCGATTTGGAACTTTGCACCTACCCATTTGGAGGTGCCTACAAACATTTTGGTCCAGCATGAAAATATGGCGACTTCTTTGGCGTTGCTTAGTATGCATCTGCAGGCGCAGATCAAGGAAAAGAAATAAAAGATGGGTTTGTCTCAAAACGATCATTTGAGACAAACCCTTTATTATATTGCATAAAACGCTCGACAAATTGGAAATTGAATTGGAACACCCCAGCGT
>CAZENN010000130.1:0-5117 GCA_964513605.1 uncultured Oscillospiraceae bacterium
GACCTGCCTTGATATTTTGGAGAATGGAATTTCCGATGAAGACCAGCAGGTGCGTCCCCGTTGGGCGGATGGTACACCGGCGCATACCATTAAGAAATTCGGCGTGGTAAACCGGTATGATCTGTCCAAGGAATTTCCCATTATGACTCTGCGCCGGACCTATTGGAAGTCGGCGGTGGATGAGCTGCTGTGGATCTGGCAGAAGAAGTCCAACCGGATCTGTGATCTGGGCAGCCATGTCTGGGATGAGTGGGCCGGGGAAGACGGCACCATCGGCAAGGCCTACGGCTATCAGCTGGGGCTGAAGCATCAATACAAGGAAGGGCTGTTCGACCAGGTGGATCGGGTGCTCTACGACCTGAAGCACAACCCGGCCTCCCGGCGCATCCTCACCAGCATTTACAATTTTGAGGATCTGCATGAGATGAACCTGTACCCCTGTGCCTACTCCATGACCTTCAACGTCACCGGAAACAAGCTCAATGCCATTTTGAACCAGCGTTCTCAGGATATGCTGACCGCCAACAACTGGAACGTCTGCCAGTATGCGGTGCTGGTGCATATGATGGCGCAGGTCTCCGGGCTGGAAGCAGGTGAACTGGTCCATGTGATCGCCGACTGCCACATCTACGACCGGCACATTCCTGCGGTAAAGGCCATGCTGGAAAAGGAGAGCTTCCCTGCCCCCAAATTCACCATGGATGAAAGCATCACCGATTTCTACGCCTTTACCAAGGATTCCTTCAAAATGGAGGGCTATCAGTACCACGATTTCCCCTTTGAAATTCCCATGGCGATTTAAGGGAGGACACCGATGGAACTGATTGCAGCGGTTTATGAGGACTGGGGCATTGGTGCCAACGGGACCCAGCCCATTGCTCTATCCGCCGACCGTAAATTCTTCCGGGAGATGACCAGAGGTACTGCCGTCATTCTGGGGCGGCGGACTATGGAGGACTTTCCCGGACAAAAGCCCCTTCCCGGACGGGTGAACATTCTGCTGAGCCGAAGCGGTAAGGAATTTCCGGGCTTTACCGTCTGCTCCAATGCGCAAGAAGCAATGAAAACAGCCGGAGAAAAGGTCATGGTCATCGGCGGCGGCAGCGTTTACGCCCAGCTTCTGCCCTACTGCACCGGCGCATGGATCACGAAGCTCCACACCAGCGTCCCCTGCGACACCTTCCTCCAAAATTTGGACGAAGACCCTCAGTGGAAGCTGGAAGAAACGGTGCAGTCCGGCACGGAAAACGGAATTGCCTACGAAATGTGCAGATATACCAGGGTGATGACCTGACACGATTACAAAATCCCTCCCCGAATTTTCATCGGGGAGGGATCGTTATCTTCCAAAGCTGCCGGTTACCGGGTCTTGGAACAGTGGGATTCGTATTGGGAAAAAGGTCAGAAGTACAAACGCAAGGGAAAGCAGCAGCAAAAACGGCAAGCCGGGAAATCGACAGGACCATCCCTTTTTTAGAAGTCTTGTCTCTAAACGGAAAGCCGCTGCCGCACAAATGAAGAAGATCGCAATATTAAACCAATCCGCCGACACCCCCAGCGCGCCGGTATAGGTGTAGTAGAACACCGGGATCAGCGTCAGTCCCAGCACCGTCCCCACCAGCTTGACACACCAGAAATTCGGATACGTCTTCCTAACAAACCGGCTTTCCACCAAGGCAAAGATCAGCATAGGAAAAAACAACAGCTTCATATGCTCCCAAACCGACTCATTCACCGCCGAAAAGGGTGCCGCCCAGATACTCTGCCCCGTCCAGTCATACAAAAAATGCAGCAGCGTTCCAGCCCCGGCAGTAAACCCAAAGCCAGCCAACTGCCAGCTGCCCAAAGAATGCTTCAAGCTCCATCCCTCCCACATCGTTTCTGATAGTATATTCCCTTTTCAATAAAAAATGCCGGGAGTATGGATATTTTTTCCACGATCGGAACACACAATGACCCCCTCCGCGAAGCCTGCCGGTTTTGCGGAGGGGGTTGGGTTCTTATTCTACTTTTGGATCTTTACTGACCGCCGTTGCGGATCATAGCATAGAGCTTTGCGGTGTCGCCCACGTTGATCATACCATCGCCGTTGATATCGCAGTATCCCAACACATCCTCGTCCAGCACAACGCTGCCCCGAATATGGGCATAGATCTTTGCGGTATCGCCCACCGTGATCTTGCCATCGTTATTCACGTCACCAAGCTGGCGGAAGTCCTCCAGCTCCTCCTGGCACAGATCGCAGTATGCATCGCCATCTTCGCTGATGCACTCATGCTCAATCCACCAGCCGCAAAGGTCGCAGTAAGCGTCGCCATCCTCACTGATACATTCATGCTCCATCCACCAGTCGCAAATGTCACAGTAAGCGTCGCCATCCTCGCTGAAACATTCATGCTCCAGCCAGTAGTAGCACAGATCGCAGTAGTAGTCGCCGTCTTCGTCTGCGCACTCATGCTCCAGCAAGTCGTAGCACAAATCGCACCAGTAGTCGCCGTCTTCGTCTGCGCATTCATGCTCCAGCAAGTCGTAGCACAAATCGCACCAGTAGTCGCCGTCTTCGTCTGCGCATTCATGCTCCAGCAAGTTGTAGCAAATGTCGCAGTAAGCGTCGCCGTCCTCGCTGAAACATTCATGCTCCAGCCAGTAGTAGCACAGATCGCAGTAGTAGTCGCCGTCTTCGTCTACGCACTCATGTTCCATCCAGCAGTAGCACAGATCGCAGTAGTAGTCACCGTCTTCGTCTACGCATTCATGCTCCATATAGCTATAGCAGATATCACAGAAGGCATCTGCATCCTCTGACAAGCAGGCGTGAAGCATCGGAACACTGCACAGATCACACCAAACATCCCCATCAGCGTCCTCACACAGATGGTCCAGCCAGCAGTAGCACAGCTCGCAGTAGTAGTCACCGTCTTCATCCTGGCAGGTATGGGACAGTGTTTCGTAGCAGATGTCGCAGAAAGCATCGTCATCCTCGCTGATACACCCATGGTCCACGGACCAATCACACAGATCGCACCAAAAATCTCCATCAGAATCAATGCACACATGACCCAGGGGATAATAGCACAGGTCGCACCAGCAGTCATCGTCCTCATTGACACAGGTATGCTCCATCACTTCATAACAAACAGAGCAGAAGGCTATGTGTTCAAGAGGAATGCACTCATGCTCAAGAACCTCACTGCAGCGATCACACCAATAGTCCCCATCAGAGTCGATGCAGGTATGTACCGCCGCCGAAGCTGTGGCAGGCAACAACGTACAGATCATGCAAAAAGCAAGGATCACGCTTAATAGTTTCCTTTTCATAAAGTTCTCCTTTCAGATATGGCTTAAAATTCAAAAACTTTCCATTGCAGGATTCGTATTTAAGAATAGCAACAAATTCGTGAAAAGTCAATTACAAACTGTAATAATCATTCACATATTAGGCGATTAATTAATAGATTTTTATAAGGTCTTGATCCTCTATGCGCAAAAAAATAGACCTCAAAGGGCGAACCCTTCAAGGTCTATCTAGGAAATGTTAGCTAATCGTTTTCAGAGAAAACGGATTTTGCAAGCACATAGAATAAACCTTGTGCTTACGGTATAACAGAAAACCAGTAAAGATACAAGTGTTGTTTGAGAAATACGTTAAGTTAGCTTTTCGATTAGTGTATGATCCTCTTGAATTAGGAACATCAACTTTTTGGCAGTTGGGGTAGGATTGGATTTGCCGCTTTCCCAGGCCTCAACAGTTCTGCAAGAAACACCCAGCACAGCAGCAAAAGATTTCTGCGTCATGCAAAGAGACTCACGGATCTCAACTACATTGATCGTAGGCAGTGATCTTTTTCTGACAAATGTTTCCGCAGATGCTTTACCCTTGGAGTATGCTAAAGCTTCTTCCAATCCATCCATTAAACCAGAGAAGAAATCCATTTCAGCGAAGTTGCTTTCGATTTCTTCCATGGTTAAGCTGGATTTGAAGGTCAATTCATTCATCTAATCACCCCTTCTTGATTTCTTCAATGATCTTCCGAATGGCCTTTTTCTGATCGGGAGTAAGGTCACTTTGTACGTTCTTAGGATATGCGAGAAGCAGATATAAATGTTCTTTCTCAAAGACATCCAGATAAATTACACGACCACCACCACGAGTTCCACGGCCTTCCAGCTGAATACGCATCTTTCGTGCGCCGCCGGTATCCTTAATAACATCTCCCACTTGGGGATTCTCCAAAAGAGCATGTTCAAGGTTTACCAGATCTTCGTCATTCAATCCCATTGCCGCCCAGCTTTTGCGGAAAGGAATGGTGTAAATAAATTTTCTAGTAACAACAATACCTCTATATCTATCTACGATTTTATCGTACCATCATTATATACGATATTATCGTACTTGTCAATAGGGAGTATGTAACAAAAAGGAGTACAAGCTTGTATGCCTGTACTCCCTACATTTAGTGTCATAATGTGAGACTAAATTACTGTGCCATTAGTAAAATTTAGCCAATCGCTTTCAGACAAAACGGATTTTGCAAGCACAAATCCGCACTCAATTACTTTCCGGCAGAGGTGGAGCGCAGGGTCACATCGTGGGCACCGCCTTCTACGATGGAGGTAGCGGAAACCAGGGTCAGCTTGGCTTCTTTTTGCAGGTCGTCGATGGTGGTCACGCCGCAGTTGCACATGGTGGACTTGACCTTATACAGCGATGCCTCCACATTGTCATGGAGGGGACCGGCGTAGGTCACATAGGAGTCCACGCCCTCCTCAAAGCTCAGCTTGGTGGAGCCGCCCAGGTCATAACGCTGCCAGTTCCGGGCACGGTTGGAGCCTTCACCCCAGTACTCCTTCATGTAGGCACCGTTTACCATGACCTTGTTGGTGGGAGACTCATCAAACCGGGCAAAATACCGCCCCAGCATCATAAAGTCCGCACCCATTGCCAGTGCCAGCGTCATATGATAGTCATGGACAATGCCGCCGTCGGAGCAGATGGGCACATAAATACCGGTCTCCTTGAAATACTCGTCCCGTGCCGCGGCAACCTCGATCAGAGCCGTTGCCTGACCACGGCCAATGCCCTTGGTCTCACGGGTGATGCAGATGGAACCGCCGCC
>CAZENN010000131.1:0-5064 GCA_964513605.1 uncultured Oscillospiraceae bacterium
AGCCAGCTCCGGGAAACCCTCTTCCTCGGCGGTCTTTGCAAAGCCGTCATACATGTCCGTCCACTCATAGTTCTCACCTGCAGCGGCAGCGGCCAGATTTTCGGCAGTGGAACCGATGCCCTCCAGCTCCTTAAACCAGAGCTTGGCATGTTCTTTTTCGTTGTCAGCGGTCTTTAAAAACAGTGCGGCGATCTGCTCAAAGCCATCCTTTTTTGCCTTGGACGCAAAATAGGTGTACTTGTTGCGAGCCTCGGATTCGCCGGAGAAGGCGGCCATCAGATTTTTTTCAGTCTGGGTGCCGGCGTACTTGTTTGCCATAGTCATTACCTCCAAGTATGATAAAGTACAGCTATACTATACCACAGTTTTGGAAAAATGAAAAGTCATAAATTCATGTTTTTAAAGACCATAAAGCAAAATACTTAAAAATTGAAGCAGGCTGCCCAGAACCACAAAAATATGAAATACGCTGTGCATCCATCTCATTTTGGAGCCGATGCCGTAGAGCACCGCACCGATGGTGTAGCTGATGCCGCCCCATAACAGCAGCAGAAAGCCGTTATAGGTCAGGGCTGCCTGAGCCTGTTCCATAAAGGGCAAAATCGCCCAGCCCATGCCCACATAGCAGATCATGGAGAAGACATTATACTTCTTTAGATCAATGGCAGTCAGGGTTACAGCAATGGCGGTCAGGGTCCACTGGAAGATCATCATGCCCCAGCCCAGAGCAGGGGAGACGGTCCGCAGTGCGGAAATAGATACCACCGTGTAGGTACCGGCAATGAGAAAATAGATGGTGCAGTGATCCAAAACCTGCATCACCTTTTTTGCCATGCCATTGTGAAGCCCATGATATACACTGGACATGGTGTAAAGTACGATCATGGAAACACCGTAGACGATAGAGCCTGCCAGACCGTAGGGATTGTGATGGAGTGCTGAGAAGATCACACACAATGTCAGAGCCGCAACGCCCAGCGCACCGCCGACGATGTGGGTGACCATATTCATGATTTCCTCTGATCGAGTGTAATCCGGCAGCAGCCGGTCTGCCAGTTTGATACGTTTGCGCATATATAAATTCCGCCTTTCACTTTTTAAGTCTGGCAATATCATACCACAATTGCCCGGTAGAATAACCCGAAAGGGGAAAGTGTGGACTCTAAAAAAGGGGGATGCGGACTCTACTGCCGGTAGAGTTACAAAAATGACCGGTAGAATTGATGGGAGAGTTGTGCAAAATACATAAAACAGACGGCGCAATTTTGGAGGCTCTTCGTCTTTGTTTACAATAAATTTGGATGATTTCTTGGACGGGGTGTGATATAATAGCAGTGGGCAGGATGGTACCTGCCTTAACAGCGAAAAGGAGTTATTATGAACAATATCTTGTTTTTTCTCACGCCCAAAGCAATGTGTGCCTACTTATACGACGATTATTCCCTGCGTCAGGCATTGGAAAAAATGGAATCCGCCGGTTACGCAGCATTACCCATTCTGAACCGAAGAGGTGAGTACCGAGGAACCCTGACAGAAGGTGATCTTTTGTGGGGACTGAAAAATATGTGCTATATGGACATTCGCCAAGCAGAGGCAAGAAAGATCATGGAGATATCCCGGCGCAAGGACAATATCCCGGTTCGGGTCACCACCTCCATGCACGACCTGGTAGAGCGTTCCAGTGCCCAAAACTTTGTCCCTGTGGTGGATGATAAAGGAGCCTTCATCGGCATCGTCACCCGCCGCTCCATCATTAAGTATTGTATGCAGATGCTTTTTCCCGAGGATTAAGACAGGGGTGAAAGTATGAACACTGAAGAAAAATTGATTGAGAAGTATATAAATTTATGTGATATGATGTGCAAAGAAGAGTTAGACTATACGAAGGAAAAAGTGAAAATACACAACAATGCAATGAGGAAAATGCAAAATTTAACCAAAGGTCTTAGATCGGATATTCTTCTAGCTAATAAGGTTTATGCGGTATTGTTGCAAAACAAGGATAGTTTTATTCAGCAATCTGTAGCGACTGAGTGTTTGTCTCTCAAAATTCACATTGAAGCTTCTCTAAGTATTTTAAAAAATATTAGTAGGAAAGGAAGCAGAATGGCTGCAATGGCGGCTAAAAGGACTTTGTTAATTTGGGATGGCAAAATTGACCCAAATGATCCGTTTTAGCACACACATGGCATAGCACAGGGGACGGTTCTGTGTGTTTTCTAAATCTGTATAACTGAATAGGAAATACGCAGAACGCCCCTGTTATCTCGACAACCTGAACCGTCCGGATCGGTTGACCGTTACCTTAAGACGCAGAACCGTCAACTGTCTTTTTTGGAAAGAATTTTACTCTCCGATATGCAATACAAAAATCTAAATCGAAGAAATGAGACGAATTGAAAAAGGGCAAAGAAAAAAGATAACGAAGAGGTAATGCTGATGAGAAAATATATCTTCCTGCTTTGGGTACTTGTAATTAGCCTGACACTGGTGGGCTGCAAAGATCCTTCTGCAACCAATCTCGGTTCGGAAACGGTCCCATCGGATTCCGAATGCTCTGATACCACCGAGCAGACGCAAATGACTTCATATCAAGGGATTACTGATGACGGTATGCTGGCATACGAGGTTTCTGACGGCGTTGTAAAAATTACGGATGTATTGGCAGATGATTCCTGCATTCAAATTCCTGACGCAATCGATGCTTATCCGGTAACAATTATTGGGAATGGTGCTTTTTACCAAAAGAATAATTGTAATTCCGTTATTCTTCCGAAAACATTGTGTGTGATTGAAAGCGGCGCTTTTTATCGGTGTCATGCAATCACGGACATTTGGATACCTGCCAGCGTTACATACATTGCAGCAGATGCTTTTTTTCGGACTGAAAATCTGCAACATATTTATGTCGAGGACGAAAATCGTTACTACTGTGATGTTGACGGCATTCTTTTTAGTGCCGACATGAGCGAGTTCATTACCTATCCCGAAGGCAAGGTGGGTGATGAATTCGTAATTCCTGACTGTGTGACAACCATTAAAGGATGTGCATTTGGATATTATCCGGCAGTCAAAAAAGTCATCATTCCGGCAAGTGTCACCGCGTTTCCGGACGTACCGCTGGCTGCCATTTTCGAAGCAATTACGATCGTAGCCGAGTGTGATTCTGAAGCGGCAGCCTATGCCTCGCACTGGGGAATCCCACTCGAAACATCATGTATATAGAAGTTTCCTAAATCTGTCTGACTGGGAGTAAATGAACAATGGCGAAAAAGCATAAGCGCAAAGGCAGGGGAACAAAAAAGGAAACATTCAGAGAGAAAATCCTTACCTTCCTGGGAGTGATTATATTTTTTCTGCCCCTTCCTGCATATCTGCTATTTACGGGTTATTTATATCCGGCACCTAACAGTGGGTTTTTATGTTTAGGTTACTTGGGGTGTGCTGTTGTTTCGATAGGTGTGGCTATAGCGTTTATTAAGCTAATCTATTTCCGGCGTTCAGAGGACCATGGATCCAAAATGTTTCTCCTGGTAGGGGGGATTCTGAGCATCGGTGCAGTGTTGATCGCAATAAGTGTAATCGTGATGTACGTTCCTTCTGTATACAACGCTTTCGATGAAGATTATGTACTGTTTTACTTTTTGATGTGGGCATTGCTGTTTACGCCCGGATTTATTTATCTGGCCTTCCGTATGGCGGTAAATTGGTATCTACATGGAAGAGGTCTTAGCAGAACGACCATCAAGAAAAAAACAAAGGGCGTGCGTAATTATTGGTGGTATGAGGAACTAAATCAGAGTTACCATCTAGGGTGGTGTTATTGGCTCAATAAGATTTTCACGGTTCTTTACCTTGGTGCGGTTGCATTGCATCTCAGCTTCGGCTGGTGTAAAATTGCAAGTCCGGTTGTTGCGTTTGGGATTAGCCTGTTGTCATTTATGAATATACCGATGTGGGTACTGGTTATGGCAACGGAACATTTAGCTCGCACAAACAGAATAAATAAGTCGCTCGGACCTTTGGGGGTTTTTGGTATGCTTTTCTCTGCAGCCAATGGAATAGCTGCTCTGATTTGTTTCTTTCGCTATGTAAATTTTTAGCACAGAGTAGGGTAAGACAGGAACCGTCCCCTCGTCTCCCTAATCCTTTCCATACTGAACATCATTTCCATATTGACCGTAGAGCAAATGGAAATACTGGGAAATGGGGTAAAACTTATACTGGACTAATGGAGATGTTATACGAATGAATTTCTGTGATATAGATTGGGCAGACAGTGATCTGGAGAATATTCATATTGAATATGACCGAGCAACGCTTGCAATTTGGAATGATGCGCTCGCAATGAGATTGACTGTTGAATGTTCCGGATTAGCTGGAATTACAAATTTGTGTATCTGGGATGATACTATTATTGTAAGTGCAAAAGTATATCCTACAGACGAAACACGTGATGCCTATCTCCGCAGTTTGTATGAGGCATATGACAAAAACAGTAACTACGGGGGACGTTCGTTGTGCAATGGCTTTGTGGAATTAAGAGTTAAACTTGTAAACTGTATTTCGTTTAGTGTCTATTGTCAAGAAGTGAGCGTAACAGAACATAAGCTGTAAGGTGGCACAAAAGGGGACTGAGGGACGAGGGCGCTGGACAAGTTTTTTGCCGGACAGGAGGATTCTATGACATTGGAACTTCTAAAACAGAAAGGATATTCCTTATGATCAACACCCTTGATGATTACATCTGCCACAGCCTGCCGCAGTGGGACGATTTTACCACCAATCCTAGCCTGCGAAAAAAAGTAGATGACACAGGAGATCTGCTTCCCTTCCTTGGTAACACGGTGGTATTTCTGCTGGACGATGACACGAAAGAAAAGCTGCGCCAGCTTCAGGAAGGACTGTACCGTGCCGCACCGGATATGTTGGCACAGCCATTACAGATGTCCACTTTCCATATGACTCTGCACGATCTGGCGAATGGTACACCGGAGCAGCCCGGATTGCGGGATTACATGCGCTACACCCAAGAGCGGGTATCACAGATTCTTCCCGGATGGA
>CAZENN010000132.1:0-4883 GCA_964513605.1 uncultured Oscillospiraceae bacterium
TATCGATGTCTGTGGTGAGGTGGTCATTATGTACAAGAAAATATTTATTGTATTACTAGCTATTATCTTCTTATGTTCATGCAGCACTGATTCGAGCCAAATTACCTCACAATATGATAATTTCCAATCATGCAACACCGATACTCTTCCAATTCTATCTCAGTGTGATCATTCTCAATATTGTTTAGATAACATCGATGTTATCTATAAACAAGGTGAAAACTATAAAATTTTATCAAACGAAGAAGTTACAATCTTTTATTATTCATAAAAGATACAAAATGTGTTTGATCAAAGCAACTACTATAAAGAAATAACACGAGATTTTTCTGACTTTGTTCTTAAAGACCATGTCGAAGCTGAATTTTTGGAAGATGATACAAAATTAAAAATTTCTTATTGGGTCAAGCCTGATGACCAAAAGGTTACAGAGATCATAGATCTACGCAAATGACAACAAGGCAGGGGACGGTTCTGCATAAGACAGGGGACGGTTCTGGAGGGGACGAAGGGAATTGCGACTGGACTTGTTCTGATTGCTTTTTAAGGAAATATATGTTATAGTAGTACAGAAATTCAAATGGAGGATAACATATGGAAATTTTAGCATTTGTTCTGTACTTCGCCCTTATGCTGGGGATTGGTCTGTTTTTCTTCTTCCGCTCCAAAAATAGCGGCGAGAAAGACTACTTCCTGGGCGGCCGCTCCATGGGTCCCTGGGTCACCGCCATGAGTGCTCAGGCTTCGGATATGTCCGGATGGCTCCTGATGGGCTTCCCGGGCAGCATTTTGGCCTTTGGCATGGGTAAGATCTGGATCGGCATTGGTCTGGCACTGGGAACTGCCGCCAACTGGATCTTTGTTGCCAAGCGGCTTCGTCGGTTCTCCCGGGCAGCCGGTGACTCCATCACACTGCCCCAGTACCTGACCAATCGGTTCGCTTCCAAAAGCCCGGTTTTGAAGGTCATCTGCGCCGTGATTTTCCTGATCAGCTTTACCATCTATGTAGCCTCTGCCTTTGTGGCAGGTAAGAATGTCATGTGCGCCATCATCCCCTGGTTCCAGGATAAGCAGATGCTGGCCATGGCCGTTTTTGCGGTTCTGATTCTAGCCTACACCTTTATGGGCGGCTATAAGGCGGTTTGCTGGACGGACTTCTTCCAGGGTCTTCTGATGTTGGCTGCACTGCTGGCGGTGCCCATCATGATGAGCAGAGGCACCTTTGACAGCAGCTTCACCGGCTCCTTCGCGGAGGGGATCACTGCCTTCGGCACCAACCCCTTCAACGCCGACTGGAGAGAGATCGTCACCGGTCTTTCCTGGGGTCTTGGCTATTTCGGTATGCCCCATATCATTGTACGGTTCATGGCCATTGAGAAGCCTTCTATGGTGAAGAAATCCGCCACTGTGGCTATGGTGTGGGTGGTGCTGACGCTGGGTGCCTCCATCGCCATTGCCATTCTGGGCAGAAGCTACATTCTGCCTGCCGGAATCGCTCTGGCCGAGAAGCTGCTTCCCGCCGGTGCTCAGCAGGATATTTTCATCACCGTGGTTCAGGCTCTGTTCCCCCCTTTCATTGCAGGTCTGCTGCTGGCTGCCATTATCGCCGCTGCCATGTCCACTGCCGACTCTCAGCTCCTGGTGGCCTCATCTTCCTTTGCCAGTGACCTGTATAAGCCCATCATTCGGAAGAACAAAGCCTCTGACAAGGAAATGCTCTGGGTTGGCCGTCTGGTGGTGGTTGTAGTTGCCATCGTGGCCTTCTTCATTTCCGCAGCCGGAATCAATGACCCCAACAGCTGGACCAACAGCATCATGTCCATGGTGGAAAACGCCTGGGGACTCTTCGGTGCCTCCTTCGGTCCTGTGGTGATCCTGTCCCTGTTCTGGAAGCGGTTCAATTACTCCGGTGCTGTAGCCGGCATCCTGACCGGTGCGGTGGTGGACATTGCCTGGCTGCTGCTGTTTACCGATACCATCATCAAAGAGCCGATCATCACCGCCTCCGGTATCTATGAGATTCTGCCGGGCTTTATTGCTGGTCTGATCGCCTCCGTCGTGGTCTCTCTGGCTACCAAAGCTCCCAGCAAGGAAGTAGAAGCCATCGTTGCCTCCGCCTTGGATTCATCCGTGGATGACTAAAAAGCGCATAACCCCTTTCCCTTCTGCCACCCGGCAAAAGGGAAGGGGTTTTGTATTCCATTGCAGCGGTCCGTTACTTCATCAGCTTGCACACCAGCTGGGTGTATCCGATGGGGTCTTCAATGGGCAGGTCCGCCATCAGCTGTGCCTGATACATCAGAAGCTGGGCATAATCCTTCGCCTTCAGGGGATCTTCGGTCATGGCGGTTTGCATTGCCTTTACCGCTTCGTGGTCCGGATTCAGCTCCAGAATCCTGCCTGTCTTCATGGCAAACTCCGGATTCATCCGCTTCATATACTTTTCCATCTCGAAGCTCATCCCCGCCTCGGGGCTCATGGACACCGGATGCTCGCCCAGATTATCGGACAGACGAACCTCCTTGACCTGCTCACCCAGAGTCTCCTTCACGAAGGTCAGGAAGCCTTTCATTTCCTCTGCCTTGGCTTCCAGCTCCTTCTTTTCTTCCTCGGTCTGCAAGCCCAGATCCTCGGAGGCGGCGTTGCAGAAGGACTTTTCCTCATAGGTCATGAGGGTCTGGGGGATGAACTCGTCCACATCCTCCGTAAAGAGCAGAACATCATAGCCCTTCTTTGCCAGAGTCTGAACCTGGGGCAGCTTGGAAAGCCGATCCTGATTTTCGCCGGTGACGAAATAGATCTTCTCCTGACCCTCGGGCATGGCGGCAACGTATTCCTTCAAGGTGATCCGCTTACCCTCCTTCTGGGACTGGAACAGCAGCAGGTCCTGACACACATTCTTATGGGCACCATACTCCGCTACCGTGCCGTACTTCAGCTGACGACCGAAGGCGGCGAAAAATTCCTCATACTTTTCCCGGTCATTTTCCAGCATGGCGGTCAGCTCGGACTTGATCTTCTTCTCAATGTTCCGGGCGATCAGGGTCAACTGACGGTTGTGCTGAAGCATCTCACGGCTGATATTCAGAGACAGATCCTGACTGTCCACAATGCCCCGAACAAAGCGGAAGTACTCCGGCAGCAGATCCTCGCAGGACTCCATGATCATCACACCGGAGGAATACAGCTGCAAGCCACGCTTATAGTCCTGGGTGTAGAAGTCGTAGGGTGCCTTGCCGGGAATATACAGCAGAGCCTTAAAGCTGACGCTTCCCTCAGCACTGGAATGGATGGTCCGCAGGGGCTTATTATAATCGAAGAACTTTTCACGATAGAAGGTCTCATATTCCTCATCGGTCACGTCCTTCTTGGCACGCTGCCAGATGGGGACCATGGAGTTGAGGGTCTCCTCCTCCGTGTAGCTTTCGTAATCGTCAGAGTCCTCCTTCTTCCGGGACTTGCTGACCTCCATGCGGATGGGATAGCGGATGTAATCGGAATACTTGCGAACCAGCTCCCGAATCTGATACTCCTGTAAAAATTCGGAGTAGCTGTCCTCCTCGGTATCCGCTTTCAGGGTCATGATAATATCCGTACCGGGGGCATCCTTGGTGGTTTCCTCAATGGTATAGCCGTCAGCACCGTCGGAGACCCACTTCCATGCGGTATCCTCGCCATACTTTTTGGTGATGACGGTGACGGACTGCGCCACCATAAAGGCAGAGTAGAAGCCCACACCGAACTGACCGATGATGTCGATATCCTCGGACTTTTCCATGGCCTGCTTAAAGCTCAGGGAGCCGGACTTGGCAATGGTGCCTAAGTTTTCCTCCAGCTCTGCCTTGCTCATACCGATGCCGTTGTCGGAAACGGTGAGGGTACGGTTTTCCTCGTCCCGGGTGATGGTGATGGCAAGATCCTCCCGGTTCAAGCCCACCTTGTCATCGGTCAGGGCGATATAGGCCAGCTTGTCCATAGCGTCGCTGGCGTTGGAGATGATCTCACGCAGAAAGATCTCCCGGTTGGTATAAATGGAGTTGATCATCAGGTCCAGAAGACGCTGAGACTCCGCTTTAAACTGTTGCTTTTCCATAAATGGTCACGTCCTTTTCGTTTTTAGCACTCGAAGTGTTTGAGTGCTAATATTATAACGCAGGATTTGAAAAATGCAAGCCCCAAAATGAAAAGTTCTTTTTTTATTCATAATCGGTTTTGCTTGTTTCTTATTGATTATTTTGGGATTTGTGGTATGATTATAATGTATGATTATGTGCAATTTGAAATGTTAAGGAGTAAGCTATGATCACAGTCAATAATCTTGGTATGCAATTTGGCGGTCAATGGCTGTTTCAGCATGTTGACCTGCAATTTCTTCCCGGCAACTGCTACGGCATCATCGGTGCCAACGGTGCCGGTAAGTCCACCTTCCTGCGGCTGCTCACCGGTGAGCTGGAATCCACCTCCGGCAGCATCGTCATTGACCCGGACAAGCGTGTGTCCGTTCTGAAGCAGAACCAGAACGCCTATGACGAATATTCCATCATGGACACCGTCATCATGGGCAATCAGCATCTTTATGATATTATGAAGGAAAAGGATGCCATCTATGAGAAGGAAGACTTTTTCGATGCGGACGGTCTGAGAGCCGCCGATCTGGAAGCGGAGTTTGCGGAGCTGGGTGGCTGGGAGGCTGAGTCTGACGCTTCCCGTCTGCTCCAGGGTCTGGGCATCGGCACGGAGCTGCACTATGACATGATGTCCGCCACCGATCCTCGTTTGAAGGTGAAGGTTTTGCTGGCTCAGGCATTGTTCGGCGACCCGGACATCGTCATGCTGGACGAGCCCACCAACAACCTGGACATTGAAGCCATCAACTGGCTGGA
>CAZENN010000133.1:0-4854 GCA_964513605.1 uncultured Oscillospiraceae bacterium
GCGATCCCCAAAAAACATGATGAAGCATGTGATTTCTTTCCTGCTGGCTGCAGTATTTGTATTCGGCACCGTGTCGGGCATCATTCCGACAACGGCTGAGGCAGCCACCGGCGGAATCTACTGCAACGTAAAATTCTCCAAGCCTGCCATCTGCTGTGACGCGGGGGAGACCATCGATCTTACAAAATGCGCAGTCCAGTTTTCCGCATCCTCGACCATGACCACCAGCGGCATTACATGGACCTATGAGGGCAGTAAGGTCAAGAGCTTTACCCCTGATGCCAAGGGTGTCTATACCCTGACGGCAACCTGCGGCAGCGACACAAAGACCATTTATGTCGTTGCCAAAAACACTTGGGAAGAGGAATACGTTCTTTACAGAAACGATTTTAACACCGCTCCCACGGATCTGCGTGTCATTGAGACCACAAACGGCGGCACGGTGTCCACCAGTAATGGAGCCTATATCCTCAATGCCTCCGGCAATGCCAGTGCCTACGTCCGTGTGCTGCTTCCGGAATATCTGGATGCCTTCGGCGATGTGAAGATGGAAGCCAGCATGAACATGATGGCGGCAACGGACGCAAAGAAATGGTCCTCGCTGATGTTCAGAGTGCAGAACGGCGACTATCCCTACTATCAGACCTGCCTGCGCTACGACGCTTCCGCCTCCAACGGTACGGAAATTTCCCTGAAGAACGCCTCCAATAAGTGGGAGGTCTACAAAGAGAATGCGTTCTACCGCTGGTACGAAGGAGAATATAACATTTGCTCCATCACCGCAAAGGGAACGGAAGCCATTTTGCACATCAACGGCTATGAGATCACCACCTACGCCAACACCGGGTTTGCCAACGGTGCTCTCGGCCTCCAGACCAGAGGTACCAAGGTGGCCATCGACTATGTGGAAGTCACCATCGAAGGCAATGATCCGCTGCTGACCTCCTGTGATGTCAGCTACGCAAAGCCTGCCATTCGTGCGGACATGGGTGACACCATCGACCTGAGCCAGTGCGATGTTCAGTTTGAGGCTGACGCGGTTTACACCAGCTCTGCCAATACCGTATGGCAGAAGGACGGCACCACCATCACTACCTTCACCCCCACCGAAGCCGGTGTGACGGTGCTGACCGCTACCAACGGCACCCAGAGCAGAAATGTCTATGTGGTCACCAGAAACCTGACCGATGGAGAGTATGTCCTGTATTATAATGACTTCTCCACCGCTCCCACGGACTATCGTGTGATCCAAAACGTCAACGCTTCCATTTATCCCGATGGTCAGGGGCATTACGTTATTGACGCTTCTGCCCACAAGAATGCCTATGGACGGGTACTGCTGCCTGCCTTCCTGGATGAGTTCGGCGATATGAAGATCGAGGCAAAGTACAAGGATACCAACCAGGTCAATACAACCTGCTGGGCTTCCATCATGGGGCGGCTGCAGAAGGAGAATTATCCTTATATGCAGATGTGCGTCCGTTACGATGCCACGGCCACCAACGGCATTGAGATCGCTCAGAGAAATGAGCAGGACAAGTGGAGCGTCAAGAAGACTGCCGCCACTGATGTGAAAACCAGTGGCAGCTACAATGTATATTCCGTGGTCATGCAGGGCAATAAGGTCACGGGTTATATCAACGGCGAAAAGGTCATCTCCTACAGCAAGAACCTGTATTTGACCGGTGCCATGGGCTTGCAGGCCAAGGGTCTGAAGATGACTGTGGACTATGTAAAGGTAACGCTGGGCGAGACCACCGCGTTGGAAGACACGGCTGTCAAGTGTACCGTTGCCAAGGGCAGACCTGCCATCGGCTGTAATGCCGGTCAGACGATCCTGCTGGATCAGTGTAAGGTTCAGTTCGTCTACGGCAGTGCCGCAGTCGAAGGCAGCCAGATCATCTGGAAGAAGGACGGCGAGGTCATCACCGAGTTCTCCGACACCAGCGTTGGTATGCACAAGCTCACCGCCACCCACGGTGATACCACCATGAATGTGTATGTGGTGGCAAAGAAGAGCACGGACAATGAGTATGTCCTGTACGAAAACGATTTCTCAACGGCACCTCTGAATTTCAGAGTGCCCCAAACCACCAATGGCTCCTGCTATCAGAAGGACGGTACCTTTGTGCTGAACGCTTCTGCCAGTGCCAGCTCCTATGTCAGAGTGATCCTGCCCTCCTATCTGGATGAATTTGGTGATGCCAGACTGGAGACCAGCATCAAGCTGACCTCTCCCGTCGATTCGACCAAGTGGGGCTCCGTTATGTACCGGGTACAGAATGGAAACTACCCCTATATGCAGGGCTGTCTGAGATATGACGCAACGGCGGATAACGGCGTTGAGATCAGCCAGAAGAATGCCAGCAACGCCTGGGAAGTGTACAACAAGGTTGGAACCGGTGTGTGGAACAAGGAGCAGTTCAATACCGTTACCATCGATGCTTACTGCCAAAGCTCCATTGTTTCCATCAACGGCTCCGGTATCCTGTCCTATAGCGAAACCCCCTACTACGCCGGCGGCTGGGGCTTCCAGGTCAGAGGCACCACCATGATCATTGATTATGTCCGTATCATCTTCACCAACAACAATACGGACTTTGCGCTGTACACCGTTTCCGGTAACTATGCCGATGTCAGAGACGTGGATACGGGCATCAGCATTGCCCCGACTCTGATCACTGACGTGAAGACCATGGAAGAGTTCGAGAATATTTTGGTGGACTCTCCCGCTGTTGCCATTATGAATTATGAAGTGGTGGACGGAACCGCAAGAGTGGCGTTCAGCGATGGCTATGTTTCCCCTGACACAGCCCTTGCCAAGCTGGGCTCCAAGATCATTCCTGCTTTCCGCATCACAAACACCACGGAAGCGGATAGTCTGGCGGCGTTCATGACCAGCCATGACCTGAGAGATGCCTACGCCGTTTCCACTGATCCGTCTGTCGTGAACAGAGCCTACAGCCGCTGGAAGTATCTCAGAGGCGTGGTGGATTACTCCGGCTTGACCAGCTTTGACGCGGAGACCATCCGCTACGAGGCCCAGGAAAACGGCGCAAGAGTGCTCATCCTCTCCGAGGATACCTCCAAGGAAACCATAACGGCCCTGCAGGACAGCTTCTCCTGTGTATGGCTGACCGTCAGCGAAGGCAAGACGGCTTCCGTTGCGGCCACCAATAAGGGTCCCTACGGCATCATTACTCCCGACAGAGCTTTGACGGAGGAATGCTACGAGACCTTCTACAAGGACAACACGCTGGTCAGAAGAGTGAATGTCATCGGACACAGAGGCAACCCCACCCTTGCCCAGGAGAATACCGTTGCAGGCGCGCAGACTGCCTATGCCAACGGTGCGACTGCGGTTGAAAACGATATCTATCTGGTGAAAGACGGTGTGCTGATGATCATGCACGACAGCACCATCGACCGTACCACCAACGGCTCCGGTAAGACCGTGAGCTTCACCAGTACCCAGCTGAAAAAGTATGTGGTGGATGTGAATTCCAGCTATGCTACCCAGCCCATTCCTTCCCTTGAGGATTACTTCAAGTCCATTAAGGGGAATGAAGGGCAGAAGCTGGTCATTGAGCTGAAGGATACCAACACCGCCTTCGCCAGTGCATTGGCAACGCTGATCAAAAAGTACGACATTATGGATCAGATCGTGCTCATTACCTTTGACGAGCCGAATGTGGAAGCGATCCAGGAGCTGCTCCCCGGCGTTGCCGTGGGTCTTCTCAACAGGCTGGTCTTCGATGATTCCAATCCCATCGCGTCCGTCCAGTCCGCTCTGGAACTGACGCAGAATTACAACACCGTCTGCAATCCCAAGTACTACGATTGGGGCGCGAGCGTCATTCAGGAGTTTGTCAACAGAGGCGTGACCCTGTGGCCCTGGACCATCAACGATCAGACAAAGTTTGATTACCTGATGCTCGAAGGCGTTGGCGGTATCACCACCGACAACAGCCAGTGGGCTAAGAATTATGTTGAAAATCTGACCATCAACTCCGATGGCAGAATCATGGCCACTACCTACGGGGGAACCCAAAAGAATGTAACGGCTGCTGTTGAAATGGTGGTCGTGGAGGATACCTTGGGCATCTCCTTCACCGGCGGCGTGGTCAACATTCCCGAAAAGGCATCCGGCGGCAAGGCTTCCTACTTCTTCCGCTACAAGAGCACAACGCCCACCGGTCTGACCTACTACACCGTGACCGATGTGGTGACAGTGGAAAGAGAAGCGGATACGCTCAACGATGTGTACTACCTGTTCGGCTATATCAACGGTGCGGACTATGCCTGCGAAGCAGACTACGCCAACATGGGCGAATACAAGTTCGTTAATGGCAAGCTCACCGCCACCTTCACGGAGGAAAGCTATGTGGCAGTGAAGACCTACGGCAACGGTACATGGTACATGACCGATGGCTGGCAGGGTGAGGACGTGACCTCCGCGATCCTGTATAGCACCACCACTCTGGGCGAGAACGCCAATAAACTCTATGTTCCTGCCAATGTGGAAGTCACCTTTACACTGTCCGAAAACGGGGACGGCACCGTGAAGCTGAGCTATGTACTTTCCGGTCAGGTCAGCAACACCCAAACCTATACCACCCTCACCAGTATGAGCAAGGCAGAAAGCGGCATCTTTAACATTGGCAACGTGGCAAAGATCTACGCCTATATTAAAGATGGCACACTGCTTGAAGGCAATGGGGACCTGAACGGAGACGGAAAGATCAACATCGCCGACGTAGCAGCAGCCTACGCTAAAGTAAAATCCAAATAACCAACAAAACCGCGGCACTCTGTTAAAACACAGAGTGCCGCAGACCATAGTAGCGACCGGCC
>CAZENN010000134.1:0-4790 GCA_964513605.1 uncultured Oscillospiraceae bacterium
CGCCAGTGTGCGCACTGGCTCGCAATGACAGCAGGATCGTAAACTATAATTTACCGTTATAATTTATTTATACAAAGAGGGGGCGGTTGGCCCCTCTTTTTTACTTGCGGTCTACGGCGTAGCGCTTGATGGCACCGGCACCGGTAAGCTTGGCGGCAATACCGTTCTCAATGGCAATGAGGGTGGGGGCCTGGGTGATCCCGTACTGCTTCACCAGCTCCGGGTTTTCCGCGGCGTCCAGGACGCTGTACGGCAGCCCCGCCTTGTCCAGCTCGGCCTTGGCGATCTTGCAGTTGGGGCAGGTCTTGGTGGTGAACAGGTACAGGCCGTCATGATTTTCGGCTTTGGGTGCTTCCTCCGCGGGAGCGGCAGTGCCCTCCCGGTCACGGAGCCGGCGGCCCTCCAGGGTGGAATTTTCCAGCTCGTATTCCTTCCGGTCGGCGTACTCCTGAACCTTGCCGTCATTCCAGTTCTGCACGGGACGGTAGTAGCCGGTGATGCGGCTCCAAACCTCTGTGACCCGGCCGCAGACGGGGCAGGTCTTGTGCTCGCCGATCAGATAACCGTGGTCATGGCAGATGGAGTAGGTGGGGGACATGGTGTAGTAGGGCAGCTTGAAGTTCTCGGCGATCTTCCGGACCAGAGCCGCGGCGGTCTGCCAATCCGGCAGCTTCTCACCCAGGAAGGCATGGAACACGGTGCCGGAGGTGTACAGGGTCTGCAGCTCGTCCTGGATGGACAGGGCCTCAAAGATGTCCTCGGTGTAGCCCACGGGCAGGTGGGAGGAGTTGGTGTAGTACGGGGTGTCACCCTCGCTCTTGGCGGCGGTGATGATATCGGGATACTTGGCCTTGTCGTGCTTGGCCAGACGGTAGGTGGTGGACTCGGCGGGAGTGGCTTCCAGGTTGTACAGGTCACCGTACTGCTCCTGATAATCGGACAGCCGCTCGCGCATATGGTTCAGCACATCCTTGGCGAATGCCTGCGTCTCCTTGTGGGTCAGGTCCTTGCGCAGCCAGCAGGCATTGAGACCCACCTCGTTCATGCCGATGAGGCCGATGGTGGAGAAGTGGTTTTCAAAGGTGCCCAGGTAGTGCTTGGTGTAGGGGTACAGGCCGTTGTCCATCAGTGTGGTGATGACCTTGCGCTTGGTGCTCAGGCTCCGGGCGGCAATGTCCATCACGTGGTCCAGTCGGGCATAGAATTCCTCGGGGGTTTTGGCAAGATAGGCGATCCGGGGCAGGTTGATGGTGACCACACCGATGGAGCCGGTGGACTCGCCGGAGCCAAAGAAGCCGCCGGATTTCTTCCGCAGTTCTCTCAAATCCAGACGGAGGCGGCAGCACATACTGCGCACATCCGAAGGCTCCATGTCGGAGTTGATGTAGTTGGAGAAATAGGGAGTGCCATACTTGGCGGTCATCTCAAACAGGAGCTTATTGTTCTCTGTCTCGCTCCAGTCGAAGTCACGGGTGATGGAGTAGGTGGGAATGGGGTACTGGAAGCCACGGCCGTTGGCATCGCCTTCGATCATGATCTCAATGAAGGCCTTGTTGACCATGTCCATTTCCTTCTTGCAGTCTCCATAGGTGAAGTCCATTTCCTTGCCGCCCACGATGGCAGGCAGATCCTTCAGATCCGGGGGAACGGTCCAGTCCAGCGTGATGTTGGAGAAGGGTGCCTGGGTGCCCCAACGAGAAGGGGTGTTGACACCGTAGATAAAGGACTGGATGCACTGCTTGACTTCCTTCTGGGTCAGGTTGTCCACCTTGACAAAGGGAGCTAAGTATGTATCGAAGGAGGAGAACGCCTGCGCGCCTGCCCATTCATTTTGCATGATGCCCAGGAAGTTGACCATCTGGTTGCAAAGGGTGGAGAGGTGGCTGGCAGGAGAGGAGGTGATCTTACCGGGAACGCCCCCCAGTCCCTCCAAGATCAGCTGTTTTAAGCTCCAGCCTGCACAGTAGCCGGTGAGCATGGAAAGGTCATGCAGGTGCATGGCGGCGGAGCGGTGGGCCTCTGCCACCTCCGCGTCGTAGATCTCACTGAGCCAGTAGTTGGCGGTGATGGCACCGGAGTTGCTCAGGATCAGACCGCCCACGCTGTAGGTCACGGTGGAGTTTTCCTTCACACGCCAGTCGTTGATCTGCAAATAGTTATCCACCAGATCCTTGTAGTTAAGCAGAGCGGAGTTTACATTGCGAATCTTCTCACGCTGCTTGCGGTAGAGGATATAAGCCTTGGCAACATCGGCATAGCCTGCCCCGGAGAGCACACGCTCCACACTGTCCTGAATGTCCTCCACACAGATCAGACCGTCTTTGATCTTGCTTTCAAAATCCGCACTGACCTGCAATGCCAGCAAATTGATAACACTGGGGTGGTAGACCTTTTCCAAGGCTTCAAAGGCCTTGATCATGGCGGCACTGATTTTGGAGATATCAAACTCCATGGTGCTGCCGTCTCTTTTTAATACTTTGTACATAGGACCTCCAAAAGAATACAGGCATTGCTGCCAAATTTGCAATGCCTGTATTATAGCGAAAAAGATTCCGTTTGTCAATATATAGTGTACCGGTAATAAAAGATAACACAAGATATGGTTATGTCACCCTCTGATAGAAACTTCCTTAGCAAATGTGTACAAAAGTTCGACAAAACCTGCCATTTGGGCACTTTCCGGTGCATGGAGGCGTTGGTTCAATACGCTGTCCCGGTTTACAAAGGGCTGTAAAAAAAGCTTGGGAATTTTTTCGCCGCCGTTCAGATCAAGAAGCCACTGCCCCATTTGGGTCATAGCGGTTTCGTCATGCAGCTCCCGAACCACCGTGGTTCGCAGCTCATAGTCCATGCCGCTGCCCATGAGAAACCGCAGGCTTTCCTCGATGGAATCCATGGGCGGTGAGGAAACTCCGGCGGTGGCGGCGTAGCGTTCCCGGCTGTTCTTCACGTCCATAGCAACATAATCCAGCAGTCCCTCCTCAGAAAGTGCCTTCAAGACCGCCGGACGGCTGCCGTTGGTATCCAGCTTGACGGCAAAGCCCAGCTTCTTGATCTCTCTGAGCAGGTCGGGCAGCTCCGCAGACAACGTTGGCTCCCCACCGCTGACACAGACCCCATCCAGCAGTCCCTGACGGCTTTCCAGAAAGCGTGAAAGGGTCTGTCGGGTCAAGGTCTCCTGTGGATGCTCCAAAAGTCCGCCGTTGTGACAAAAGGGGCAGCGAAAATTACACCCGGACAGAAAGACCGTACAAGCCACCTTTCCGGGAAAATCCAAAAGGGTCATTTTTTGCAATCCGGCAATGGTCATAGAGAACACCCCTTTTTGTTGGAGATAGGAGATATTCCGATCCTGACGGTCCGATAAATGGTCGTTTGACGTAGGGACCGGCCTCCGGACGGTCCCTAACGATTTTGGGGTTCGATGCCCCAAAATCGTTTCTTGCTGGCATGAGGATGATTCCATCAAACCGGCATTGCGGCAGGTATTGGGTGCGGCACGGACCGTCCGGAGACCGGTCCCTACATTCCGCTCGTCAATTTCCAATTTATCAAGGGATCCTTCAACTTTGGTATGCAACACTATAGCACAGATTTGAACGAAAGGAAAGCTTTTTTTGCATACCGTTTCCATACAAGCATGCTTTTGCCGTGCCGGGGCGTAAATGGTATTATAGCAAATTCCACCAGGTCAGGCGGTGGGCTTCCTGTAGGGCGGTAATGGCCTCGGATAGATACGCGCAGGTGGCGGCGTGGGAAAGGGAGTCCTCATGGCGGCGGTAAACCTCCAATTGCGCAAAAAGACCATCGATCTGATCCACATCCCCATGATCTGCCAGGGAAGCGGTGAAGTGCCGGTTTTGCGACCATTGACGCTGCGCCGATTCTCCCAGAGCGGCGGCTTCTTCCCATTGGGAGGTTTCGCAGGCCTGTTTTAACTGGTCACAGATCTGCTGGTGCATTCGCTCCATCTGCCGGGATGCCAATATCCCCAGAGCCAGCAGAAGGCTCAGCAGTCCAATTCCGATCCAAATTCGCTTCATTGCCGATCCTCCTTGGGGATGAATTGTTCCTTTCCTTCCCGATCCACTGTCAGCAGGTAGGTATCTTTGACGGTGGTTTTGTGTTCTCTCAAGGTCTTGCGAACCCAGGCGGTGGTTTTATGGGCGTGGGGGAGGTTTTTGGTCAGGAGCTTACCGTCTTCAATGACCGTTACCGGCAGAGACTGGGACTGGGTCTGAATCTTCGCTTCATCAGCGGTGGCAGGACGGTACTGGGGATACAGAAACACGGAAAGCTCCCCATTGGTCTCCAGAATGGCATACTGGACGGTTTTCAGCTCCAGCACCTCCTTGATCCGCAGATGCCCGGTCAGTTCATCGGCGGTGATGCGGGTCCGTCTGAGATTATCCTGCAAGATCCGCCCGTTTTCGATGAGAATCACCGGCTTACCGCAGAGGATACGCCGAAATCCCACGGATGTTACACTCAGAACCGACAGCACCAGCTCCAGCCCCAACACCGTTAAAATAGGAACAAGACCGGCGTACAGCGGAATCCCATCATTTTCCATAGGGATGGCGGCCAAATTCGCTACCAGCATGGTCACCACAAATTCCGAAGGCTCCATCTGCCCCACCTGCCGCTTTCCCATGAGCCGCACCCCGGCAATGAGCACCAGATACAAAATGGCGGTGCGTATATAAGATAGAATCAAAGCTTACTCACCTCTTATCCAGTGTTCCCCATAGAGGTGGAAAGTATGTAGAAACACCGGGGACAAAGAGAGC
>CAZENN010000135.1:0-4757 GCA_964513605.1 uncultured Oscillospiraceae bacterium
TAGTCTCGAAATTTTTGTTATTTCGAGTGTCTACTCTATGGGGAGCATATCAAATCGTTTTGAGATAACCCCTTTATACTTTTATACTATTCTTTTCCCCTGAAAGAAAACCTTGCATTTTTTCTATTTAGGGGGTATAATAAATTGATTCTTTTTACATATTTTTATCGAGGTTTACGCTGTGTATTTAAAATCTTTGGAAGTACAGGGCTTTAAGTCCTTCCCGGATAAGACCCTGATTCGTTTTGGCGACGATATTACCGCCATTGTCGGACCCAACGGCTCCGGTAAATCCAATATTTCCGATGCCATTTTGTGGGTCATGGGCGAGCAGAGCTATAAGACCCTCCGGGGTGCCAAAATGGAGGACGTGATCTTCGGCGGCACTCAGAAGCGTCAGGCGGTAGGCTTTGCGGAAGCTACATTGACCTTGGACAATTCGGACCGGGCTCTGCCTTATGACGCGGACGAGGTCATGGTCACTCGCCGGTATTATCGCTCCGGTGACTCTGAATTTTATATCAACCGCCAGTCCGCCAGACTTAAGGATATCCATGAGCTGTTTATGGATACCGGTCTGGGCAAGGAGGGCTATTCCAACATCGGTCAGGGTCGTATCGATGAGATATTGTCCCTGAAAAGTGCCGACCGCCGGGAGATCTTCGAGGAAGCGGCAGGTATTTCCAAGTACCGCCACCGCAAGGAAGAGACGGAGCGGAAGCTTGCCCATACGGAAGACAATCTGATGCGCATTGGCGATAAGGTCTCTGAGCTGGAGATGCAGCTGGAGCCATTGAAAATCCAATCCGAGAAGGCGAAGAAGTATCTGGAGCTGAAGGATGAGCTTCAAGGCGTTGAGGTGGCGGTCTGGCTGGATACTCTGGACAAGCTCTCCGCCGCCGCAAGAAAGGCTGAGGAGGATCACGCCTCCGCATCCTTCGTGCTGCAGCAAGCCCATGATGATCTGGATCGACTGTACCGTCAAGCGGAGGAATTGGCTGAAATTCTTCGCCGCCGGGATTCGGAGCTTGAGACCGTCCGGGTGAAGGTCAGTATGCTGGAATCGACCCATCAGCAGCTGGAGGGTCAGATGGCGGTGCTCCGGGGCAACGTTCAGAACAATCTGGATAATATGGATCGCATCGATCAGGAGCTGAAAGGAGACGAGGATCGCAGCGGCGGCATTGTGCTTCAAATTCAGCAGGCGGATCAGCGAATAAAAGAAATTGATGAGCAGCTGCGTGTTAAAAGCCGTGTGCTGACCCAGCTGGAGCAGGAACTGTCTGCCATGACCGCAAACGCTCAGGGTATGACCAAGCAGTTTTTGCAGCTGCGTGGGAAAGAGACCAGCCTTGCGGCGGAGCTGGCAGGCAGAGAAGCGGATATCCGGGGCTTGCAGGAGTCCATGGCATTAACCAAGGACCGGCTGACCCAGCTGGAAAGTGATCTGCAATCCGGAGAAGCGAGAGAAAACCACGCCCGCAAGGAATTGGAGGATTGCCGCTCCCAGCTGAAAAAGGCGCAGGACGAGGTAATGGCTGCCGGCAATACCATCTCCGGCTACACCCTGCGGCAAAGCACCCGTGCCAAACGTCGGGACGAGCTGAGCAATACGCTCCGGGAGCTGAATAAGGAGCTGGACGGGGTCAGTGCCAAGGCAAGGGTCTTCCGTGCCATGGAGCGAGACTTTGAAAGCTACCAGAAGTCCGTCCGTCTTGTGATGCAGGAGGCTCAGCGAGGCAAGCTGGTGAATATCCATGGTCCCGTCTCCAAGCTGATTCGTACCGAGGATAGCTATACCCTTGCCATTGAGATCGCGTTGGGTGCCGCCATGCAGCAGATCGTGGTGGACTCTGAGCAGGACGGCAAGGCGGCCATTGCATTTCTGAAACGCACCGGCGGCGGTCGTGCCACCTTCCTTCCGCTGACCAGCATCCAAGGCAGGGGTCTACAGGAAAACGGGCTGGAGCATTGCCGTGGCTTCGTGGGCATTGCTTCGGCACTGGTCACAGCCGATGAAAGATATCGGGGCGTTGTGGAAAACCTTTTGGGACGCACTGTCATCGTATCGGACATTGATGCCGCCATTGCCATGGCGAATAAATACCGCAACCGCTTTAAGATCGTCACCTTGGACGGTCAGGTCATGAACCCCGGCGGTTCCATGACCGGCGGTTCTGTCAATAAAGAAGCAGGTATTCTCTCCCGTGCCAATGAGCTGGAAAAGCTTATCCAGAGAGAGAAGACTTTGCAGGATAAGAAGCTGACCACCGAAGCGGAGCTGACGGAAGCTCAGCGGCTGGTGGATCAGGTAGAGTTCCAGCTGACCACCGCCCGGGAGCAGCTCAGAGAAGCAGAGGACCGGGTGCTGCGGCTGCAAGGACAGGAAAAGCAGTACGAGATTTTGCATCAGGCTATCGTGGATGCCGCCGCCTCTGCCCGTCAGGAGCTGCAGACCCTCCAAAGCCGAAGCAGCTCCGATACCCAGCGTTTTGCCGCTCAGCAGGCAAAGGTTCAGGTCTATACGTCCCAGTTGGAGGACACCAGAAGTCAGCTCGCCGAGCTGGAAGGCAGCCAAACCGACACCGCCAACGCCACCGCTCAGATCACCGAGCAAATGACCACTCTCAAAACCGAGGAAGCGGCACTGACCGCCGAGCGTCATACCGCCCAGGAGCATATTCAGGATCTGACCGCTCTGCGTGGTGCCATGGAGGGCGACCGGAGTAAAAAGCTGGCACTGAAAGAGAATTTCGCGGCGGACAATCAGCGGCTGGAAAATGAAATCCAACGCCTGCAGATCCAGCAGCAGGAAAACGATAAGGAAAGTGCCCGGATGCGCGGATCCATGGAAAAGGTCATGTCCGACCGTGCCGAAGCAGAGGCTACCAAGACTCGCTCCGAACGGGAAGCTCAGGAAAAGAACAAGGACATTCTGAACATGGAGCGTGCCTGCGCTCTGCTGGAGCAGAAGAAGGTCACCACCGCCATGGAGGAGCGTCAGATCATTGATAAGCTCTGGGACTCCTACGGTCTGACTCCCGGCACTGCGCCGGAAAAGCGTGGGCAGATCGACTCCATAACCGCCGGTAACCGAAGGATCTCTGAGTTAAAGCGGAAAATATCCGCCTTGGGCACGCCGAACCTGGGTGCCATTGAGGAATACGCCCGGGTCAATGAACGCTACTCCTATCTTGCCGCCCAGCGAGACGATGTACTAACCTCCAAGCGAGAGCTGGAAAGCATCATTCGGGACATTACCCAGGAGATGACTGTGATTTTTGTCACGGAGTTTGATAAGATCAATCATTACTTCGGTCAGGTCTTTGAGGAAATGTTCGGCGGCGGCAGAGGACAGCTGATTTTGGAGGACAGGGAGAATCCCCTGACCTGCGGCATCGAAATTCGGGTCCAGCCCCCCGGAAAGCAGGTCAAAACCATTACGCTTCTCTCCGGCGGAGAAAAGGCATTTGTGGCAACGGCACTGTACTTCTCCATTTTGAAGGTCCGCCCCACCCCCTTCTGCCTGCTGGACGAGATCGATGCGGCACTGGACGACCGAAACGTGGAGCGGTTCGCCTCCTATCTGCATAATTTAAGCAAAAAGACCCAGTTTATTGTCATCACCCACCGCCGTGGCACCATGGAAGCCTCCGATGTGCTTTACGGCGTAACCATGCAGGAGCAGGGCGTTTCCAAACTGCTCCGGCTGGATTTGAACCAGATGGAGGAATATCTGGGTATTACCGAATAAAGGAGATAAAACAATGGGATTTTTTGATAAAATCAAAGCTGGTCTGCAAAAGACCAGAGATGCCCTGAGCAATACTTTGGGGCAGGTATTCAGCGGCTTTAGCCACCTGGACGATGATTTTTATGATGAGCTGGAGGAAAGCCTGATTTTGGCGGACCTGGGCGTGGAGACCGCCACCAAGGCTACCGAGCGTCTGCGTAAGGTCATCAAGGAACAGCACATCAAGGAGCCGGAGGAAGCCAAGAAAGCACTGAAGGAGATTCTGGTGGATATGCTCAGCGTGGGCAATACGGAAATGAACCTTTCCAGCAAGCCCAGTGTGATCTTGGTCATCGGTGTCAACGGTGTGGGCAAGACCACCACCATTGGCAAGATCGCCGCTCAGCAGGTCAAGCAGGGAAAGAAGGTTCTGCTGGTGGCAGGCGATACCTTCCGTGCCGCCGCTGCGGATCAGCTGGAGATCTGGGCAGGACGTTCCGGTGCGGATATCGTCCGTCAGCATGAGGGCGCGGATCCGGCTTCCGTGGTCTATGACGGCATTCAGGCATCAAGAGCCAGAAACGTGGATGTGATCATCATCGATACCGCCGGACGGCTCCACAATAAGACAAATCTGATGAATGAGCTGAACAAGATCAGCCGCATTCTGGATCGGGAGCTTCCGGCAGCCGATAAGGAAGTCCTGCTGGTGCTGGATGGAACTACAGGACAGAACGGTCTGATTCAGGCAAAGCAGTTCAAAGAAATTGCCGGTGTGACTGCCATGGCAGTAACCAAGCTGGATGGCACCGCAAAGGGCGGTATTGTCATTGCCGTGTCCGATGCTTTGCAGATTCCCGTGAAGTTTGTGGGTGTGGGTGAGCAGGTGGATGATCTGATGCCCTTCATTGCCCGGGACTTTGTGGAGGCATTGCTTTAATGAAGATCGTTCTGGCAAGTAAAAACCCTCATAAGCTGGTGGAGATCAGCAAGATCACGGAAAAATTCGGCTTTGAGCTGATTT
>CAZENN010000136.1:0-4753 GCA_964513605.1 uncultured Oscillospiraceae bacterium
AACGTATACATCCGAAGAAGAAGAGCCGGTTCCATCACTATCAATGCTCCAGTAAAGACATCTGGGACGCCCCGGATGAAGCGGTTTCTCATGACCATAGTAATCAGAAACCAGTGCGCCTACGACAACTTCGTCTTTAACAATCACACCTTTAAAGCGTTTGTAATCTTTTAAGGGAATAAAACCGCCTGATGTAAACTTTGTCTTGTCAATTTCTCCGTAAGAAGAACTACTGGACACGGAATCTTCTTTTACAACATAATGGTCGATTTGTTCTTCAATAGGGAGTCCCCTTAAGCAGTCCGGAAATCCATCCGTCCAGGCCATGCCCTCCCAATAGACCTGCATCGCACGCTCATTTGTCAGGCCCTTAGCTCCGGTTTCTCCCTTCGCTTTGTCCCAATCTTCGTTGCTCATCGCAATATTGTCTTTATGAAACTCACCGAAGTCCATTATTTTAAAGTTCATAAATATTCCCTCCGCAGATGTCATTGTTATAATAATACGTGTTTTGTTCGCTCATGTCAAGAACCACTGTTGTCCATAAAGACAATCACTCGTGAGCGGCAGTCCAATTATACAGGATGGGAAGCTAATCGGGGCAGTTACGCATGTCCTTGTGAATGATCCTCAGACCGGGTATGGCATTTTCATTGAAAATATGTTGGATGCTGCTGCCTAAAGCCTCCCTCTGATGAGTGTGGTGATAAAAATTTGAGCCAGAGGCAATTTGCCTCTGGCTCGACAATTTGAACTTTTATTGTAACTCGATAAATATTTATTGACTTTCAATCATTCCGGTGCTATTATAGAAACAACGGATACACATGAATCAAAATGGAATAAGGAGAATGTTATGAAACACAGAACTTTAGAAAAATGGTTAAAATTTATTATCATCGGCATGGCTTTTTGTGGGATTTTAGTATATGGTTGGTGCCTCCCGAATATTGGATACGCTCTATGTCATACATATCCTGAATTCTCCTCCTGGTATTGTCCATGGCTTATTTTCCTCTTGATCACAGCGATACCGTGTTATGGGGTCTTGATCTATGCATGGAAGATTGCAGATAGTATTGGAAACGGAAAGGCATTTTCTTATGATAACGGAAAAGCTTTCCGGGGCATCGGCAGGATGGCGGCAGCAGACACCGTTTTTTTCTTTGTAGTTAATGTTATTTTTATTTTTTTGAATCTGAATCATCCGGGTATCTTTCTCATCTCAATAATTTTGGTGTTTTTTGGAATCGCAATAACAGTATGTGCCAAAGCAATGTCTTATCTGGTAGACAATGCGGCTGCGCTTCAGGAAGAAAGCAACTGGACGATATAGGTGAGAGAAATGGAACAGGAAAACTTAAACGGAGAGATTATTTTTAACATAGATGTCATGTTGGCAAAGCGAAAAATGAGTGTGACCGACCTTGCAGAAAAAGTGGGTATTACGATTGCGAACATGTCCGTCTTAAAAAACGGAAAGGCAAAGGCTTTGAAGATTACCACTCTGATAAAACTTTGTACAGCATTGGATTGTCAACCCGGTGATCTGCTGGAATATAGACCCAAATAGGCTGGAATAGGAAAGGGTACAATTATGTATATTAAACTGATCCAGCCTAAAATGAAGAAACGACCAATGGATACAGATATAAAAACACATATGGCTCCGCCGCTTGGTCTGCTTACGATAGTCAATATACTTCGTGGTGAACACAAAGTTGTTTTGGAAAATGAAAATGTTGAAAAAATCAATTATGATAGACCTGATCTTGTGGGAATCTCCGTTACTGTTGATGTCCTCCCCAGGGCGATCGAGATTGCTAAAAAATTCAGAGAAAAGGGCTGTATCGTGGTTGCGGGAGGGATTCATATAACCACTGCAACGGACACCATTCCGAAAAACTGTTTCGATGTGCTTT
Organism: uncultured Oscillospiraceae bacterium; assembly: GCA_964513605.1. Taxonomy (GTDB): domain Bacteria; phylum Bacillota; class Clostridia; order Oscillospirales; family Oscillospiraceae; genus Faecousia. Next base: position 1,923 of record CAZENN010000136.1, read on the forward strand.
GTGTAGGTGCGGCAGAAGGGACCTGGCCTGATATTATAAGGGATTATCAAAATGCCACGCTTAAATATACTTATCGCTGCAGCAGAAAGTTAAGCGGAAGCGACATCGTCCCCCCGGCATACGATTTTATTGAAAAAGAGAAATACCTTTATTGCAATGTCGTCCACACGAGCAGAGGATGTCCGTTTCGATGCGATTTCTGTTACAACAGTGGAGCTGATCAGCCATTTTTGAATCGTGAAATTGACGATGTAGTAAAAGAAATTAAAGAAATCGGCACAAAGCACATTATGTTCATTGATGACAATTTCATTGGAAAAAAAGAATGGACTTATAAGTTCTTGGAAGCGATAAAACCGTTGAAGATCAAATGGAATGCGGCTGCTTCTATCAATGTGGCATCGGACGGAAAACTTCTTGATCTGATGAAAGAAAGTGGATGTCAGGGCTTGTTTATTGGATTCGAGAGCATCAATTCGGATTCAATTGCAGATGTACATAAGGTACAGAATCACGCGGACACCTATGAAAAAGCTGTTCATGAAATCCACAGGCGAGGAATTATGATCAATGCAAGTTTCGTATTTGGTCTGGATGGAGATACAAAAGAAACATTTAAAAAGACATCGAACTGGATTGTAAAAAATAAAATCGAAACGGTTACGGCGCATATTCTTACACCATACCCCGGAACAGCTTTGTATCGCAGACTAAAAGAAGAGCACCGGATTCTTGAGGAAGATTTATCTCTATACAATACGGCCCATGTTGTGTTTCGACCCCAAAATATGACGGAACAAGAATTGCTGGATGGTTATTTATGGATATATCGCAATATATACAGTTTTAAAAATATCATAAAACGCATGCCGGTGGACAGGTCTCAAAGAGCAGCTTATTTCATGTTTAATCTTTTTTATAGAAAATGGGGAAAATTTACAGATCATCTCTGCAAAAAGATTACTTATAAAAAGATCGGAATTCTTGGAGAAAGACTGTCGCATTATTTGTAATTTAATATTAACACCGACGGCGGCATAATGGACGGAGTAATCCGTCCATTTTCTTATTGGCACAGTAGTCAGATTTGCATATAATATTAGAATTTCACGCAAGATTTCCGCATCTTTTTTCACAAAAACCATTGATATTTTATTTACTTTGCTGTATAATAATTACCAAAAGAACGGGAGGGGTCAATATGGCGAAAGAACAGCTGTCATTCGAACTGTCTCAGCGGATGGAATATGAAAAACGCAACCGCACCTACACCGATCGTTCCTGCCATGATGATATGGCGATTCGTCAGCGGAAGAATAAACTCCCTGCAACTATCTGGCGTCCCGAATTTGCCAAGGATATCGATAGAATTTTGTATAACCCCTACTATAACCGCTATACGGACAAGACTCAGGTTTTCTCACTGGTGAAAAATGATGACATCACTCGGCGAAGTCTGCACGTTCAGCTGGTTTCCAGAATCGCCAGAACCATTGGCCGGGCATTGAATTTGAATCTGGATCTGATCGAAGCCATCGCTTTGGGACACGACATTGGGCATACCCCCTTTGCCCACAGCGGTGAGGTGTTTCTGAATGACCTGTATCACCGTCACACCGGCAGGTATTTCAACCACAACATCCACTCCGCCCGGGTGCTGGACAAGGTCTTTGCTTTAAACCTGACATTGCAGACTCTGGTGGGCATTGCCGGTCACAACGGCGAAATTGAGCTGGACGAGTACCGTCCGGTGCCCATGGACAGCTTCGAGCAATTTGAAGCAGAGCTGGAAAAGTGCTACACCATTAAAGGCTATGCCAACAAGCTCCAGCCTTCCACCTTGGAGGGCAATGTGGTGCGCATCTCCGACATCATTGCCTATCTCGGCAAGGATCGGCAGGATGCGGCCTGCATCCGGATGATCGAGCACGACGCGTTCCCCACCTCTACCATTGGCACGGTAAATTCTGAGATCATCAACAATCTGGTGGTCAACATCATTGAAAACAGCTATGGCAAACCCTATATCAAACTGGATGCGGATCATTTCCAGGCGGTTCAATCTGCCAAACGGGAAAACTATGCGGTGATCTACGAAAATGAGCCGGGACGCACCAAGCTTGAACGGATCGCCAAGCCCATGATGTCGGAGATCTACGACCAGCTATTGGAAGACTTGATACTGGGCAAAAAGAACTCTCCCATTTTCAAGCATCATATTGAGTATATCAATCAATCCCATTATCCCCGTCCGGTGCCCTATGAAAGCAGCGAGCCAAACCAGATCATTGTGGACTATATTGCCAGCATGACCGATGATTATTTGATCGACCTGCACCACTATCTGTTCCCGGACAGCGGCTATTGTGTGGAATACACCGGCTATTTCACAGATCTGCTTGCTTTGAAAGAAGAGAAAACATAAATCCGTATATTTCTCCAAAAATCTGCGCAGAATCTCAAAGGAGATTCGCGTAAAGGAGGCAGTATATATGGACTACGACAGCGTTCCCTTGGGCTTCGGTATGGCACTGAACCAGAATACGGCTGCCATGATTCGCTACTCAGGCATGACCAAGAAGCAGCAGCAAGCCATTCTGAACCAGGCTCACAACATCCACACCAAAGAGGGTATGTATCAGCTTGTAGCGCAAATCGCCAACGGCACACTGAGCTGACAAAAAAGCGGCTGCTCCGACTATTTGGAGCAGCCTTTCTTTATACGATTTTTTCAAACTGTTTTGTGCAGTAAAAAAAGGGTTGTCTCAAATGAATGTGTGAACCGCCCCTTGTCAAGTAGACCAGGAAAATAAATAAAAAGCTCTCAATCT
>CAZENN010000137.1:0-4616 GCA_964513605.1 uncultured Oscillospiraceae bacterium
ACCAGGGACTTCATCGATGTGCCCTTCAAAGGATTTTTAGGCCCTTCCTGGAAAATGGTCACCCCGACTAGGATACTGCACCGTCAGAATGTATATTATCACATATTTTATGCATATGCAAGTGGGAATTTTGTTATAACGCAGGTAGCCCTGTGCTGGAAAATCTTAAAATCAACCTGGTTAGATGACAAACTTCTGTCATCCATAGCTAATCAGAAATCGGAGACTTTTTGCGTTAAAAAAGCAAAAAAGCACTAGACATTAGGTGTTTGTTCTGTTATAATGTCCCTGAGCTAATCTGGGATGGTTTTAAGGTCTCGTTGTATAACTATTGAGACAGTTTAGCGTTAAAGTCAGCAATTTGGCTTAGAGTTCTCCAAGCCTGATTTGCAATATTTTTTACAACGGAAAATGAGGTGAAATGAATGAAGGAACTGTATCTGAACGCTGAGATGGATGTAGTGAAGTTCGTTGCTAACGATGTCATCACCACCAGTGGCGAAAATGTCACTACTGAATGGGTACCCCGTGAGAATGAGGGTGCACCTGACTACGGCGCATTCGATAACCAGTAATCATCGTAATTACATAGCGTAGTCACCACTGAATGCCCCCCAATCCTTGGATTGGGGGGCATTTTGGGTATGTTGAACGTTTGTGCCTCGTATGATAAAGTGAGGTGAGACGATGGGATATCATGTTCAATATCCGGGGCCAAATTATAGCAGCCCCCGAAAACGAAAAAAAGGTCGCCCGATTCTGATGTTTATACTGATCTTGTTGCTCTTTGGGGCAGCAGTCATTCCAACGAGCAGGGCGGTGTTGTTGGAGTTGATGATACCGGGTGATGCAAAAGTGACAGCCGCAGCAGTGGAGGGGTTGATTGGTGATATGAGACAAGGGGAACGCTTTGATGAGGCTTTCACAGTATTTTGCGAGATGGTGCTCAATGGTGGACAATCGTGAGAGAGTATACGGTGGCGTGGTATCCATTTATTGGGCAATGATTATTCTATTATGTCCGCTTTCCTGGATCATCGCAATTGCTTCTGCGGCCTTGATACATGAGGTTGGACATTGCATTGCTTTGCGCTGCTGTGGTAAAAAAATCGAAAAATTAAAAATCGGGATCAGCGGAGCACTTATCGAAACCTATGACTTATCAACCGGCCAGGAACTGCTGTGTACATTGGCAGGGCCTTTGGCAGGTTTTCTGCCGATGCTTGCTATGCAATGGGTGCCGAGAATTGCCTTTTGTGCGATGGTGCAGTCGCTGTTCAATCTTTTACCAATCTATCCGCTTGATGGGGGGCGTATCCTCCGTTGTATAGCCAGATGGCTTCGTATTCCGGAAGGATGTTGTAACGTATTTGGTTATATTATTTTGTGCATATTAATTTTACTGGCAATCTATGGTGCTCTGGTTCTTCAACTGGGATTTGCGCCGTTGTTGGCGGCAGGAATATTGATCTTTAAAGCCGTCATCGGAAAAAGACCTTGCAAACAGGGAACGCATTGGATATAATAGGCGCAGTGCAATTTACATTTGGAGGTAGAAAGAATGTGGCAACAGATAGAGCGCATTCTCCCAACAGTGCAAAAACCTGCCAGATATACGGGCGGTGAGTATAACGAGATCATTAAGGAGTCTTCTGATACAGATATTCAAATTGCATTCTGTTTTCCGGATACCTACGAGATCGGAATGTCCAATGTGGGAATGCGAATCCTTTATGGTGTAATGAATAATATGGACGGCGTGTGGTGCCAACGGGTCTTTGCCCCATGGGGGGATATGGAGGAAGCCATGCGCAGGCATGATCTTCCCTTATGGGCATTGGAAAGTCGACAGCCGGTGAAAGATTTTGATATGATCGCCTTTACTATCGGCTACGAGATGAGCTATTCCAATATTCTGAACATGCTGTCGCTGGCAAAGGTTCCTCTTCGCAGCAGTGAGCGTAGTGGATTGAAAAATATTGTATTTGCCGGTGGTGTTTGTGCTTTTAATCCGGAGCCTCTGGCGGACTTTATCGACTTTTTCTCTCTTGGTGAGGGAGAAGAAATCACGCCGGAGATCATCACATTGTATCGCCGCGCTAAGGCTGAGGATTGGAGCAAGGAGGCATTTCTGGAAGCGGTTTCACAGATTCCCGGTATTTATGTGCCATCCTTTTACCAGCCGGAATATGGCGAAGATGGAACGTTAAAGCAGCTCCACGCTCGGGAAGGAGCCCCCAAGACCATTACGAAAAGAATTATCGAAAAGCTGGACGATGCCTATTGGCCGACGAAAATGATAGTTCCATCCACGGAAATCGTCCATGATCGTGCCAACCTTGAGGTGTTCCGTGGCTGTATCCGTGGCTGCCGTTTCTGCCAGGCAGGCTTTTCCTGCAGACCGGTCCGCAGGAAAAGTGCATCTGTTTTGTTTCGTCAGGCAGTAGAAACTCTGGAAAATTCAGGTAATAACGAGATCACGATTTCCAGCCTATCTACATCCGATTATCGTCAGCTTCCGGAGCTGACCGATCAGCTGATCCCCTACTGTATGGATAATAAAATCAATCTTTCCGTACCGTCTTTGCGCGCTGATAATTTTTCCCGTGAGTTGATGAGCAAGCTGCAAACCCTGCGAAAAAGTGGGCTAACCTTTGCGCCGGAGGCAGGAACCCAAAGACTCCGGAACGTGATCAATAAGAACCTGACGGAGGAAGAAATTCTTACCACCTGCACCAATGCTTTTTCCGGTGGCTGGAGTAACGTGAAGCTGTACTTTATGCTGGGGCTTCCAACGGAAACAGACGAAGATGTTCTTGGAATTGCAGATTTGGTCTATAAGATCATTAAGACATGGAAGGAGCATGGAACCAGCAAAAAGCGCGGTCTGCGAATCCATGTAGCTACTGCTTATTTTGTCCCAAAGCCTCATACCCCCTTCCAGTGGGAAAAGCAGATCACGCCTGAGGAGTACCTGCGGCGCTGTAAGCTGCTGAAGGATCATTTTTACTCCAAATCCATTGAATATAATTATCATGCACCGGACCTGAGCAGACTGGAGGCAGTCATGGCTCGTGGCGATCGGCGCCTTGGACCGGTTATCGAGGCTGCTGTGAAAAATGGTGCCAGATTGGATGGTTGGGATGAATATTTCCGGTATGATTTGTGGCGGGATGCATTCAATGAGTGCGGTGTCGATCCTGATTTTTACACCGTCCGGGGATATGGTGAGGAGGAATTGCTTCCGTGGGCACATATCAATGTAGGCTGCACCAAAGCGTTTCTTCTTCGTGAGCGAAAGCAGGCCTATAAGGAAACCGTAACTCCTGATTGCCGCCATGGGTGTGCAGGCTGTGGAGCAAACCAACTTGTGAAGGAGGTACTCTGCGATGCTTAGATTGATTTTTTCTAAAACGGGCAGGGCTGTGTGGATATCTCATTTGGATGTAATGCGGCTTTTTCAGCGAGCATTTAAGCGGAGCGGACTGCTTCTGAAGCATACCCAAGGATTTAATCCAAGACCATCTGTATCCATCGCACTTCCTCTGTCCGTGGGCGTGGAAAGCGATTGTGAGCTTCTGGATTTCGAACTGGATCATCAGGAGCTGCCCTGCGAGCAAATCATGGAGCGGCTCAATCAAAGCCTTATCGATGGAGTCCGGGTTTTGGGCGTTTACAGTAATTTCAGGAAGCTTAAGGAATTGGAACTGTTGAAGTGCAGACTACAGCTGGAGTACGACAGAAACGTGTCTGACGAAGATATTGATGCGGTTCGGCAATTATTCAAAAGTGAAACGCTCATCTTGGAGAAAAAAGGAAAGAATGGAATAACCCAGCAGGATATCATCCCGTTGATTCGGAGTTTGGTTGTAAAGCGAGAAAATGATGACCGCTTGCTGATAGACGCAGTAATTTGCTGTCAAAACCCATCCTTAAACCCCACCCAGCTTGGGGCAGCTGTTTGTAAATATCTCCCCCATTTAACGCCGGATTTTATGAAATGCCGTCGGATCGAGCTTTACGATCATGATGGCGGAATTTTCAGATAAGGAGTTTTGTAACATGGAACACGAAGCATTCGTTGAATTGGAAGAATGCCCTGTCTGCCGTGGAGATGGGATACTGATTCATGAGGGAGGCTGGAATGTGCAGGTGGAGTGCTCAGACTGTGGTTCCCATACAGTCTATCTGGAGTATGAGACTCCGGAGGAACGGTTAGCTGCCGAAAAAGGTGTCGCAGCCCTTTGGAATATGGGAAAAGTAATCAGCAGCCGCCGCGGTGAGTGATCTGGACGTATCGTATTACTAGAACATCCCCCCTCAGTCCACTAAGTCTTGTTGTCATAAGTGCGAACTGAGGGGACTTTCTAAATCTGGTTGTCTATGAAAAAGAGAGTGACGCATATATCATATTAATGAATGTGTACTTTATACAATAAATCAAAGAATAGTATGATCGAGTTTGTGAATACATCTAAAATAAAAAAATGAGTGAAATCAGCAAAAATAATGCTTGCTTTTTTCGGCGGAATGTGCTATTATATTGAAGCTGTCGTGAGGCAGTAAATCCGGGTGTGGCGAAGTTTGGTATCGCGCTTGAATGGGGTTCAAGAGGC
>CAZENN010000138.1:0-4609 GCA_964513605.1 uncultured Oscillospiraceae bacterium
TCACCGGCGGTGATGTCAATATGCCGGTGGGTGGAAAATGCCATGCGATACAGGGCAGACATATTCTCCCCCTGAGAACCGGTGGAGACAATGACCACCTTGTTTTTCGGCAGGCTCTTGGTGGCACCCAGCTCCACAATGGTACCGGTGGGGACTTTCAGATAGCCCAGCTCCTGGGCGACCTTCAGCATATTTTCCATGCTCCGTCCCGTGACTGCCACCTTTCTGCCGTAACGGTGGGCGGTGGTCAGCACTGCCTGAATCCGGTGCATGTTGGAGGCGAAGGTGGTGACGATGATTCTCTGGTCGCAGTTGCGGAACTGCCGGTCCAGACTTTCGGCAACCATGGTCTCGCTGGCGGTGTAGCCCTGCCGCTCCACATTAGTGGAGTCGCACATCAGAGCCAATACGCCGGATTTGCCCAGCTCACCCAGACGGGCAAGGTCGATCATCCCATCCTTGGCGGTGGGGTCGATCTTAAAGTCACCGGTCATGACCACCGTACCCACAGGGGTCTTGATGGCGAAGGCCACAGCATCTGCAATGGAATGGTTCACATGAATGAACTCCACGCTGAAGCATCCGGCTTTGACCACGTCACCGGGCTTGTGGGTGTGGAGCTTGACCTTACCGGCAAGCCCATGCTCCTCCAGCTTCAGCTTGATCAGCCCATTGGTCATGGCGGTGCCGTGAATGGGGCAGTTGACCTGCTGCATACAGTAGGGGATGGAGCCGATGTGATCCTCGTGTCCATGGGTGATGAACATGCCCTTCAGCTTCTTCTGGTTGGCGACCAGATAGGAAAAGTCGGGGATCACCAGATCCACACCATACATATCCTCGTCAGGGAAGCCAACGCCGCAGTCCACCACGATCATGTCCTTGCCGTACTCCAGGACGGTGATGTTCTTACCAATCTCATCCAGACCGCCCAGGGGAATAATTTTCAGTTTTTCTGCCAAATGATATACTCCTTTCAATAATAAAGCGCAACAAAAGCAGGCAACCGCTCACTGATCCTTACGGCCCTGTATCGCCGCCGGAGGAGAGAACGCCTGCAAAATCATATAATTCGTGTATTCGGAGCGATGCCAGCCGCTGCATCCACCCCTGCTGCCCGGTTTGCCCACCGGCACATACTATCCTTTAGTATAACACAAAAATATTAAAAAGTATACAAAAATCTTTCGAGCGTATTTGCCGGAAAAACAACTGGAAGACCTCGCAAATTTTGGGATTATCGTGAAAAAAGACTGTTGCACCTTTGGCTCACCTTTGCTATAATATGAAGGATATCGTGGGGGATGTTACCCATTTCTGGAGGGTAAGGTATGAATAAAAAGCTTAGCAGGATGCTGCAGCCAGGATTGTGGTTTTATTTTGTGGTATTGGTTTGCTTTTGCGCGGCCGCGATGGTGATGAAGTATCATGTGCTTGCAGCAACAGAAGCGGTGATCACAGCGGCACTGTTTGTGTTTTATCTGGTGCGTAAAAGAATGCGGAACCGGCAGGTTCAGGCATTTATCCAGTCCACCTTTAACACGCTGGATATGGCAAAGGGGGCAGAAAGTCCCTTCGCCATGGTGCTGACCAATCTGGTGGATGGAAGCATCGTCTGGTGCAATGAAAAATTTACCACCATCACGGGCTTCCGTGAGAAAATGGATGAGCAGCATCTGACGGATGTTCTGCCGGAGCTGACCACTGAGTGGATCTTATCGGGCAAAACGGAGTATCCCTATGATGTGACCGTTGGGACTCGCCGTTACCGGGTCTACGGCACTGCCATCCGTACCGAGGATGCCGTCAGCCCCATGCTGGGTATGATGTATTTTTCCGATTTAACGGAGATGTATCTGGTTCGGGATGAATATATTCGCTCCAGACCGGTGGTGTCCATCATTCTGGTGGATAACTACGAGGAGCTGACCATGAACATTTCTGAGAGTGCCATCTCCAATATGAATGCCCAGATCAACGATGCCATCACCAAATGGACGGAGAATTACCATGGTCTGCTTCGTAAGCTGGAGCGGAATCGCTATCTGTTTGTTTTTGAAAAATGCTATCTGGAGGATGCCCAAAAGGAAAAATTCTCCCTTTTGGAGGACATTCACCAGATCGTCAATCCCACGGGGCTTGCCGCCTCCATCTCCTTCGGCTTGGGTGTAGATGGTGCCAGCTTCGAGGAAAGCTATGATTTTGCCGCCCTCTCCATTGAAATGGCACTGAGCCGTGGCGGTGATCAGGCGGTCATCAAGGATCGTCTGAACTTTACCTTCTACGGCGGTCGCGCAAAGGAAGCAGACCGGCGCAGTAAGGTTCGTTCCCGTGTCACAGCCAACTCCCTGATGGAGCTGATCGGACAGAGCAGCCAGGTGTTCATCATGGGCCATAAAAATGCGGATCTGGATGCGGTGGGAGCCGCCATGGGTATCAGCTGTCTGTGCCGTAAGAAGGGAAAGAAGGCTTATATCGTTCTGGACCGCCAGAATAATATGGCATCGGCACTGGTCGCCCAGATCGAGGCGGTGCCTGAGTATAAAGATGTGATCATTTCCGGTCAGGATGCACTTTTGATGTGCGACAGCCGATCCACGCTGGTGGTGGTGGATACCAACCGTCCGGATCAGGTGGAGAGTCAGCCTCTTCTGGAAGCAATTTCCAGAGTCTGCGTGGTGGATCATCACCGTCGGGCGGCGGAGTATATCGAGCCGGTGGTGGTCAATCTCCATGAGCCCTACGCTTCCTCCGCTTCCGAGCTGGTTACGGAGCTTTTGCAGTACGCCGTGGAGAAGCCCGACGTGCTGCCCATTGAAGCAAAGGCACTGCTGTCCGGTATTTTCCTGGATACGAAGAATTTCAATGTGCGCACCGGTGAGCGTACCTTTGAGGCGGCGGCGGTGCTGCGGCGTATGGGTGCGGATACGGTGGAGGTCAAGAAGCTGCTGCAAAGCGATTTCCAGGAGACCATGTCCAAGTACCAGATCATGAAGGCGGCGAGAATGTACCGCCATGAGATCGCCATTGCCGCGCTAAATACGGCAGCCTCACGCCCCCTGGCATCTCAGGCGGCAGATGAGCTGCTGGATATCTCCGGGATCAGTGCGTCCTTCGTGCTGTATCCTGTGGGAGCGGATGTATTTATCTCCGCCCGTTCCATCGGCGATGCCAATGTGCAGATGATTTTGGAGCCTTTGGGCGGCGGCGGCAATACCGCAACGGCAGGGGCGCAGATGAAAAACTGTACCGTTAAGGAGGCATTGGATCAGCTCCTTGCTTCCATCAATCAATTTTATGAAGAGTAAGCATATCTAAAAGGAGACGAATGTTATGAAAGTGATTTTGTTGCAGGATGTAAAGGGTAAGGGCAAGAAGGGGCAGATGATCGAGGTTTCCGATGGCTACGCAAGAAACTTTATGCTGCCCAGAAAGGTGGCGGTGGAGGCCACTGCCGATGCCATCAACACCATGCGTATGAACGATAAGGCGACCCAAGAGCGTATCGCCCGGGAAAAGGCAGAGGCTATGGCACTGAACACCCGGCTCCGGGAGATGACCCTGGTTGTTACCGCCAAGGGCGGCGGCACAGGTCGGCTGTTCGGCTCTGTGACCAATCAGGAGATCGCCGATGCCTTGAAGGCAAAGACCGGCATCACCATTGACAAGCGCAAGATCGTGATCGCTGAACCCATCAAGAATGTGGGAACCTATACCGTGACCTGTAAGCTGGGCTACGAGATCAGTGCCCCTCTGACGGTGAAGATCGAAGAGGGAAAGTAAGAAACTCAAACCAGTAAGAAAGGAGAGAGGGCATGGATGAAGAATTGCTGAACCGACAGCCGCCCCAGTCCTTGGAGGCGGAGCAGTCGGTTTTGGGCTCTATCCTCATCGACAGCCGCTGTGTGGCGGATGTCATCGGAATCCTGCGTCCGGAGGACTTTTTCCTCCAGCAGAATAGGGAGATCTACGAGTCCATTTATACCATGTTTAATTTCTCCCAGACCATCGACCCGGTGACGGTGCTGGATAAAATGCGGGAGCTGGGCTTCCATCGGGACAATTCCAGAGATTATATCCTCCAGCTCATTGACATCACCCCCACCGCCGCCAATGCGGTGCGCTATGCCAATATCGTCCGGGATAAGGCCATGCTCAGAGGGCTGGCTCAGGCAGCTACCGACATTTCCGAGACGGTCTACTCCCAGGTGGGAACCCCGGCGGAGATGCTGGAAAGTGCCGAGAAGAAGATCTACGCCCTGCGAAAGGGTGAGCGTGGAGACTCATTGGAGCATATCGGAACGATATTGCATAAGGTGTTCGACCACCTGACGGAGCTGAGTCAATCCGACTCCCTGATTCCCGGCTTAAGTACCGGACTGCGGGATCTGGATATTAAGATCAACGGTCTGAATAAGTCGGACCTTCTGCTGATCGCCGCCCGTCCTGCCATGGGTAAGACCTCCTTCGCACTGAACATCGGTCTGAACGTGGCGAAGAAATACCGCTCCACCGTGGCGTTTTTCTCATTGGAAATGTCCCGGGAGCAGCTTGCCATGCGTCTGCTGTCCGGCGAAAGCTTTGTAGATAGCCAGAAGATGGCAACCGG
>CAZENN010000139.1:0-4556 GCA_964513605.1 uncultured Oscillospiraceae bacterium
TTTCGTCTTTGCGTTATTCAATTTACAAGGTACAGCCGCTCGCCGTAGCGAACTTTTATATACTACCACAAGCTTCGCTGTTTGTCAAGTACTTTTTTCATTTTTTTCTGAAATTTTCTTTTCAAACGCTACTGCTCGGCTCGCAGTTTCTGTATTATACATCCTTCCCCTCAAAATGTCAAGCCCTTTTTCGCAGAAAAATCAAAAAAATCGCTGCCTCTTACGAGGCAGCGATAAGGGTTCTATTTATTCAACATCCAAGATCAATCCATAACCGCCGTCTTCACGCTTATAGACCACAGCATAGGCACCGTCAGCATCCTCATCACGGAAGGCAAAGAAGCTATGGTTCAGCAGGTTCATCTGAAGCACCGCTTCTTCACGGCGCATGGGCTGGATGTGGAAACGCTTTACTCGGACAATGCTCAAATCATCCTCTGTTTCCTCCGGCACGAAGGACGTTTCCTCCACAGTACGGGTAAAGGCATCCTGACGCAGGCGACGGGCCAACCGTGTCTTATTCTTCCGGATCTGCCCCTCAATGGTACTCACAGCGGCATCGATGGAAGCGAACATATCGGAGGTGCTCTCACGGGCACGGAACCAAGTACCGGCACCATGGACCGTCAGCTCCACGTTATTCCGGTTCTTTTCTACAGAGAAGACGATCAGTGCCTCCGCATTCTCTTCAAAATAGCGGGCAAGCTTCATAACCTTCTTTTCGGCATAAGCATGGACATTGCCCGGCAGCTTGACTTTTTTCTCACTATACTGGAATTTCATACGCGGCAGCTCCTTTCGTTTCACCGGTTCTCCGGTGTATTATTACTATACCATGATTTCATTCCTTCGACAAGGGTATACAACAATAAATATTAAATTTCATCTTCTCCGTCCAAAAGCTCCGTCATAGTCAGGTTATATACATCCTCTGCTTTTTTCTCAAACAGCTTGCTCAGCCGCATAGCCTGACGCTGATCCGGAGCCATCAGCTCCAACGTCATCAGATTGCCCATCTCATCATCCAACGACATGGTAACGGAATAATCTCCGCTTTCTCTCTGACGGATCTGCGTCTTCACATAGCCTTTCCGCCGCAGCTGGCGGTTATAACGGTTCACTGCATTTTCCACCCGCTGCTTAACGGTGTATGCCACAGTATCCGCAGTGAGTTCTCCCTGCTGGCGACCCTTTTCGGTGATAACATACTTTTCATCCTCCACCTTTTCCAGGTGACCGGACTGAAGCATCTGAGGAACGGCTGTGCACACATCAAAATAGCTCAGGCAGTCATCCTGATAGCACAGCTCGTAAATTTCCTGAACGTTTAACGGATAGGCAGACCGGGCCGTCACATATAAGATCAGCACCTTTACATCCATCATATCATGAATAAAACCAAGTCTTTGCATCATTCGTCACTCCTTATCTACATTATACTAAATGTCAGCAAAAAATCAAGCACATCTCGCCGCCGTCCATCATATTCTGGCGTGAAAGGGTGATGAAAATGAATGATCGGATCTATTACGCCGCCGGCAGCTCCGAAGCCCTGGATTTTGCCGCCGGAGAATTGGAACTGCGCGGACTGGACGTGTCCGGGACACCGGGTCCCCATGTGACCCACCTACTTCTGGATGTGCCCTGCAGAGCATCTGACCAACAGCTGTTCCCTCTATTGGAGCAGTTAAGCCCGGAAGTAAAAATCTTCGGCGGCTTTTTGGATCGTCCACTGCTGAAAAATCATAAATGCTTTGATCTGCTGAGGGATGAACTGTATCTGGTGCAAAACGCCAAAATCACTGCCTACTGCGCTTTGACAGTTGCCCAAGAAAAGATGAAGGTGATCTGGCAGGGCTGTCCGGTGCTGATCATCGGCTGGGGCAGGATCGGAAAATGCCTTGCACAGCTATTGAAGACATTGGGTGCGGAGGTTGTAGTGGCTGTCCGTCAAGAGTCCCAGCGTGCCATGCTGACCGCAATGGGTTATGAGGCAGAGCAAATCGGTTTCCCGGATTACATGCTGGGACGCTTCCGGGTGATCTTCAACACCGCCCCCTCCCCCATCCTGTCGGAACAAGCTCTGCAGCAATGCCGTCCGGGATGCCTGAAAATCGAGCTGGCATCCACCAACGGATTGGATGGAAAGGATATCATCATTGCCCGTGGATTGCCGGGGGCATGGGCACCGGAAAGCTCCGGACAGCTCATTGCCAGAACGGTTCTGCGGCTTTGCGCTCAGAGGGAGGAGAAGGCATGAACATCGGTTTCGCTATGTGCGGTTCTTTTTGTACTTACTCCAAGGTTTTTGAAGCCATGCGGGAAGTTGCAAGCATCCACACGGTGCTTCCCATTTTCTCTCAAAATGCCGGAACCATTGACAGCCGCTTCGGAACGGCGGCGGCACATTTAGAAAAAGTCGAGGCTATCTGCGGCACTCCCCCACTACTGACCATCGCACAGGTAGAGCCGATCGGTCCGAAGAAGCTGCTGGACGCTTTGGTCATCGCCCCCTGCACCGGCAATACACTGGCGAAGCTGGCGCATTCCATTGCCGATGGTCCCGTTACCATGGCTGCCAAAAGCCACCTTCGCAACGGCCGCCCTCTGATTATCGCCGTCTCCACCAACGATGCCCTTGCAGGTGCTGCGGAAAACATCGGCAGGCTGCTAAGTCGGAAGCATTTCTATTTCGTCCCCTTCGGCCAGGACGATCCCGCCGGAAAACCCACCTCTATGGTTGCGGATTTCAGCCGTCTGCTCCCAACACTGGAGGCGGCACTGGAAGGGCGACAGCTCCAGCCTTTGATCATCGAACAGAAATAGGGTCATATTATTTTCGCACCGTTGACAATTCCGGTACACATTGGTATAATTTTCACATAAAAAAGAGGAGGGACAGAGAATGGAGCTTCGTCAGCAATCGAAGCAGCAACGGATGTTTTATCTGGATATCGCAAGAGTGTTGGCAATCATTTCCATTACACTCAATCATGCCGTCAACCGCAGCTATCAGAATTACCACGCTCAGAACACAGAATTTTTCACCATCAGCACAGCCTCTACCATCATCAAAACCCTGACTACCGTATTCAGCCGTGTGGGTGTCCCCCTGTTTTTGATGATCACCGGTGTCCTGATCTTAAATAAAAAGATGGAAAGTGCCTCAGACGTGAAGCGGTTTTACAAGCACAACCTCCTGAGTCTGTTCATCACTGCTGAGATCTGGTATGTGCTGATCTACTGGTATCTGGTGCTGTTCTCTTCTGAAACTATTTTGGAAACCCGTGGCTGGGGCGGTGCCATTCTGGGAATGTTTGAGACCATGCTGTTTCAGAACCAAGTAACCTTTGACGGCATGTGGTATATTCCCATGATCCTATGTATTTACCTATTTTTACCTTTCATAACCATAGTAAAGGATAAGTTGGCAGGCTCCAAAGAACCGGTGCTTCTCCTTCCTTCCATTGTGGTCTTTGTCGTGACCATGGTAATGCCATTTGTGAACAATCTTCTGATCCTTCTGGGGCAGGAGAGCTACACCAGCGGCATTGAAGCTGTCTACCTGCCTGTTTTTTACTATTTGTATGTTCTTCTGGGATATTGGATAGGCAAGGGCGGTCTAAAGAAATTGAAAACCACTACCATTATCGCCGTCACCGGGATCAGCTTTCTGGTCTGCTGCGGCTTCCAGTTCTGGGCATATTCCAGACCGGCAAACTATCTGGTTGCCTATGACTTCCCCCTGATGCCTTTACTGACCGGGTTCCTTTTTGAACTGCTGCGCCGCAGTGCCGAAAGATTCCGAAAGCTGGAAAGACCCATTACCGGTCTTGCCAGGTTCTCCTTCGGAATTTATTTCCTGCACATCGTGATCATGACCACCCTGGTCACACTGCTGAGTGATTGGCAAGTGGTTCTGCTCCGTCCGGTGCGCTTGTTGGTGCTGGAAACCGTTTCTGTAGGTCTGAGCATTGTGCTGATCCTGCCCCTGTCGAAAATCAAGTTCTTCAGAAAGTATGTATTCTTAATTAAATAGGGTACGAAATGACCGGAGCCATGGAAATTCCTTGGCTCCGGTTTTTATAAGATGATATTGGCGCAGTCAGGGAAATACTCCGTGACAAAATCCACCGTTTTTGTTTGGAAGGTCTTCCCGTTTAAATAGTCAAGCTCCCCGGCATCGGTGGTGAATTGGAAGGTGAGCTTATAGGAATACAGGGCCTGATAGCTGCGTCCAGCATCCTTGCTGAGCTTGCCATACTTCCCGTCACCCAGCAGAGGATGTCCGGCATGGGCAAACTGGGCCCGAATCTGGTGGGTACGCCCGGTGATCAGCTGGCACTCCACCAGAGAAAGCCCCCGATTCACAGCCACCACCCGATAATTGGTTTGGCAGCTTTTGGAGCCGGCCTGTGGAGTGTCCGTCACAAAGACCCGGTTCTTCTTTGCGTCCTTGAACAGGTAGCCTTTGAGACTGCCCTCTCTGGGTCTAGGGGTACCCTCCACGATCGCCAGATACCGCTTGTCCATCTCCCGGTCCTTGATCTTCTGAT
>CAZENN010000140.1:0-4522 GCA_964513605.1 uncultured Oscillospiraceae bacterium
AGGCTTTACTGCGTATACTGCATATTTCTCTTCATCCAACTCCGTCCAGTCACCGACCACCAACACCATATCATACTTGGGGGCAGTGCTGCTGATGCCGTTGCTTTCTGTATTGCGGACAAACAGTTTTTTGCAGGCCTGATTATATTCCCTCCGATCATCGAACACAAGTACAAAATTTTTCTTTTTATACACTTTGGTCTTCCAATCCTTAGCAAAGGAATCAAACAAAATAGCGTTAGATCTGTTGACAGGTTTCAGCGGACGCACCGCAAGCACACGCTTTCCTAAGTCATCCCGACGGGCAAAGAATCTGTCAAAATCCTTATACCACAGGAAAATATCCGATCTTAAGTGAGATCCGACACGATCATCTGCCCTAAACTCTTTAATTTCGGCCTTCCAAAGCTGGCTCAATGTTCTGCAGGGAAGGATCACCGGCTCGGAAGCAGGTTTGCCTTCCTCTTCCTCGCTTTCATCCGTATCGGCATCTGTGCCATACTCGGATTCGTCCCCATACAGGTCTTCGTCCTCCGGCTCTATTTCAACGAGGCCCTCGTCCTCATCTGACTCCCAAGAGGGTTCTTCCTTTTTGCGTACCGGGTGAAACAGATTATTAAACAGCTGCGCAATGTCCGTTAATTGAGGATCATATACTCTGTTTGTTCTGTCCAGTTGCCTACAGATGCAATTCGTATGCTTTCCGCCTTCATAGCAACGGTAGAACGGCGTTTCGACCCCCAGCACAGGGTGCACATCCACACCGCAGTATGGGCATTCAAGGCGTTGACCGGAATACGCATTTTCAGCCCGAACGGTCCTGCCTGTTCGCTTGTCAATTGCTTCAACGATCATCACTTTCACATCCTTTCAAAAGTGAATTATAAGATAAATATCATAGCTGCTCATGGCAAGAAAACCACCAAACCTGCCTAAGGCTATTTTATACCCTACACTTAAGTAATAAGAATTTTTCGTCAAAAAGTCAAGGGTGCACCGGCTTTTTTCTCTCCAAAATGAAAATTTTTTGTGACGAAAATGCGCGTCAGATTCCAACATCTGACGCGCGGTTCCATATCGTGTTATATTGTCATTCAACAGGCTCTATCAAATCTTCTGCTTTGCAATGCAATGCATTGGCCAGCATCATCAGATACTCGGCCTGCGCCTTGTTGATGCTCTTTTGCCGCTGTTCGTATTGCTGGATCGTCCGCACCGGAACGCCGGACTGCTCTGCCAATTCACTTTGGCTCATTCCTGCACGCTGCCGAAGCTGTTTTAGTTTTGTCTCCGGATTGGCCGCACGGTACAGTTCGTTCATCCGGTCGCAAAACTGGCGGATATCCATTTCGTGATAAGGCGAGTACATACGAATGATATCATCAAGGGGAACGCATTCCAGGATATCCAGGAACGACATAGCGGTCTCCCACTGATAATAAGCCAGTGCCCAACCTGCCCAGTATTCCGGGCTTCTGTCTGCCGTATACCTAGGCTGCGGATCCTCTACCTGATGCTTGGTCAGCTCCAAAACCCGATATGCCAGCTCTACGCCGGACATTCCGACGGTTACGTTAAACTCTCCCTTTTCAAACCGCTTGGCCAAACCGGAATTTAGAAACAGATCAAAAAAGGTGCAGGGATCATACCCCAAGTCATAGGTGGCAAAATCCAGCATACGGCCCAAATTGTTGCGGGCCTTTTCCAAATAAACCTTATGATAAGCGCGGATCATTTGGCTTCATCTCCTCGTCCATGATCTGCATGATGTACAGATCCCCACGCTGGCGCTTAAAGCGTTCCACATCAAAGTACTGCCGCCGAGCCTTTTGGTCTCGGGATTGCTGTTTTGCGTACCATTCCTCGCGCTCAGCAACTTCTGCGCCCACAAAGCGGATCCTGTCAAACGCCTTTTTGCTCTTTAACACAAACTGCTGACCCAGCTTGCCCAAATGCATGGCGTTGTTCAGCTGTCGGTAGGAAATGGTGCCGTTGATAAAGTCCTGAGCAAAAGAGAAATAACTATCGTCTGCCCGGTATCCAATGATGGCATCATAGTCCTTATAGTCAACAGCGAAGTTCTTCAGAATATATTGCTTCGCTTCCAGAGCAAGGGCGGAGGGCACATCGAACTCTCTGTTTTCCAACAGCACTGCCAGCCAGTGCAGAATGCAGTATTGCGGGCCGTTCAGATCTAAGATACGCAGGCCATCGCAATCCAATTCATAGCTGTTGGCATAGCCATCCTTATCGTGGGAAACACCCCATTCCTTCGCCATCTCCAAACTGTCGGTGCAGTAAAACCCTAGACCATAATCGTTATATCGCTTTCCCTGACCAAAGACAGGCTTTTCAATAATGCTGCAGGAACCGTGATAGATTTTTCTTACCATAGGTATCATCCCCCTTCTGTTACATATTATACTCCCAAAGGAGTATAATAGTCAAGAGTAATTCAATATATTTTTATGATATAAAAGTCCGCGTCGGGTGCGAAAGCTCCATCCAGCTTGCGAAAACCGTAAAGACTTTTGCCAGCGGCTGTGCTTGAGATGTCGTTAGTCACATCCGTGTTCCACCAAGTACCGTCGTAGTACACACGGTTCCAGGTGTGCGATACTGTGCTGTCCTCATAGGATATTCCGTCAACGGCATAGCAAGGAATGTTCTGACTGCGGCAGAACGCAGCGAACAGATGGGAAAAGTCAAAGCAAACACCTTGCTTGGTACGAAGTGTTTTGCGAACATCGAAATACTGGAAGAGCGCATTGTAGCCATAATCGTATTCAAGGTTTTGGAGCATCCAACTGTAGATCGCCTGCACCTTTTCAGCATCGGTATCACAGCCTGCGCAAATTTCGTCAGCAAGTTCTTCCGTCTGTGTATCCCACAGGGTTGTGCCGCCGTTAAGAAGATAAGGAGTCTCCGGTTTGCTGACGAAATTATACGAGGTAAACAGCGTCGCTGCGATAAGTGCCGAAACTGCCAAAACATATATTTTCGTCAGCAGGTTGTCCTTGCCGGCACTTTCATCGAAAAGAGCCAAGTACATCATCTCAGCGGCAGTAATGATCATTGTTATAATCGGCAAAAGTCTGCGGCATAAAACAAAGCTGAGGGTGCTTATCAAAAGAACAAAGAACAAAACAATGTACACGATTGCACGCATAGGCGCAGACCGTATTTTAATAATGAAAAATAGGGTCGGCAAAGCTGATAGTAAGTAGAATGTCACCAGCATAGGCGAAAGCGCAAGAAAGTCTTTCAGATACACACCCAACAGCAGATTATATACCGCCAAGACGGCAAAGAAAATAAGCCCGGTTTTCGACTGTAATGTGAGCGAGAATGTTTTGGACATCATTTCAAGCCCTCATAAATTCTTGTCAGATATTCCAGTACATGCAATGCCTCTGCGCTGACTTCCTTTACATTGCACAGCCTTTCAAATTCCTGACAGAGCCGCTCCATCTGATTCTTGAGTGCCTTGTGTACTCGCGGATTGCCGGTCACCACGACATCCCGCTGCAGCATACGGCTGATGCAATAGTCCTGCTTGGTCATGCCCGACAAGGACACCAATGCGTCGAGTTCAGCATTCTCTTCCGGAGATATACGGACACCGATGGTCTTGCAACGCCAGCGTCCTTGTCCGTCACGAGCCTTAGCTGACATTTGTATCACCACCTTCCTGCAGCGCATTCAAATCAGTAGCCATTTGCCGTTGCACAGTGGGAAACAGATGGGCATACCGATAAGTGATATCAATACTCTCGTGCCCCATTCTCTCTGCAATCGCCACCGCACTGTATCCCATATGAATGAGCAAGGACACATGCGAGTGCCGCAAATCATGCACGCGAATACGTTGCAGTCCCATTTCCTTGCTGCCTTGTTCCATCTTGCGGTAGAGATAGCTTTTGGATAAGGGAAACAGGCGGTCATCAGGTCGTGGATCATACAATTTTTCAATATAGTACTGTATTTCCTCCACCAAAAATGCCGGCATTTCCACGACTCGGTTACTTTTTGGTGTCTTCGGCTCGGTGATCACATCCTTGCCTTTCAGATGCTGAAAGGTTTTGGTGATGGAAACGGTTTTCTTTGCAAAGTCAAAATCGTCAATGGTCAGGGCCAGTGCCTCACCCTCACGAAGACCGCACCAATAGAGCATTTGAAAATAGTAGTAGCCCACGGGATCATCCATCATATATTCGGAGAATTTCATATATTCATCGCGGGTCCAGCATTTCATTTCGATGCCCTTTTCGCTGCCCATATTTCCGACCGTTCTGGCAGGATTTTCTGCAAGCTTGTAGTAACGCACTGCATGGTTGAAAATTGCACTCAGCTGATTGTGTATCGTTTTCAAATACGATTTAGAGTAGGGCTTGCCATCCTTTGGATAGCGGTAAGCCAGCAGCTCGTTTTGCCAAAGCATAACATCTTTGGTGGTAATTTCGCGCATACATTTTTTACCGAAATAAGGCACAAGCTTGGTATCGATAATGTTGTCCTTCAT
>CAZENN010000141.1:0-4488 GCA_964513605.1 uncultured Oscillospiraceae bacterium
CCTTGGAAGCCGGGGAGGGCATAGGTGTCACAGGCGGCACAGACTCTCTTGTCTTCAAACAAAGAGGCAACGGTCTGAACACCGACACCGCAGGAGAAGACCAGCACCGTATCCGCTGCTTCAATGGCGGCGGTGTGCTTGCTCAGTCGCAGCTTCAGGTTGTCCGGGTTGCAGATGTAGTCGGTGGTGATGATACCGGTGACTTTTCCACTATCCGTCAGCTCCTTTTGAAGCGCATCTGCTTCCTTCTCAGGGAAGTAGACCTCTTTGCAGCCATGGCAGTTGATGATAAATACCTTGCCGGAGATCAGGGAAAGAATGGTTTCTTTGGATTTGAGTTCAGTGATCAGCATATTACTTCATCCCCCTTACGCCGTTTTTGCCCAGCTTGATCATGGTGACCAGCGGGAGCTTGGAGGAACAGATATACTCACAGCATCTGCACTCCATGCAGTCCATAATATTGCTGTCTTTGCAGGCCTGCCAGTCGTTGGAGCCTGCATACTTGACGAAGTACAGCGGCTTCAAATACATGGGACACACATCCACACAGCGACCGCACTTGATGCACTCCTGAGGCTCGGCGTTGTCCGTATCGATGGCAATGACACCGTTGGAGCCCTTCATAATGGGTACATTCAGTTCCTCCTGAGGGAAGCCCATCATGGGACCGCCGGCTTTGACCATCACATCGGTGCCCTGGATACCGCCGCAGTGATCGATCAGATCTGCCATGTTGGTGCCGATCTTCACAATGAAGTTGCCGGGATTGGGGATGTACTTGCCTGTGACGGTGGTTACACGCTCGATCAAAGGCATACCCTTCTGGATGGCATTGGAAATAGCCTTGACGGTGCTGACGTTGCTGACCACGGCACCCACATCCGCAGGCAGACCGCCGCCGGGAACACTGCGACCCAGCACACGCTTGATCAGCATTTTTTCGCCGCCCTGGGGGTACTTGGTTTTCGCAACGCATACCTCTAAGCCTTCCTCGCCCTCGATCTTGGATTGCATCAGAGCAATGGCATCGGGCTTATTGTCTTCAATGACGATCACGCCTCTGGGAGCGTTCAAGGTTTTCATCATGGCCTTCAGACCAAAGATGATATCGTCGGCAAACTCCAGCAGAACCCGATGGTCTGCGGTGAGCATGGGCTCACATTCGCAGCCGTTGAGCAGCACAGCCTCGATGGGTTTGTTGGGCTTGAGCTTGACATAGGTGGGGAAGCCTGCGCCGCCCATGCCGACGATGCCGGCATTCTTGACGATCTCGATGATCTCGTCGGGAGACAGCTCGTCAAGGGGCTTGTTGGGCTTTACCGATTCATGAAGCGTATTCTGACCGTCAGAGGCAATGACCACGGAGAGGCACTTGCCTCTGGTGGCGTGGGGGCACTCCGCAATAGCAATGACGGTACCACTGACGCTGGAATGGACAGGGGCAGAAATGAAGCCTGCTGCCTCGCCAATGACCTGACCCACCTTTACATACTCACCTACAGCGACCACGGGGGTAGCAGGGGCACCCAAATGCATAGACATGGGAATGATCACAGACTCCGGCTCAGGGAAGCGAACCAGAGGCAGATGCTCGGTCGGCTCCTTGCCCTCCACGGGATGGACACCGCCATCGTAGCCCTCGAACCGCTTTTCACGGATGGACTTGACATAGTCGTTAATGACCTTGAAATTGATTTTGGAATAGTCCCGGACCTGCACACTCTGACTGACCAGCTCAGAAAGACGACCCTGCTTGGTAAGCCGTTGCTGGATGTTTTCCCAAGCGCAGTCCTTATTGGGGTCAACCTCACACTTGCCGTTCTTGGCACCGCCGCACTGACCGTTCACAAGACTCTTGGAGCAGTCCACGATGGGGCAGATGCCGCCGGTCATGTTCAGGTAGCACTGAGCACAGGCATCGCAGGCCTTTTTGGTCAGAGCCATGCCGTGATGACCGGTGTAGTTCAGGGAATTGCTGGCGGCAAAAACCGGCAGCTTCACCAGATCCGCAACGGTTTGAATGCCCAGACCGCAGGCAGCGACCAGGATACACTCGGTTCCTTCGGGGATCAGGGTTTGCAGCAGCTTTGCGGTGTGGGTTTTGTTACACAGGAAATCGATCTGTGCGCTGCCTGTGACAGTCTTACCTTGTTCTGCGACCAAGTCGCAAAGAATTTGACAGTCAGGCTCATGGATGGTTTCAAATTCCTTGAAACACTTGTTGCAGGCGATGACGAAGACATTGTCCACCCCGGCAAGGATACCGGACAGCTCCTCGACCGCCTTCAACTTATACTTTGTATAGTTTTCCAATTGCTCACCTTCCCAATATATATAGTAGTTGGAAATAAGACGCTATCAGTATAGCACAATTGTAAGGTGTTTTCTAGTGCGAACTTTATAATAAATGACCTGAAAAAACAAATATCTGCTTTTTCTACATCTATACGCCTGCTGGGAGCATGTGTCCACGGGTGAGGGACGAGAAGGCGAAAATATTGAAATTACTCCTTGAATTTACTTTCTATCTGTGGTACGATATCACTGTATGGATATGGGGGAAGTATGCCCTTTGTCCATCCCGATTTCGCAAGTTCCAAAGGAGAATGTATAATGCCTCATACCATTGCGGTCGCCGGTAAAGGCGGCGTTGGCAAGACTACCACCTGCGGCATGATCATCGACTACCTGTGCAAGAAGGGCAATGGTCCGGTGCTGGTTGTGGATGCGGATGCTAATTCCAATCTCAATGAAGTGCTGGGCGTGGAGCCGGAAACCAGTCTTGGTCAAATTCGTGAAGAAATGGCCCAGGCAGAGCTGAAAAAGACCATTCCTGCCGGTATGACCAAGGGTGACTTCGCAGAAATGAAGTTCAGTCAGGCTCTCATTGAAGAAGATGATTTCGATATGCTCATCATGGGTCGCACCCAGGGCGAGGGCTGCTACTGCTTTGTTAACTCTATGCTCAAGCGTCAGATGGATAAGTATGTGCCCAACTATTCCTATGTGGTCATGGATAATGAGGCAGGTTTGGAGCATGTGGCAAGAGGAACCCTGCCCCATGTGGATACCATGCTGCTGATCTCTGACTGTTCACGCAGAGGGATTCAGGCGGTGGCCCGGCTGGCGGATATGGTACAGGAGATGGATCTGAAGCCCGGCAAGATGGGGCTGATCGTCAACCGTGCGCCGGAGGGTGTTCTGGATCAGGGTATCAAGGACGAGATCGAAAAGCACGGTCTGACCCTGCTCGGTGTCCTGCCCCATGACGAGGGCGTTTACCGCTGTGACTGTGAGGGAGAGCCTTCCTCTCAGCTGCCGGACAGTGCCCCCATGAAAGCCGCCCTGAAGGAGATCATGAAGTCTCTGGGGCTGTAACCCATTATCGTAGACAACGGCTCCCGGAGAAACGGGATGCCTGTATCTAAAATACACAAAAAACCAAGGAGGATCATCAAAAATGTCTTTCGCTCCCAAGACGGCAGCCTACAGCGGCAAGATCAATGCCGTGACCCTGGGCACCGGTGACAAGGCAATCGTCATCGGCGGTCAGAATGTGCTGCCCTTCTACACCTTTGATGCCGCCATCGAGAACGCACCCAAGATCGGTGTGGAGATCTCCGATGCCGCCGACAGCTGGACCGCTCCCGGTCTGGTGGATTTCTATGCCGGCTGTACCACCATGGCAGAGCGTGCCAAGAAGGCTGAGACCATGGAAGGTGCTGACTTCATCTGCCTGAACTTTGAATCTGCGGACCCCAACGGTGCCAACCGCAGCGTAGAGGACTGCGTTGCCGATGCCAAGGCGGTTGCGGATGCTGTTTCCATGCCCATCGTGGTGATGGGCTGCAAGAATATGGAGAAGGACGGCGAGCTGTTCGCCAAGATCTCCGAGGCCCTGCAGGGCAAGAACATCGCTGTGATGTCCGCCCGCAACGAGGACTATAAGACCGTCGGTGCTTCTGTTGCTCTGGCTTATGGTCAGAAGGTGGGTGCTGAGACCGCTGACGATATCAACCTTGCCAAGCAGCTGAACATCATGCTCAAGGGTCTGAGCATTGCTCCTGAGAACATCGTCATGAACATCGGCACCGCTGCCGTTGGTTATGGCTATGAATATGTGGCATCTACTCTGGATCGTGTCCGTCTGGCTGCTCTGGCTCAAAGCGATGCCGATCTGCAAATGCCCATCATCGCTCCCGTATCCACCGATACTTGGGGCGTGAAGGAGTCCGTTGCTTCCGAAGAGGATGCACCCGAGTGGGGCAATCAGGAAGAGCGTGCCATCGGTATGGAGGTTTCCACCGCTGCCGCCAACCTGACCGGTGGTGCTGACGCTGTTATCATGCGTCACCCTGTCGCCATCGCCACCATTAAGAAGTTCATCACGGAACTTGTCTAATTCGGAAGGAGGATACATACAATGGCTTTGAAAGGTCTTGACATTTTTAAGCTGTCTCCTAAGAAGAACTGTAAGGAGTGCGG
>CAZENN010000142.1:0-4470 GCA_964513605.1 uncultured Oscillospiraceae bacterium
TCCTTGTAAACTATCCTAAGTAATGGCTCATGCCCAGCATCAGGCAGAAGCCTACCAGCAGGGCGTAGGTTGCGCCCCGTTCACCGCCGTGGGCGTGGGTCTCGGGGATCATTTCATCACTGATGACATAGAGCATGGTGCCGCCGGCAAAGGCAAGGGCGAAGGGAAGGACTGCACTGGAAAGGCTGACGGCGAAATAGCCCAGCAGTGCGCCCAACACCTCAACCAGTCCCGTCATTAGTGCAGCCACAAAGGTTCTGCCTTTGCTCATCCCGGCTGCCAGCATGGGGCCGATGATCACCATACCCTCAGGAATGTTCTGCAGAGCAATACCGGCGGCAATGGTAATGGCTTCTCCTGTATTACCGGTGCCGAAGCCCACACCGGCGGCGATGCCCTCCGGCAGATTGTGGATGGCAATGGCCATGACAAACAGCAGGACCTTGTTCAGCTGCTGATTACCGGCAGGATGGGCTTCCGGTTCCACACCGGAAAGCCGGTGCAGGTGCGGCACCAGCTTATCCATCAGGTTCAGACAAAAGGCACCACAGAGAATGCCCACCACAGCCACAGGAAAGCCAAAGCGTCCTCCATATTCCAAAGAGGGCAAAATCAACCCGATCACCGCCGCAGCCAGCATCACACCGGCCGCAAAGGACAAAACCAAATCGCTGAATCTGTGGGAAATTTTTTGAAAGCAGAAGCCAAGAATAGATCCAATTACCGTAGCACCGCCCACACCCAGTGCCGTTAATAAAACCATTTTCATAGAAGACCTCCTTATAACCGGCTCCTACTATTATACTAATACCTTCGGCAAAATGCAACAGACGGCATTTGTCTGTTTGATTTAAAAATGCTATACGGAAATAAACATCTGCGTCCAGTAATGACCGTCTGCCACATAGCCCACACCAATATGGGTGTAGCTGTTGTTTAGGATATTTGCTCGGTGACCGGAGGAATTCATCCATCCGTTTACCACTGCCTGAGGTGTGGTGTAGCCTTTGGCGATGTTTTCACCGGCACTGCGGTAGGAAATGCCGAAGCTTTTGATCATCTGGAAGGGCGTACCGTAAACGGGACTGGTGTGGGAAAAGTATCGGTTGTCCTTCATATCCTGAGACTTGTACCGTGCCACCCGGCTCAGCTCCCAGTGGTGGGTAAGGGGGTTTAATCCGTTTTGCACCCGAATCTCGTTGACCAGACGAATGACCTCCTGCTCAAAATCCGTCACAGAAGAACTGACCGTGGGAATTTGGATGATCTGTCCCGGATAGATCAGATCGTAATTCTTGATCTGGGGATTGGCGGCTTTAATTTCGCTTAGTCCCACTTGATATTGGTTGGCGATTTTCCACAGACTGTCACCGGATACTACCGTGTGAGTGGCGGCGGAGACGCTCAAGGTCAGTGCGCCCAGAATGGTAAGAGTGCTAAGTAACATCGAAACCAGCTTTTTCATGGCTGTAACCTCCTGAATGTTTTAATGAAAGAGAGGCTGTCTCATTAAGAGTTCCTAATGAGATAGCCTCTTAAATGCTGCATTAATTAGCAGCCAAAACCGCACATCTGGCACAGAAGCTGCCAAATGGAGCTGCAATCAGAGCTACAGCCGGTGCCGCAAGTGAAGAAAAACATCTTGCTGAACCTCCTGTTTGTTTATTTGTCTTCCGGAGACAAAAGGATTGTAACCGATTTGTAACTATTTATCAAGCTGTAAATGATGGCAGAAAAGGGAATGCTGCATAGATGTCTCTTATTCGATAGATACGGAGCAAGAACATAGACATCTTCAGTCTTGCAATTTGCGCAAAAAAGTGGTAGTATTACCTAAAAATGAATGGCATGATCAATATGTCTGATGAAGGGAGCAATACCTTATGAAATATATCGTTGTACTGGGCGATGGCATGGCCGGTGAGCCTTTGGAAGCATTGGGAGGGAAAACCACTTTGGATGCAGCTTGCACCCCTCAGATGGATGCACTGGCTTCCATGGGAGAAATGGGACTTGCCAAGATGGTCCCCGATGGCATGAAGCCCGGTTCTGATGTGGCAAATTTGGGCGTTATGGGTTATGATCCTAAGGACTGCTATTCCGGACGTTCTCCGCTGGAGGCACTGAGCGTAGGGGTCCATATGGAGCCAACGGATATTGTTTTCCGCTGCAATTTGGTGACGCTGTCCGAGGAAGAACCCTATGAGGAAAAGACCATCATCGACCACAGTGCGGGGGAGATCTCTACGGAGGATGCGGATATCCTGATGAATGCAGTCCGTGAGGCATTCAATTCCCAGACCATTCAGTTCTACACCGGCACCAGCTACCGCCATATCACCATCTGGAAGGAAGGCACGGTGCTGGACTTTGAGCCGCCCCACGACCATCTGGGAGAGAAGACCGGGAACTATCTGCCTAAGGAAGCCCTTTTCCGTGAGATGATGAAAAAGAGCTTTGATCTCCTTAATAATCACCCCCTGAATCTGGAGCGTGCGGCTCAGGGAAAGAATAAGGCCAATTCCCTTTGGTTCTGGGGTGCCGGTACCAAGCCCTCGCTGGGCAATTTCCGTGAAAAAACCGGTTTGCAGGGGGCAATGATCTCCGCTGTGGATCTGCTCAAGGGAATCGCTGTCGGAGCCGGGATGAAAGTCATAGAGGTAGAGGGGGCCAACGGTTCTTTGCATACCAATTACGAAGGAAAGGCCGCCGCCGCTGTGAAAGCGGTTTTGGAGGATGGTCATGATTTCGTCTATATCCATGTGGAAGCCCCGGACGAAATGGGGCATCAGGGAAGCATGGAGAATAAGATCAAGGCGATCGAGAATCTGGACAGCCGGGTCATTGCTCCCATTAAAAGAGCCATGGATGAAAGCGGCGAAGACTATCGTATGCTGGTGCTGCCGGATCATCCCACCCCCATCCGAATCCGCACCCATACCTCCCAGCCGGTACCATATGTGATCTATGACAGCCGCCATCAGGAAAAAAAGCTTGCTCGCTATACGGAAGAGGAAGCCGCCGATACAGGCATCGATATCCCTCAGGGGCATCAGCTGATGGAGCACTTCCTCCAAAGCTGCCCGTCCTGTTGCTAAATAAACGAACCAGCGCCGGAGCCGACGATAAAACCGTCAGCTCCGGCGCTGAGTGCATTCCTGAAAAAATTGGAACATTTTCTTGATATTGCGAATAGACTGCATGGAGGTGATTTTTTATGGAGCCATGCAGATTACCCAGAGCGGTGGCCTGTGTATCCGGCGGAAGAGGAAACCCGGGATTGACCGGGTTGGTACGATTTGACCAGAAATGCGGCGGTGTTTTGGTGACGGCTCAGGTGTCGGGATTACCAAGAGATGGATTTTTTGCCTTTCATATCCACGAGGGCAGAAGCTGCGGCGGAAAGGATTTCGCAGATACCGGCGGACACTATAATCCAACCGGCACTTTTCACCCGAACCATGCAGGAGATTTGCCGCCCCTGCTGTCCAATCAGGGCAGCGCAAAGATGACCGTTCTCACCGGACGCTTCCGGGTGGATGACATCATCGGCAGGACTTTGGTGATCCATAGTGCCCCGGACGATTTTACGACCCAGCCCGCCGGAAACGCCGGGGAAAAGATCGCTTGTGGTCTGATCTGTCCTGCAAAATGAATATGTCCACCGCCAGTGTATATAAGGAACTATTCAGGAGCCTCATATCACAGCGCAGCGGCAGCATGAGGATCCTCTGGTGTGCCAGGGGATCAACCTGCCTGCTCGATCACCGTTTTTACAAGCTGCCAAGCGATACTCCCTTCTCTCAACAAAGACAGGGCGTTCTCAAACTTGACCCACTCGACAGAATCCACCTCGCCGGATAAGACAAAATCCTTCTTCTTTACTTTGGCCTTATATCCCAGCATGAGCATTTCCTTTTTCTCATAAGGATAACTGCGTATAAACTCCAGTTCATCCACACGCTGCCCAATTTCTTCGGCGACCTCACGCACCACCGTTTCCTCGGCAGATTCTCCGATCTTCATAATTCCGGCGACACAAACATATTTGGTAGCAGAAACATAATTCTGCCGCAGAAGGGCAACTTCGTTATATTCGTTTACAACCGCGGCGATGATACTGGTGGTAAACATATCCCATAGTGGAATATTGCAATCCTGACAAAAAGGGATCATCCCTTCGTCACCAATTTCTTTAAGAATCAGCTTTTGACCACAATGGGGGCAATAGGTAAAGCGCATGGTTGGTTCCTCCGTAGATTGAGATGTTTGAACGCTCACATTATCATTTTAATTCTCCCGAAGGGGATAGCTCAATTATTCATTATTCATCAGCGCAGCGGCTTCATCATTCATTATTCATTAAGAAAATCCTGTCCCAAATGAATAATGAATGATGATGTGTGCATATTATTACGCAACATTAGTTTAGATTACCGACGAAGCGGTAGTAGATGTCTACTTTCTGAA
>CAZENN010000143.1:0-4455 GCA_964513605.1 uncultured Oscillospiraceae bacterium
TTGACCACATACCACCATTCTCCATTCCATTTGACCAAGCCGGTTGTGGATGAAGACAGCTTTCCGTTGACCACATACCACCATGACCCGTTATACTTGACCAAAGTAGTAGCAGAGAAATCCACCTTGCCGCCACGGACATAATACCAGCCGCCGTTGAACTTTACAAGCCCGGTGTAGCTGCTGTCCAGAACGCCATTTTTTACATAATACCACGCATACTGGTATTTGACCAGCGTGGTTGCCTCAGTGAAGTAGCCATCCACATAATACCTCCAGATCCCATCCTGCTTGATCAGGGTGGGGTCCTTTTTGACCCAGCCGCAGACATTGCAGGTCTGATCGGCACTGTCCGAATAGGTATGCTTGGCAGAAATCTTTGTAAATGCAACATAGGAGCAAACCGTACAGGTCTGCTTCCCCTTTCCGCTTCGGTCACAGGTGGGGGCGATCACGGTCTCCGTGGTGCCATAGCGATGGCTGTCCTGACAGGTATTCTCTAAAACATAGAAATAAGCGGTCATTGTATCGGTATTATTCCACTTGGAATTGGAATAATAGGACAGATAGAACTTTACCGTGTATTTTCCCGCGGCCATATTCAGACTGCCGCTGTCCACAGGGATGGTCAATTCCACAACCGCAGTTTCAGCGGCAACATCCTCATCGGTATAGGCAACTTCCACACCGGAAGGGTCATAGATGGTGATGTAGTATTTCTCCTGGGCATACGCACTGTTGATGGTAAAAACCAAATCCCCGGAAGCACCCTTTGCAATGGTCATCCCTTGGGTGGTGCATTGGATGGTGGGGACTGCTGCACCTTTGACCGCAACAGGAGAACAGATTCCCAGAAGCAGAACCAGTGACAGCAGGAAGGCAATGGATTTGCGTAGATGTTTCATAGTTTGTAATTCCTTTCGCTGAAATAACCGGCAGCCGTGTAGCCGGAGGAAAGGGAAAAACCGGTAATATTCCCGATTCTTGCCCACATTCCGTCTATAATAATTTATCATATCGCTATAATAGTTGTCAAGTACCGATAAGAGGTGAGGATTTATGACATCCCTATGGTCAAAAACAGCTCAAATCGCTTCTTTCCCTTCTCTGGAGGGAAATTGCTGTACCGACACGCTGATCATTGGCGGCGGACTGGCAGGAGTGCTGTGCGCTTATTATTTGCGCAAAGCAGGGGTGGACTGCCTATTGGTGGAGGAAAACACGCTGGGCAGTGGGACCACCTGCAATACCACCGCCAAGATCACCGCTCAGCATGGGCTGATCTATCATAAGCTGATCGATCAATACGGCGAGGAAGCGGCAGGACATTATTTACGAAGCAATCTGGAGGCTGTGGGGCACTACCGCAGCCTGTGCCAAAATATGGACTGCGACTTTTCCCAAGAAGACAGCTGCGTATATAGCCGCTCCGACCCGGAGGTGCTGGCTAAAGAGCTTGCTGCTCTGAAGCAGTTGGGCTTCCCGGCAGTCTATAAAAACCGGCTGCCCATTCCTTTGGATACCGCCGGGGGAATCTTCTTTCCGGGACAGGCAAAATTCCATCCGCTGAAATTCTTAGCGGAGCTGAGCCGGGGGCTGAATATCCGAGAGCACACCCGGGTCCGGGAGCTGAAGCCTCAGGAGGCGGTCACGGACCGGGGCACCATCCGGGCAAAGCGGATCATCATTGCCACCCACTTCCCCATGCTGAACAAACACGGTTTTTACTTTGTGAAGCTATACCAGCATCGGTCCTACTGTTTGGCACTGGAAAATGTACCGGCGCTTACCGGAATGTATGTGGACGAGCAGGACACCGGGCTTTCCTTCCGAAGCAGCGGCAATTTGCTGATTCTGGGCGGTGGCGGACATCGAACCGGAAAGCAGGGTGGAGGCTGGCAGGTACTGGAGGACTTTGCGAGGCAGAATTATCCCGGCTCTCGTATCCGGTATCGGTGGGCAGCCCAGGACTGCATGAGTCTGGATCGGGTGCCATATATCGGAGCCTATGGACGCCGCACTCAGGGACTGTATGTGGCAACGGGCTTTAATAAGTGGGGCATCACCGGCTCCATGGTTGCCGCCCAGCTTCTGACCAATCTGCTGACCGGAAAGGATGAACCTGCCCGGGGGATCTTCTCTCCTCTGCGCAGTGTCCTTCATCCCCAGCTGGCGGTCAACAGCTGGGAGACAGTGACCAATCTGCTGACCCCCACACGAAAACGCTGTCCCCATCTGGGCTGTGCTCTGAAATGGAATCCACGGGAACACAGCTGGGATTGCCCCTGTCACGGCTCCCGGTTTACCGAAAACGGAGACCTTCTGGAAGGTCCGGCCACCGGAGATTTAAAAAAGTAGTCATTTCCTCTTGTAATTTCTGTCGAATGGGGTTATAATGTGCTGGAACTATGATTAGGAGGTCATTGAAATGGCTGTTAAGATTGAAAAAGAAACCATCATCGGCGATGTGCTGGATATTGCCCCCCACGCTGCTCCCCTGTTTTTCGCCATCGGTATGCACTGTCTGGGCTGCCCCTCTTCCCGTGGTGAGACTGTTGAGGAGGCCTGCATGGTCCATGGCATCGACTGTGACGCTTTCCTGGCACAGCTGAACCACTTCCTGGAGGCCTACGAAGCTGACCAGGCAAACAAGACCGAAAACGCCTGATTACCGGCAATGCCGTCCCACGCGGACAAGGTTTTTAGTGAAGAATGAATGATGAATAATGAATAGTGAATAATTTAGGTATCCCTACGGGATGAATTTTAAATTATCATCGAAGATGATACCATAATTATTCATTATTCATCAGCTATGCGACTTCATTATTCATTGTTCATTATTGATCCTTAATCCGCCGGGGCGGCATTTCTTTTTGGAGGTACTTATGAAGCTCCCCCTTTCTCAGCGGCTCCTTGGCTGCTGCAATTATGTAAACCGAGGCGACCGGGTGGCAGACATTGGCTGCGACCATGGGTATCTGGGCATCCATCTTCTGAAAACCGGCATTGCCCAGAGTATCATTGCGGCGGATGTCAATGAGCAGCCCCTGCGCAGTGCCATGGTCAACGCCATGAAATTCGGCGTCCGGGACAGGATGTCCTTTTATCTTTCCAACGGTGCGCAGAATATTCCCCGGGACTTTGATACCATGGTCTGCGCCGGGATGGGAGCGGATACCATGATCTCTATTCTGGAGGCCGCCCCCTGGCTGGGGTGCGAGCAATACCGTCTGATCTTGCAATGCCAATCCAAAACGCCGATGCTGCGGCAGTGGCTTTGGAAGCATGGCTGGCAAATCCCCCGTGAGACTCTTGCCAAGGATGGTAAATTTGTATACAGCATCATCGAGGCTGTGTTCGCTCCCGGCGGCTGTGCGGAGCCTTGGCAATGGTATCTGTCCGAGGCTCTTCTGAAGGATGCCAGTCCCCTGCTGCCGGAATATTACCAGCGCATCCGTCAGGGTCTGCGGCTGAATGTAGAGGGTCTGCGCCGCAGTGAAAGCCCGGAGCTTTCCCGGCAGGCGGCAATTTTATCTCAAATCGAAGCATTGGAGGAACGGATTCATGACAACGGTTGCTGATATTCTCGCTTATCTGGATACCCTTGCCCCTGGGTATATGAAAATGGACTGGGACAATGTAGGGCTGCTGTGCGGCGGCAGAAGCCGTCCGGTTCACCGGGTTCTGGTGGCACTGGACCCCTTTGAAGCTGTGTGCCGGGAGGCCGTGGAGCTGGATGCGCAGCTGCTTGTGACCCATCATGGGCTGATTTTCCGCCCCCTGATGGCAGTGACCGATGATACCCCCACGGGACGTTCCATTGCCCTTCTCTGTTCCCATGGCATCAGTGCCATCAACGCCCATACCAATCTGGACTGTGCCCCCGGCGGTGTCAACGACTGCCTGGCCGGGATTCTTGGTCTGTCCGAGGTGGAGGTCATCTCCCCCAACGGCACAGATGAACAGGGTCGCCCCTGGGGACTTCTGCGGATGGGCACCGTTCCTGTCCAACCCCTGGAGGTCTTTCTGGGGCTTGTGAAAAAAAAGCTGGGCTGTGAAGGTCTGCGCTATGTGGATTGTGGAAAACCGGTGCATCGAGTGGCAGTGGGCGGCGGCTCCTGCGGCTCCGAGCTGATGGATGTCGCAAAGTCCGGCTGTGATACCTTCGTCACAGCTGATGTGAAATATAACCAATTTTTTGATGCGAAAAATCTGGGTATCAATCTCATCGATGCCGGACATTTTCACACGGAAAACCCGGTGGTTCCCCTGCTGGCACAGAAAATTTCCGACGCATTCCCGGAAATTCAGGTGCTGATCTCAGAAAAACACGAGGATTGCATGAAATTCTATTGATTTTTTCCTGCTGTGGTGCTAAAATATATCAGATTTATTTGAGAGAGGAAGATACTTATGTCCGGACATTCCAAATGGCATAACATTCAAAAGACC
>CAZENN010000144.1:0-4448 GCA_964513605.1 uncultured Oscillospiraceae bacterium
ACTGGTATAAAAGGAAGTGAGATTATGACAAAGATACTTTTGGTTGAGGACGATAGCACATGTAGCACAAGGGACGGTTCTGTGTGTTGTCACGACTCACAGACAAGACACGGGGGCACACACAAAACCGTCCCTTATACCCCAAAAGCACTCGATCACTTTGGCGTGAAGATCCTTCGCTCCGCTCAGGATGACAGTATGGTGAGGAACTGAGCTGAGTGGAAACGCTGGCGTTGCGGCTTTCGTGGGTGCGGTACGGACCGTCCAGAGGCCGGTCCCTACGAGTCTGTAAAAATGGGGCTGTCCCATTAAGAACGTAGCTTGTGCAAACTAAACGATAAATCGTTGTTTGAAGACCCCGAAGGGAAGTCGAAGGAAATGTCATCCTGAGCGAAGCGAAGGCAAAGCGTTGTCATCCTGAGCGGAGCGAAGGCAAAGCGTTGTCATCCTGAGCGAAGCGAAGGATCTCTAACCTCACGAAATTGAGCTGCACAGAAAACGCAAAAGCACTCGATCACTTTGGCATGAAGATCCTTCGCTCCGCTCAGGATGACAGCATGGTGAGGAACTGGGCTGAGTGGAAACGCTGGCGTTGCGGCTTTCGTGGGTGCGGTACGGACCGTCCGGAGGCCGGTCCCTACGAAAAGGCTGGCTTACTTTTTTCGTAAGCCAGCCTCTTTGTTTTTATTCTTCCACACTGAACTGGTCCTTACCGACACCGCACATGACACAGGACCACACACAGAACTGTCCCCTATGTCCCTTTTTATTAGTATAACATACCAAAAGGAATGTGAAAAGCGGATATTTCGTCGCCTTATACATTATTCACTCAAATCAGAGAGTGATAGCAGTTCTCCAATGACCCTATCCAAAAGCGGAAGATATTTGTCATCAATTCGGCGGATATTATCTGCCCGCATAGCGTCCTTGTTTCGTTCTTCCCCAAATAGAACATAATCAGCAGACAATCCTAAAACATTACAGACCTTAATTAACATTTTTACAGAAATGCCAGTTCTGCCTCGTTCCAATTCTGCTAAATAAGAAACGCTGACATCCAACTTCTCTGCAAATTTTTCTCTGGTATAGCCCATATTCTCACGGGCTTGTCTAATGCGTGTATGCAATACTATCACCTCTACATATAGTATCGGTGATAGATAAAGAAAATAACATCAACAAATATTGTATGTTTTGCATCTTGTATTAGTTGATGTTTTATGCTATACTGTGGATACCCCAACAAAACAAAGAAAGAAGGAACGCATTATGAACAAAAGGTTATCATCCATCATCGCAATTGTCATCGGCGTGGCAATCATCATTATTGGCGCTTGCTCCATGGGCGGGGCAAGTGCCTATAACCACAACGCACAGAGTGTATTTCTTATGGATACCGAATTTGGAGCAGACTTCTACACCTACATCTACGAGGCATCTTACAAGATATCCTCACAGCTTGAAAATATTGATGCAGGTATTGAGAAAATGATTCAGGCCGAGGCAAGGACCCAGAGCACCATAGCGACTGTCATGATCTGCATCGGTCTGGCTGTTATCGCTTTTGGTCTCCATGGACTGGCTACGGGGTCGGAACAGAATTTTGCTGTACCGCATACACCCGTATTCTCATCTGCTCCAAAAACAGAGGAAACGTTTTTGGAAAACTGGCGTTGCCCGGATTGTGGAAAAACAATGTCGATTAAAACGATACAATGCAATTGCGGCTATGTAAGGTTGAAAAAAGCCGGCGATTGGGTCTGCACCTGTGGAAAAAACAACTCTAGCTATGTCAGTTCTTGTAGTTGCGGTAAAAACAAGCGTGATATTCGGTAATACATAGCACGGGGGCACACACAAAACCGTCCCTTATATCCAAAAAGCACTCGATCACTTTGGCATGAAGATCCTTCGCTCCGCTCAGGATGACAGTATGGTGAGGAACTGAGCTGAGTGGAAACGCTGGCGTTGCGGCTTTCGTGGGTGCGGTGCGGACCGTCCAGAGGCCGGTCCCTACGAAAAGGCTGGCTTACTTTTTTCGTAAGCCAGCCTCTTTGTTTTTATTCTTCCACACTGAACTGGTCCTTACCGACACCGCACATGACACAGGATCACACATAGAACCGTCCCCCCTATGTCCCACGCGGCTAAGTTCCCATTTCTCTTGGTCTGCCATAACACCCCATCCTTTGCGGTTTTCTGTTAGTATAACATACCAAAAGGGATGTGAAAAGGTAAAGTTCTCCAAAAATCTATTGATTTTCAGGGATAGGTATGGTATTATGATTATGCCAAACAAAAACAAATATTTTTCAGGATTATTGCGCCGTGGGGGTAGTATACCCTTTTTACGGACGAACCCGATGAATTTGATAAAAACGCAAATTCCACGGGTTGGTTCGGTGTAATATCCTATCAATTTGTTTTTGTTTGGCGACAATTGGAGTTTGCGTTTTTGAGTGCGCTAACTTCGGTTGGCGCACTTTTTTATTTTACTGAAAGGAGGAGTAAAGAAAAATGTTTTTGTATAATCCCAAAAGGCATACACTTCATATCAAGGGGTATTGTCACCACACAAGTGGATTATGTGCTGAATACATAGTGTTTGATACTGAAGATAAAGCTCTTGCCTATGATGGGCGTGCCGTTGGGCTGTGTAAGCTGTGCCAAAAGAAACGAGAAGAAATGCTGGAGGAAAAGAAATGAAAAAATGGATTGTTTTACTTTTATCGCTTGTAATTGTTATTTCGTTATGTGCCTGCGAAAATCAAGATTCTTCTAATCGCAACACATCATCTATCAAATCTTCGTCCCCATCTACCTATGCTACGGAAAAAGATGAATTGTCCGATACCGAAATTGAGTCAATTGTAGCCAATGCATTATACAATAAAATTGATTCTTATTACGATACAGCAGATGCTGGTAGTTGTAGATACGACATCAATAAAACAGAGGAAAAGAATGGTTATATTTATGCATATGGTAGTGTCACTCTATATGATAAATACGGAAAGATTACAGGGGGGTGGGCTGATGGTTCTGGCACAGCTTTCCGTAGTTTTACTGTAAAAATAAATGCCGACACGGGACTAGTATCTAATTGTGATATTGATTAACTACATTATCTACAGTTCGCAAAAAGCAAGTAGTGTCCGATGAATAAAGCCCCGATATGTAATAAGATGGAAAAGGCAGTCTGTGGCATATTCTAAAAGTAGAGTGTGCCAAAACACTTAGAAAGAGGTTATTAGTTTATGAAAAAAGCAGTATCCCTGATTTTGGCACTGGTTATGTGCCTGTCCCTGTGTGCTTGCGGAGTGAGTAAAGAAAAAGTAGAGGAAGAAATACAAGGCACATGGGAGTATACATGGTATGCTTCTGCTGTTGGTTTCACTTGTAGTTCCATTTTTGAATTTGACGATGGTTTTCTGAATTATACTTTTATTCGCAACGGCGATGTAACTTCACAAAGCGGTTATTACGTAATTACGGACAAGGTAGTAGAGATTTGGTTTGCTGGTGAGGGTGAGCCTTATGTTGAACTAACTTATACATACGAGGACGGAGAACTATCTCTTGTAAATTATGGTGACGGAACTATTGCGAACCATTATACCAAGGTTGATTGATTCCAGACCAACAAATGAAAGGCAGGGAGCCACCCGACTCCCTGTCTTTCACACTTCCAAAAGACTCTTGTATTTGTAGGCTGTTGTTCTGCTGATGTCGCACACTCTCGCCAATTCGCTGATGTTCAGCTGCCCGTTTTTGTGGGCGGGATAGTGCCGCAGAAAGGCGGCGGGGATGTCCTCTTTGCTCACTTGCGGACGCCCGATCTGCTGCCCCTTTGCTCTGGCATTTTCCATCCCTGACCGCACACGGGAGCGTATCATAGCCAATACCAACTGACTGAATACACCCGCCATCTGTAAGAATGCTTCGCTCATAGGGTCAGCCTGACCGCGACCGCAATCAAGGGTGATACTGCCCACAATCACCAACCGCAGACGCTTCCAATGTAGCACAGGGTGTGTATGTAGCACAAGGGACGGTTCTGTGTGTTGTCACGACTCACAGACAAGACACGATGTCACACACAAAACCGTCCCTTATATCCAAAAAGCACTCGATCACTTTGGCATGAAGATCCTTCGTTCCGCTCAGGATGACAGCATGGTGAGGAACTGGGCTGAGTGGAAACGCTGGCGTTGCGGCTTTCGTGGGTGCGGTACGGACCGTCCGGAGGCCGGTCCCTACAAAAGGCTGGCTTACGTTTTTTGTAAGCCAGCCTCTTGGTTTTTATTCTTCCACGCTGAACTGGTCTTTACCGACACCGCACAGGGGGCACTCGAAATCTTCTGGTGTGTCTTCCCACTTTACGCCGGTTTCTTCTTCGTCATAGACCCAGCCGCATACTTCACATACATATTTCATAAGCGCGC
>CAZENN010000145.1:0-4389 GCA_964513605.1 uncultured Oscillospiraceae bacterium
TATTGGTGGTTGCCCTGGTGATTGGCATTGTAGTTGTCACCAGTGGTTCGGAGGATCCTGCGAACGTAGCTACCAGCGACGAAGCACAGCCTATTGAGACGGAAGAAACCGGTGAAACGGATGATGAAGAGGGAGAGGATTCCTATTTCCCTCCTGCGTCTGAAGTTACGGAAGAAACGGAAAGCACAGAAGCAATTATTGTGGGACCGACTGAAAGCTATGAGCCAGAGGTTCCTGACGTAACTGAAGTCAATGGTTCAGGGGTTGTGGAAGATGAGCCTACGGAGGCACCCACCGAAGCGCCTACAGAAGAACCGACGGAGCCTCCTACGGAAGTACCTACAGAAAAGCCTACCGAGGCCCCCGATGACGAACCGGAAGAGACAAAGCCTAAGGAGACAAAGCCTAAGGAGACGGAACCCGTAGAGACAGAACCCGTAGAGACAGAACCTGCAACAACTGTCAAGGAATACGACTTCGGAGGTTATGACCCTACCAATATTACTGCGAAGGTATTTTCGTCCTGGGATGAAGAAACTGGACAAGCTTTCATAGATACTTACAGTCCGATTATCGACAGTTACGACCTTGATGCGCGGTTCAGATATTCCTGCGTTGTATACGCTGGAACCGATCCCTACTCAATGGGTAAAAACGGGATTTGGGCAGCTTACGAGGACGGGTATAATTATATTCTGACAAGCGTATGTCCTTATTGTGGCGAAACGATGTGTGAGGATTCGGTGTATCAGGATGATCGTTGGGGTGACACGCTGATTGACCACGACCGCTGCTCTGAGTACGATATTAAGAAGGATTCTCGTTATTATTGCCAGGATTGCGGATTACCCCTAGCGCACTATGCAGAAGTGGGAGAAATGTGCTGCTATCGATCCACGTTTGGTAAAGGTATCTGTCCTAACTGCGAGGAATACTACGGTAATTTAACTTGCCACTCTTGTGAGAAAGTTTGAAATCGACATGAACCGTCCTGGGTAAGCAGGACGGTTTTTCTTTGGCTTAAGCCACCCTGCGCAATGTGGGGCGGCTTTTTGTACGGAATGGGTGGCGTTCGCAACAACTAAAACGTAATCGTTTGAGGTTGCGTTTTTTCAAAAAAGAAGGCAGCCAAGAACCGGTTGCCTTCTCATGTTTTAAATAGCCATTTGCTCACTTACTCAACGCACAGTAGTATGCCGCGACCTCACTGCGTGGAGCGAAATAGAGGGTCCCGTTGAAGTCGGAGATTTTGTCCTCAATGCCGGAAGTAAAGACTGCGTAAAAATTCTCTGCATAGTCGTCCGGCTTAGCAATATCCTGGATCAATCGAGCATATACCTTGCCAATCGCTTTATACGCGGGCACTTTATACCGACAGTCGCCAACGGTGTCGTAATCGCCTTTTGCAATGTGATACCGTTCGATTACTTCTGCAGATACCTGTTCAATCGGCAAGCAATGATTAACGCATGCAACGTTGAGAAGATGCTTGATTCCTTCCTCGCCAATAGCCTTTACTACGACGCTCCGACGATTGAGCGTGCTTCGCCCAATGTGCTCCACCAGGGATGCGGTGTAAAATACATCCTGAAAGGTAATCATACAAGGTTCACCCTTTCGAAATCCAAGCACGCAAGTGCCGCCTCGGTATGGAAGGAGATTTGATAGGTGGGATGTTTGAAGGCGGCCAAGGCCCAGAATGCCTCTCGCGAAATAGCTCCGCTGAGGAAGTCTTCAACAGAGTCCCACACTTCATCGTCTGCCATAGGCCCTTCCACAACATCGTAATCATGTGGAATGCCTTTGCGACAGGCTGCGATAAAATCCAGCCATTCATCCGTCATTTCCGGGAATACTTTGTACTTTAGATTGTGATTTGGAATATAAGTGTAAAGGTTTACGGTAGGAATTTCGCCTTTTGTTGTGTCGTTATGGCGGTGCGCCCATCGAACAGCTTGTCTATAGCTTTTGGTACAATAAAAACCGAAGCCGAAATCCTTGTAATACCCAACGATGCGGACTTCGGGGGTTTCTACTGTTACACCACTCCCATGAAACAATGTCATTTCCATTCGTCATTCACTTCCTTTATTCGAAATTAGTATACTCAATTATGCGTATTTTGGCAAGGGGAATCTTGAAATGGCTATTCATTTCTCCAATCCTGATTACAGTTCCTACATTTTAATTATGCGTCTTTTGTCGTCAACTCAACAAAATTGAGGTCTGTTGGTTTTTCGTTATTTCCGGATCCAACAATCATAATAAATGCAGGACCTTTTATTATTCACAAAGGAGGAGATTAAATTGAACAAAAAGGTTTTCAGAAGTATGCTGCTGATCTGCATGGCGGCGATCATGCTCCTTGCCTGTGGACTCAATGTATGGGCCACCGAGGTTGAAGGAGATTCGGAGTCAGGCGGCAGCGTAACGCAGTCGGGCAGCGGTTCCTTTGGTACCTACTATGAAAA
Source organism: uncultured Oscillospiraceae bacterium (assembly GCA_964513605.1). Taxonomy (GTDB): domain Bacteria; phylum Bacillota; class Clostridia; order Oscillospirales; family Oscillospiraceae; genus Faecousia. The sequence goes on from CAZENN010000145.1 coordinate 2,472, forward strand.
ATCTGCGGATGCTTTGGTGGGCTGGAGATTTGCCGGCTATGATACATTAGCGAAAGAAATTTCTGATCAATAAGACCTGCAGCTGTGTCCGACTCTTTTACAACACGATGCTGGACAAACGAAAGACGGTCTACGCAGCCACCGGCAAGGGACTATCCTGCTTCGACTGTAACAGGCTGCTGACAGGGACGGAAACGGTGTAGTCGAATGCGTAAATCGTACCGAGCCGAGTTATGAAAATATCAAGGCGGCAATTGATGACAGCATCACGGTCAAAAGTGTTTTCCGGTGTGATGGGGCTACCGCACGGTATCGTGCAGGCTGAATGTTTTGAGGGACTTTTTTACAGCCCTTTTCGATTAAAATTCAACTGTAATCGTCGTACCTTTTCCAACCTTGCTATCAAGTTTGATCGTGCCTCCGTGATAGGCGACGGCGTGTTTGACGATAGAAAGGCCAAGACCTGTGCCGCCGGTTTCTTTGGAATGACTCTTATCCACACGGTAGAAGCGTTCAAAGATACGGCTATGATGCTCTGCGGGAATACCGATGCCGGTATCACTGACTGAAAGGATGATATTGCCATCCTTGTTCTTCAAGTCAATCGTCACCTTGCCGCTATCCTTGTTATAGCGGATGGCATTATCACAAAGGTTGTAGATGATCTCGTAAAGATATCTGCGGATGCCGTTCATTACGCAGGACTCACCGTTCAAGTGAAGTTCCACTTGCTTTTTGGATGCCGATACTGTTAGCACCTCAATAACTTCGTTTGCTACATCGTAGAGATCAACCGACTCGGTGGCAGGCTCGCTGTCCTCATCAAGCTGAGAAAGACGGATAATATCGTTGATCAGAGAAACGAGTCTCGTTGCTTCGTTTTTGATATTGCCGACAAACCGCTTGGTATCCTCCGGCTTTACAAGACCGTTTTCAAGAAGCTCGGCGCTGCCGATAATGGATTGAAGCGGCGTTTTCAGTTCGTGTGAAACGTTAGCGGTAAATTCCTTGCGGTTACGTTCGGCAAATGCCGTTTCGGTCACGTCAAAGCAAAGAATAACAATGCCCACCGTTTTGCCGTCCGACTCGGTATGGTTAATCACAAACTGATATTCACTGCCGTTTCTTTCCTCACGGAACTCGGCTCTCTTGCCGTCAAGCGCCTTTACGATGGCACGGCTCATATCGGTGCTGCGGTCAAGGGTGAGAAAATTACGACCAACCGCCGTTTCATCTGCCGAAAAGAGCTTTTTAGCGGCGGCGTTGATGCTAAGGATCATTCCTTTTTTATCGAGGAGAACAAGTCCCTCATTCATAGAAGCGGTGATCTGATCAAATTCATCGGATTTTTGCCGAAGCTCCTGCATCTGCTGTGCGATCTGCTTGTGCTGCTTGTTAAGCTTGGTAAGAATGGGTGCAAGTTCTTCATAGGTTTCGTTTTCGGCTGGATTTTCAAGGTCGAGGTCGTTCAGCGGTTTTACGATGCTCTTTGCCATCTTATGAGATAACACCAGAGCTACCACAATAGAGATCAAGACAATCGCGCAAATGGCAGGAAGCATACCGAGTATCAGCGCACCAACCGTCACTTGACTCATCGATATACGAAGCACATCGCCGTTTTCAAGTCGAGTAGCTTCATAATAGGTGCGCTCGGTCAAGGTAGAAGAGTATCTTGCGCTGCTGCCGTTTCCGCTTTCAAGAGCTTCGGCAATTTCTTCACGCGCAAGGTGGTTTTCCATATCTGATGCGGTCGCCTGGGAGTCATAGAGTACCTCGCCGTCAGCCGTCACTAAGGTAAAACGGAATACGGAAGAATCGAAGTTTTCAAAATATTCTGTGCCTACTTTATCTACATTAGCAGCAACAAGGGAAAGTTCCTCTTTAAGCTGTGATACCTGTGATTTGTTAAAATAAT
>CAZENN010000146.1:0-4387 GCA_964513605.1 uncultured Oscillospiraceae bacterium
AAAACTATTTTTGTTTTTTCATCTGTCTACTTGACAGGGAGCGGTTCAATTTGAGGCAACCCCTTCGTTATAGTGTACAAAACAGTTTGACAAATTGTTGTTTACAGGGCAAAAGGTAGGGACCGGCGTCCCCGACGGTCCCCCGAAAATGCGTTGCATTTTCGGATTTTCCGAAGGAAAATACCCTCTGATTGCCTGCGGCAATGTGATTTCGTTCCGAAATCACCGGGACCGTCCGGAGGCCGGTCCCTACGGTGCAGATCGCCAAACAACCATTTATCGAGCAGTTTGCACAAGTTACGATCTTAATGAGACAGCCCCTTGCGTATCTCTTACAGGTTGTAGTACAGGTCAAACTCCACGGGATGGGGAATGGCACTGATCTTGCGGCACTCCTCACGCTTGGTGGCGATGAGCTTGGTCAGCAGCTCTTCGGGGAAGACACCGCCGGCGGTCAGGTAGTCGTGATCGGCTTCCAGAGCGTCCAGAGCATCCTCCAGGCAGGTGGGCAGTCCCGTCAGCTTTGCCTTTTCCTCGTCGGACAGGTGGAACAGGTTAAAGTCGTAGGGACCCCAACCGTTGGCATGGGGATCGATCTTATTCTTGATGCCGTCCAGACCTGCCATCAGGATGGCGGCATAGCAGAAATAGGGGTTGCAGGTAGCGTCGGGGTTTCTCAGCTCGAAGCGGCGCAGACTGGGCTCCTTGGCGTAGGCAGGAATCCGGATGACCGCACTGCGGTTGGAGGTTGCGTAGCCCACGGTGACGGGGGCCTCAAAGCCGGGAACCAGACGCTTGAAGGAGTTGGTGCTGGGGTTGGTCAGGGCGCACAATGACGCAATATGCTTGAGCAGACCGCCCATGAAATAGTGAGCCGTCTCGCTCAGATGGGCATAGCCATTGTCATCAGAGAAGACCGGCTCCCCATCCTTCAGCAGCAGCATATGAACGTGCATACCGTTACCTGCCTCGCCGTAAACGGGCTTGGGCATGAAGGTTGCACTCAGACCATGCTTTCTTGCCACATTGTGGATGATATACTTGATGGTCATGGTTGCGTCAGCCATCTTGGTCATCTCACCCAGCTTGGGCTCGATCTCAAACTGACCGGCAGCACCCACCTCGGGGTGGTGATAATTGATCTCAATGCCAGCCTCTTCCATCATCATGCACATTTCGCTGCGAGCCTCGTAGGAAATGTCGAAGGGCTTAGCGATATGGTAATTCTTCTGCTTGGCTACCACGTTACCGGTGCCTTCGCTGACGCTGTTCCAGTGAGCCTGAGGCGCATCCACACTGGCACCGATGGAATTTGGCTGAACCTCCCAGCCCACCTGGTCAAACAGATAAAATTCAAACTCCGGCAAAATCAGCATGGTATCCGCCACACCCAGATCCTTCATATACTGCTTGGCAGCGCGAACGATATTTCTGGGATACTGCGCCAGGGGGCGGTTCTCAGGGTGGTCAATGATCATGGCGTTGCCGGTCATAGACAGGGTGGGCACAGAACAGAACGGGTCGATGCTGGCAGTATCCGGGTCGGGGATAAAGACCATATCACTCTTTTCAACCACGGCATAGCCATAGTTGGAGGCATCGAAGCCGATACCGTTTCTCATCACACTCTCATCAAAATTCTTGGCAGGAATGGTCACATGGCGGAACTGACCGTTAATGTCCACCATCTTAAAGTCTACCATTTTGATGTCGTGCTCGGCGATCATCTGCATGATCTGCTGAACCTTGTTGTCCAATAGAATTACCTCTTTTCGTACACTAAATTTAGGTAGCGGTGGTGCCTGGGAAATCAATCCCAGTATGTCCACAATCAGGCACATTGTATCACGAAGCATAAAAAATATCAACGAATTTTTGAGTTTTTCGGATTATTTGTTGGATTCTACTTCTTAACAGCCAAAACAGTTGAAATGTTCATAAATTTGTGCTAGAATGAAGTGATAGGAAGAATATTCTGTCAACTCATCCTTCGGTCTATGTGATAATTTGCGTATAAAGGACGATACAAATGAACAACCGAGAACAGTACAAACGCTTGATTCGTTTTGCCGCTTCCCTGGCGATCATCGCTTTACAGACAGGCATTTTTATTTATGTTTGGATGAACTACTACGATCTCGCCGGTGCGCACTTTTTTGTTCGGGGTAACTATGTCATTGCGGCGCAGTATGCCCTGATGGTCTTCTGCTTCAATAAGATCTATGGTGGCTTTAAAGTCGGATACCTGCGAATCTTCGAGATATTATTCTCCCAGATTCTTTCGGTGCTGTGTGTCAATGCCATCACCTATTTACAGCTGTGTCTCATCGGGCGGTGGACATTCCTTTCCAATCTACTGCCGTTGCTTGCCATGACCGGTGTGGATCTCGTGCTGGTGATTCTCTGGGTTTTCTGCACCCATAAACTGATGATCTGGATCTACCCTGCCAAGCGGATGGTGCTGGTCTACGGAAACTACGGCCCGGACAATCTGGCAAAAAAGATCCGCACCAGAGAGGACAATTATACCATTTGTGAATATATCTCCTGCGACGAAGACATTGATCTGATCAAGGAGCGTATTCGGGAATACCGCTGTGTTCTGCTGACGGACATCGCCGCCGAAACCCGAAACCAGCTGCTGAAATTCTGCTTTTCTGAAGATATCCGCTGCTACTGTGTCCCCAAGATATCGGATATCATGGTGGTCAGTGCCTCCAACATCAACCAGTTTGATACCTCATTGCTGTTGATGCGCAATCAGGGGCTTTCTGTGGATCAGCAATTTATCAAGCGGTTCTTTGATATCCTTTTTTCCTTGATTCTCCTCCTGCTGGCCAGCCCCTTTATGCTGCTGATTGCTCTGTGCATCAAGCTCTATGATCGTGGTCCTGTGTTCTTTACCCAAGATCGACTGACGCAGGGCGGCAAGGTGTTTAAGGTCTACAAATTCCGCAGTATGCGCATCCAGTCCCCCAACCAGCAGTATTGCATGACCCGAAAGGATGATGACCGGATCACCCCGGTGGGTAAGGTCATCCGCCGGCTCCATCTGGACGAACTGCCCCAGCTGTTCAACATTCTCAAAGGAGATATGTCCTTTGTGGGTCCCCGTCCGGAATGTCCCAGTATTCACAAGGATTACTGTAAGATCGTTCAGGAATTTGATTTCCGTTTGAAGGTCAAAGCCGGTCTGACCGGGTATGCTCAGGTCTATGGAAAGTACAACACCTCTCCCTACGACAAGCTGAAGCTGGATCTGACCTATATCGAAACCTACTCCTTCCTGCTGGATTTGAAGCTGATCTTCCTGACCTTTAAGGTGATTTTCCACCCGGACAACACCGAAGGCATTGAAGACTGGCAGACCACAGCTGCCTTAGATCAGAAGCCGCAGGCGAAAAAAGAGGAGCAGCATATATGATGCCGAAGGTTTCTGTCATCATTCCTGCCTATCGGTGTGCCGATACCATCGCCGATGCCATCGACTCCGCTCTTATGCAGGGGATCCCCCTCGAGATCATCGTGGTGGACGACTGCCCGGATGCCCCCATTGACCATGTGATGCAGCGTTATGAACAGGAACCCTGTGTACGCTACATTAAAAATCCACACAATTTGGGTGCTGCCCAAAGCCGCAACAGAGGCGTTTGCGCCGCAAAGGCTCCTTATGTGGCATTTCTGGACGCTGATGATCAGTGGTGTGCCGGAAAACTGGAGAAACAGCTTGCCGAATTAGAGAAAACCGGAGCTGTGCTATGCTGCAGTGCAAGAGAGCTGATGGGCGCTGACGGAATTCCCACCGGAAGAATCATCGGTGTCAAGCAGACCATCACCTACCGGGAGCTTTTAAAACACAACAGCATCAACTGTTCCTCGGTGGTCATGCGGACCGATGTGGCGAAGGAATACCCTATGGAGCATGAGGACAGCCATGAGGACTACATTCTTTGGCTGAAGGTGCTGAAAAAGTACGGCTTTGCCTGCGGCATCAATGAGCCGCTGCTGCGTTACCGTCTCAGCAGCACCGGAAAATCCGGCGGAAAACTCAAATCCGCCAAAATGACCTTTATGGTCTATCGCTATATGGGTTTTGGAATTTTCAAATCCATGCTGCTCTTTTGTTCCTACGCCCTTCACGGTGTCGGAAAGTATCTTTTTACCAAAAAGGAAGCGAAGGACATTTCATGAAGCTGGAAGTATTACTATCATGTATGCACCAGAGCGACCACTCCCTATTGGACAAATCCGGAATCACCGGGGATGCTTTGATCATCAATCAGTGCGACCGGGAGGACCACCACAGCTGCCCCACCGCCCATGGCGTGGGGAGGATGATCTTTACCAAGAGCCGTGGTCTGACCAAAAGCCGGAATATGGCAATCGA
>CAZENN010000147.1:0-4362 GCA_964513605.1 uncultured Oscillospiraceae bacterium
AACATCACCACCTTCTGCGCACCTCCCACCATGTACCGGATGCTGATCAAGCAGGATCTGAGCCGGTTTGACTTAAGCGGCATTCACCATGCCACCACCGCCGGTGAGGCACTGAATCCGGAGGTCTTCTATAAATTTGAAGAAGCCACCGGTCTGCGGATCGCCGAAGGCTTTGGTCAGACGGAAATGACGCTGGGCATCGCCAACCTGGTGGGCACCCAGCTGAAGCCCGGTGCCATGGGCAAGCCTGTCCCCGGCTACGGAATCGATCTGGTAGACAGCGAGGGCAACTCCGTGGCAGACGGTATCAACGGCGAGATCGTTATCCGCACCGATCCCAAGCCCACCTGCGGCGTGTTCATGGGCTACTACCGGGACAAGGAAAAGACCGAGGCGGTCTGGCACGATGGAATGTACCACACCGGCGATCTTGCCTGGCGGGATGAGGACGGCTACTTCTGGTATGTGGGTCGTGCCGATGATGTGATCAAGTCCTCCGGCTACCGGATCGGACCCTTTGAGATCGAAAGCACCATCATGGAGCTGCCCTATGTTCTCGAATGCGGCGTGTGCGCTGCCCCGGATGAAGTTCGTGGTCAGGTGGTCAAGGCCTGCATCGTGCTCATCCCCGGCGTAGAGGGTACAGAGGAACTGAAAAAGGAAATTCAGAACTATGTGAAAAAGCACACTGCTCCTTATAAGTACCCCAGAATCGTAGAGTTCCGGAAAGAGCTGCCCAAGACCATCAGCGGCAAGATCATCAGAAACAAGCTATAAGAAGCTTGACAATTTCCCATTTGAGTGGTATCATGTTGTTTGATTAAAAAGGCGAAGACGGAGAGTTCCGACTTTATCCGCACCCAAAGAGAAATGGCGGTTGGTGCAAGCCACGGTGCGCATTGTCGGTTTGTCGCTCCAGAGCCGGAGAGAAGAACGCGAAAGTTAGTAGACCTCTCCCGTGTCAGCTGCGTCAGTGCTTAGGGCTTATCGGAGCCTGATGAGTGGTATCTGCTGAAAGGCAGGTGCAATTTGAGTGGTACCGCGGGTATGTATTGTACAAACTCGTCTCAAAGAACCCTTCTTTGAGACGAGTTTTTTTAAATTTGTGAGGTGCGATTATGGACGAAATGATCACCGGTATGGATTATAAGATCCGTGAAGTTGCCGGGCGTATCCGGGAGCTGCGTGAAATTTCCGGTTTTACTTTAGAGGAAATGGCAGCCCGGACCAATTTAAGCGTTGAAGAATATCAGCAGTGTGAAGCAGGCGGCCGCAATTTGAGCATTGCCTTCCTGTACCGCTGCACGTTGAGCTTCGGCGTGGATATGGGCGATCTGCTGGAGGGCAGAAGCCCCAAGCTGCGCTCCTATGCCCTGACCCGAAAGGGTGACGGTCAGCGCATTGAAGAAGCCCATCACATGATCGGCTACAACCTGGCGGCGGATTTCCGCAACCGCATCGGTCTGCCGCTGTACATGGAGCTGAAATATCAGGACGGTGCCGAGTATCAGGACATCGAACTGGTGACCCATGAGGGTCAGGAATGTGACATTGTCATCAAGGGGCGGATGAAAATTCAGATCGGCAGCCGCAGTGAGATCCTGAACCCCGGCGACTGTATCTACTACGACTCCTCCACCCCCCACGGCATGATCGCCATAGACGGTGAGGACTGCTCCTTCTATGCCTTTGTGCTGAGCAATTCCGCCGCCCGTGAGGGGGAGCAGGCCGCCGCTGTGGCAACCCCCGATCCCAAGCGTCGCGCACCGGACAAACAGCCCCGGGTCTATCGTAAGTTTATTGAGCGTGAGGTAGAAGACGGTCTGCTGAAAAAGATCAGCTTCAAGAATGAAGAAAACTTCAACTTTGCCTTTGATGTGATTGACGAGCTGGGCAGTACCAAGCCGGATAAGCTGGCCATGCTCCATATTGCTCAGGATGATACGGAGCGGCGGTTCACCTTCCAGGATATGAAAAAGGAGTCCGCCCGGACTGCCAACTACTTTAAGTCTCTGGGCATCAAGCGTGGTGACCGGGTGATGCTGGTGCTGAAACGGCACTATCAGTTCTGGTTCTCCATTCTGGCTCTGCATAAGCTGGGTGCGGTTGCCATCCCTGCCACCAACCAGCTGCTGGAAAAGGACTTTACATATCGGTTCCAGGCTGCCAATGTTAAGGCCATCCTGTGTACCGCCGATGGGGGCGTTGCCGATGCGGTGGATTCCGCCGCTGCCAAGTGCCCCTGTGTGGAATATAAGATTCTGGTTGGCGGCAGCCGGGAGGGCTGGCACAACTTTAATGAGGAACAGCCTCTCTACAGCTCCCGGTTTGATCGGGCGGCGGATGCCCCCTGCGGCTCTGATCCCATGCTGATGTACTTCACCTCCGGCACCTCCGGCTATCCCAAGCTGGCTGCCCATAACTACAAGTATCCTCTGGGTCACTTCATCACAGCAAAATACTGGCATCGTGTCAATCCTGATGGTCTGCATCTGACCATCTCCGACACCGGCTGGGCAAAGGCCATGTGGGGCAAACTCTACGGTCAGTGGCTGTGTGAGGCTGCCATCTTTGTCTATGACTTTGACCGCTTCGACCCGGAAAAGATCTTGCCCATGTTCGCAAAATACAATATTACCACCTTCTGCGCTCCCCCCACCATGTACCGGATGCTCATTAAGCGGGACCTGAGCCGGTTTGACTTGAGCACCATTGAACACGCCTCCACCGCAGGCGAGGCTCTGAACCCGGAGGTCTTCCGTCAGTTCAAGAATCACACCGGTCTTGACATTATGGAAGGCTTTGGTCAGACCGAGGGCACTTTGATGATCGGCAACCTGAACGGCAACAGCCACAAGGTCGGCTCCATGGGTCAGCCCGTGCCTTTGTATGACGTGCATCTGCTGGATCCCGATGGCAAGGAAGTGGGTCCCGGCGAAAGCGGTGAGATCTGCGTCAACATTTCTCAGGGTCTGCCCTGCGGTCTGAGCTACGGCTACGAGGGCAACCCCGAAGTCACCGCCGAGACCTGGCGAGACGGCTTCTACCACACCGGTGACGTGGCATGGAAGGACGAGGACGGCTACTTCTGGTATGTGGGTCGTGCCGATGATGTGATCAAGTCCTCCGGCTACCGGATCGGACCCTTTGAGATCGAAAGCACCATCATGGAGCTGCCCTATGTGCTCGAATGCGGCGTCTCCGCTGCCCCGGACGAGGTTCGTGGTCAGGTGGTCAAGGCCAGCATTGTGCTGGTTCCCGGTACGGAAGGCACCGAGGAGCTGAAAAAGGAAATTCAGGAATATGTCAAGAAGCGCACCGCTCCTTATAAATATCCCAGAATTGTGGTATTCCGTGAGGAACTGCCCAAGACCACCAGCGGAAAGATCATCCGCAAGCAGCTGTAAGGAGTGATGGCAATGGAGCACAAGCGACTGACGCTCTTTGCCGGTCACTATGGCAGTGGAAAGACCAATATTGCCGTCAACTATGCGTTAAAGCTGGCAGCGGAGGGAAAATCCGTATGCATTGCGGATCTGGACATCGTCAATCCCTATTTCCGCACCAAGGACAGTGCCAAAGAGCTGGAGGCAGCCGGCGTTCATCTGATCTCCCCCCAGTTTGCAAACTCCAACGTGGATCTGCCTGCCCTGCCTGCGGAGGCTTACCGGCTGGTAACGGACAAGTCGATCTATGGCATTATGGACATCGGCGGCGATGACCGGGGTGCTTACGCCTTGGGGCGGTATGTTCCCTCCATGATCGAGGAAAACAATTACCGGATGATCTTCGTTGCCAACTGCTACCGTCCCCTGACTCGCACACCGGAAGAAGCCATGGAGGTCATGGCCGAGATCGAGGATGCCTGTAAGCTCCGCTTTACTGACATCGTCAACAACTCCAATTTAGGTCCTGAGACCACTGCAGATACGGTGCTTAGCTCCCGGGACTATATACAGCGGCTCCAGGAGCTTTCGGGACTCCCCCTCTTTGCCACCACCGCCGTTTCCGGTGTCGCTGAACAATTGAAGGGGCTTGAAGAACCTGTTCTCCCCCTGCGCTTGCAGGAAAAATATTTTGATTTACCATCCCAGAAGCCGGCAAACCGACCTCTGTGGGGATAAAGAAATCCAAGGAGGAAAAAACTTATGGCAAAAGTCACATTCAAGACAGATCTGTGCAAGGGCTGTGGCCTGTGTGTCAACGCCTGCCCCAAGGGTTGCCTCAGCATTGATGCCGCTCAGATCAACAAAAAAGGTTATTCTCCTGCTGTGATGACCGATCAGGAAAAGTGCATCGGCTGCGCCTTCTGCGCCACCATGTGCCCTGACTGCATCATCACCGTAGAGAAGTAAGGAGGTC
>CAZENN010000148.1:0-4332 GCA_964513605.1 uncultured Oscillospiraceae bacterium
GTGATAGACCAAGAGAGATTAACGGCGGCGTTGGCGGTGGTAGTGAATTTATAATTGGCAACGTCCTTAAGAGTAATGGTAGTGACTTTGTTGCCGACGGAAGTTTTGTCTTCCGGCTCAGTCTTAGTCATATAAGAGGAATCGAAATTAGAAATGGTGGGCGAGATAGCGGAGCCAGAATATTCAAAGGAAGAATCGCCGCTGATAGAGGGAGTAGTGAAGGCAAGTTTGTTGATGACGTAGGTTAAGCGTTTAGCGGCGGAAGTTCCGTCCGACCAAGCAGTATTGGATTCGTCTTTTAGTGTAAAGGTGACGTGATAAGTACCGGCGTTTTTAGCGGTGGTGTCCTCAGAAATATCAATATAAGTGGTGTCGTAAGTGGAAACAGGAGCGTCCTGATTGTTGCCGTCATAAGTAAGCTCGCCAGTGATAGAGGGAATTTGAACGGTAACAGTGCCGATAGTCCAGTTGACAGTGACATCTGCAGTCGTTCCGCCCGTCCAAACGGTGTTGGCGGTGTTGATAAGGTGGAAAGTGGCGGAGTAATTACCTCTTTCAGTGGCTTCATAAGTGCCGGAGCGTGTCATATAATTAGAATTATAATTAGCAATATCGGCAGTGATAAGGGAGCCTGAATAAGGATAAGTAGTAGTAGAAACAGAGGGCTTAGCGATTTGAGCGGCGTTAATTTTCCAGGTGACATTTTTGGCAGAAGTCGAGCCGTCGCCCCAACAATAATTAGAAGTAGGAGTGAAGGTAGCAGTGTAAGTACCGCCATCAATTTTTTGTTTGTAGTTGCCGCCAATGGTGAGTTCGGTGGAGTTGTAGTTATTCCAGGAAGGAGTTAAGGAAGTGTTATTAAAAGTAAGCGTCCCATTTTGGGAAGGAATGGCGGTAATTTTTTTCTTTTTAATGGTCCAAGTTAAGACAAGTGTGTTGGACAAGCCGCCAGCCCAATGCCACGAGCCGATCGGCGAAACATAAATAGTATGTTCACCTGCATTAACGGCGGAAGTCTCGCCCGTGACCGAAACTTTTGTTAGGTCTAAGTTAGCCCAAGTGGGCGATTGAGAAGAGCCGTTATAAGTTAAGTCGCTGATACATTCGGGAACAGCGTCAATAGTGAAGTCGATAGAGGTGACGTTATTGGCGGCGGAAATGCCGCGCACCTGTTTTTCTGATTTGGGGAATTTAAAAATTTTACCCATAAAAATCTCCTTTCAAAAAAAGCCCCGAAGGGCGATTAGTCGTAAGAGAACCCGGCGGCGAAGGAAAGAATTTTGACACCAGAGTCGGCGACGATTTTCACTTTAACGGCGGCGGAGTCCTCTTCGTCCTCAACATAATAAACAAATCTGGAGAGCCAGGAATTTAAATCAAAATTAGAATCGAAGGTAGTGAACTGCAAATCCATTTCCTTCCAATCCTCAATGGCGTTGTCGAAGTAGAGGGCGTAAAGTTGAGAGCCTGCAGGAGCGGTGACAGACAAAGTTTGCGTAGAGGTGTTGTAGGTGAAGGAGGAAATATTTTTGTCATCAGCGCGGACGACTAAAGAATCAAAATCCGCGTCAATACTGAAGTTCTGGAGTTCGCCCGTTGCAACGCCCAAAAATTCTTCATTTTCTATTTTAGAGGGAGCGAAGGAAATGAAGGCTTGCAAATTTTTATCCTCTAAAAAATTGTGACGTATTAAGAGGTAGGCGGTATAAAGGTCGTCACCAGCGTCAAACTCATTGGAAATAACAGCGAACTCATTAACGGCGAGGGAATCGCCCTGAGCGAAATCGACGGTGACGGAATGAATCTCGACGGAGTCGGAGCCGTTTAAGGTGGTGACGGCGGCGCGGACTTTGAACTGGCAAGCGTCGGCAGATTTAAAAGGCACGTCGGCAGGATTAAGCCAGTTCCCCCAAGTATCGCCGCTTTTCAATCTTACTTTAGTGGTAGCAGAAGCCGCGCCCGTGAGAGTGATATTCTGAGCGACATTTTTAATTTTGCCGTAGATAGGATAAACGCCCGAAATAAAATCGCGGACATAAATATCAGTGGTGGCGGAAGTGATAAGGGCGAGTTTGCAGGTCGGGAAAGCCGGTGCATCAGCCGGTGAACTCAAAGCGATAGTAGGATAAATCAGTTCACCGCACCAAGTAGGAATGTTAGTAACAGAAAGCAGCTCGGCGGAGGAGTTGCCGAAGTTCAAAACGTTGTCGAGGGTGAGCGGATAAGAAAATTCAACTAAATTATTACCGCTGAAGATAAAATTTTCGTCATTAACGGTGAAGACAAAGCGGCGTTCGGAGTCGGCAGGTTGAGTTCCAGAAATAGAAAAGCCTGTGATAGAAGTTGCGTTGGTAGCGTCAAGAGGCTTGGAAGTTTTTAAAAGCCCCTGCCTGACGAACTTAAAAGAATCGCACAACATTTTTTTATCAGTGGCGATTTGTGAATTATTGAAGACGAAATTTTTATCAGCGGAAAAGTTAGAATCGGAAAGCCCTGTGATAGAGTTGGCGCATATAAAGGTGGGGGCGTTAAATTTCGTCTGGGAATTAACAAAAAGATTATCGGCAATGATAAAAATTTTATCAGCGTTGATGGAGGCGGAGGAGAGGTCGCAATTTTCCTTAACGGAGACGGCGAAAATATCAGCGGAGTAGGATTGACTGATAGTAAGGTCGACAAGTTGAGGTACGGCGACAATCTTCTCAGCGGCGAAATTTTTAAAGCCCTGAATAAAATCTTCTTCAGCGGAATCAACTTTATCAAATAAAAATTTATCAGAATTAAGAAGCAAAATTAAAGAATCTTGGGAGAAATTAGCCAAGCCGCGCCGCGACGCGGAATCTATGAAGTGAGTAGAATTTTCTGATGACAAAATAACCGCCGAATTATTGAGTTGGAAAGTTGGATTAGTGACAGAGCCATTCTCGCCGTTGCCGAAGCTGAACAAATTAAAGTCGTTAGAAATGCGGCTTTCGACGGAAAGAAAATCACCTGCAAATAATTTATCGTCCTTTAATGGCTGAAGTTGAGCGATATAAGCGCGAGCCAAGCCTTGCCCGTCGTCCGCAAGCGAATCGGTTTTAGTGCGGTATTTAGAAATTAAATCAGGCTCGAAGTTATGGAAATTTTCAGCGGCGATTAAAATGGAAGAGCCGCCGAGGTTGGTAATGTCGTCGGGCTTGAAGGGCGAATCAGCCGCGCCCCTGCATTTGGGCTTGCCGTGAGATTTTAAATTACCGATTCGGGAAGATTCAAGGCAAGAAATATTTTTAGCGCAAATGAAAGCCGCGCCGTCTCCCACATTTAACAAAAATTTTTCTTTAGTGGCAAAATTTTCGTCACCAGCGAGGGGCGCGGAATCCAAAACGCCGTTCGCTTCCGTTTCTTGAGAGGTGAGGGGGCGAAGGACTTTGTTGAAATTGGTAATGCCGCAGTCGGAAAGTTGAATGTGACCGCCATCAAAAATTAAATAATTTTTACATTTAATGGCGAGAATACCGCCGAAGAAGTGAACAGGGTCATAAGTGGGCGGCAGGATAATCGCGCCGTCGGACAATTTTAAACAATCAAAATTAGCGAAAGTGATAGCTTGGACGTGGTAATTTTCAAAGTCGGCGGCGGATAGGAAATCGGAAATATTTTTATCTAAAAAAAGCACATCATTTTCGACGAGGGAAATTTTAGCGACGCGGTACTCACCTAACCTATCTGCGTTATTTCCTGTGGAGATATGAATTAAGATAGAGTTGCCAGCCGAAAAGCGTTCAAAATCGCCGAGCCGCCAATTTTCCTTATCAATGGTGATAGAATTTGAAGAAACGGCGGTGACATTGGCATAAGAGTTCAAGCCCTCAGTTGCGCCGTCGGAAAATTGCACGTCGCCCAAACTTCCGTTGCCGAAATAGTCCACGTCAGATAAATAGAAAGCCATTTAAACACCTCCTAAGGTGAAGAAGCCGCCTGCATTAACAGTGCCGCACTTTTCAATTTCCAAAATATTAAGGTCGGAAAAATCCGCGTCGACATATCGCGCCGATCCGATTGAGTAACCTGTAAATTTATTTTCAGAAAAAGTGAAAGATTTAAGCTCAGAGGCGGCGACGGAACTGCGAAAGATATAAAAATTATTTAAATCTGGAGTGAATGAAAGAGCAGGAGAAATTTTTAAATAGGTGGGCGAGCCTGAATTTATTTCTTCAATGGAGACGGATTGCTGATTAACGCCGTCGGAAAGATAGAAAGCCGCGCCCTTAGAAACGCCCGAAACAGAAGCGACACCGATTAAGTCGCCGCCGTTGGCGGCGGAAGTAATTTTTAATTTGGTGAAGTCGA
>CAZENN010000149.1:0-4298 GCA_964513605.1 uncultured Oscillospiraceae bacterium
TCATCGGCAGAGCCGGTGCCTCCACCTGTAATGAGATCGGAGCCTCCGGAACGCCTTGTATTTTAATTCCGTCCCCCAATGTGACCAACGATCATCAGATGAAAAATGCCAAAATTCTGGAGGATCGAGGCGGTGCGGTGCTGCTTCCTGAGCCGGAGGCAACAGCGGAAAAATTGTATGACACGGTAAAAAAGCTGCTGTCTGATGCGGATGCCCGGTCTAAAATGTCCGCTGCCTTGCGGTCAATGGTGGTGATGGATTCCGCTGACCGGATCTGTGACATTATCCAGGAATTGGCAGGGCACTGATACAGGAGGAATAGAATGGAACATAAGAAGAAAAAATCTCCCCGGAAGCAGCCGCAGGCACGGCGTGTCCCTGAGCAGGAGGTGGTCTACACCCCTCCCATGCCTCTGAACCGTAAGAAGTTTCTGCTGCGCCTTGCAACGGTGGCGGCGGTGGTGCTGGCGATCTTTGTCAGCTGCGCCATCTTCTTCCGTGTGGACACCATCGTGGTCAGCGGTGCTTCCAAGTATACCGCCTGGTCAGTCAAGGAGGCCTCCGGTATCAAGGAAGGGGAGAGCCTGCTGTCCTTTGGAAAGGCATCGGCTGCAGGCAGGATCATGGAAAAGCTGCGCTATATCAAAAGCGTTCGAATTGGTGTAACGCTGCCGGATACGGTGAATATTTATGTTGAGGAGCTGGATGTTGTCTACGCCGTTCAGGATCAGCAGGAGGGCTGGTGGCTCATATCTGCCGATGGACGTGTGGTGGAGCAGGTCAGCCAGAGCGAGGCTTCCGAGCATACACAGCTCAGTGGCTTCTGTTTGGAGAGCCCAGTGGTCGGCGAGGCACCGGAGGTGTGGGAGCCTGAAACGGAGCAGACCGACGAGCAGGGACAGGACATTCCTGTGATCGTGACCAACGAGGAACGGCTGGAGGCAGCATTGTCCATCGCCACCCAGCTGGAACTCAATGAGATTCTGGGCGAAGCCGCCAGCGTGGATCTGACGGACCTGAATGATATCCAGCTGTGGTATGGCAGTCAGTATCAGGTGCAGCTGGGGGATCCCGGGGAAATGGATCGCAAAATTGCCATGATGAAGATGGTTATCGACCAGCACGAAAGCAGCGGCGGTCACCAGAGTGGAGTGCTGGATGTGAGCCTGACCATGTACCCTGACTCCGTTCCTTACACCCCATTTTGACCCCTTGGAAAGAATTTTTAATAAATTCTTCACTGAATCCTGATATTTTCTATTGACCAAACGGGAATTTCGGGATAGAATAGATAGGTACAAAATTAAATGTCGGCAGTGTGCCTTCAGCGGCAGCTGCAAATGCATACATAGGAGGAAATAAACAATGGCTGAAGCATATCAGGATCGCGTCGTTAAAATCAAGGTAATTGGTGTAGGCGGCGCCGGTAACAATGTTATTAACCGCATGATCGAGTCCGGTGTGGACGGCGTGGATTTCGTCGTGGTCAACACCGATAAGCAGGATCTGAACAAGTCCATCTGCAAGAATAAGCTGCAGATCGGTGAGAAGCTGACCAACGGCATGGGCGCAGGCTCCAAGCCCGATGTGGGCAAGAAGTCCGCTGAGGAATCCCGTGCCATCATCTCCAAGACCCTGGAGGGTACGGACATGGTATTTATCACCGCCGGTATGGGCGGCGGCACCGGCACCGGCGCGGCTCCCATCGTGGCTGATCTGGCTCACGAGGCCGGTATCCTCACCGTTGGCGTCGTCACCAAGCCCTTTAAGTTTGAGGGTGCGAACCGGATGCGTCAGGCTGAGGAAGGCATCGAGGCTTTGGCCAGCAAGGTGGACTCTCTGGTGGTCATCCCCAACGATCGTTTGAAGTATGTCACCGATCAGAAGATCACCTTCGCCAACGCATTCGGCATTGCGGATGACGTTCTGAAGATGGCAGTTACCTCTATCTCCGAGCTGGTTGGCTACTCTGACCGTGTCATCATCAACCTGGACTTTGCGGACGTTTCCGCTGTCATGAAGGATGCCGGTCGTGCGCATATGGGCGTTGGCATTGCCTCCGGTCGTGAGAAGGCTGAGCAGGCTGCTATGGCCGCTGTTTCCAGCCCCCTGCTGGAGACCTCCATCAACGGTGCTACCGGTGTTCTGGTCAACGTCACCGGCTCCACTGAGCTGTCTCTGGATGATGTGGAGACCGCTGCCGGTATCGTTCAGGAGGCTGCTAATCCCGATGCAAACATCATCTTCGGTGCTACCTATTCCGAGGAATTCGAGGATGAGATGCGTGTCACCGTCATCGCCACCGGCTTTGAGCAGAAGCCGGAGTCCGGCGCACCCAAGTCTTCCAATACTTCCGCTGCTGCCGTACCTGACGTAAGCGATATTGACGACATTTTCAACATTTTCAAGCACTAAGCAACCATCATCGCATCCCGGACGTTGGTTCGGGATGCGTTTTTTCAGGAGGAAGAGTGTGAACGCTTATCACGCATTGGCTGCCAGCTATGACCGGCTCACCGGGGATGTGGATTACCGGGGGACGGTGGATTTTTATAAGCGGATTTGGCTTCGGGAGGGCTGCCGTCCCAGAACCGCGGTGGATCTGGCTTGCGGCACCGGCTCTGTGACGCTCCTGCTGGCGCAGGAAGGACTTCGGGTCACGGGAGTAGACCTGTCGGAAGAAATGCTCACTGTGGCGCAGCAGAAGGCTCAGATGCTTCCAAGCCCCCCACTGTTCGTATGCCAGAGCCTTCAAAGACTGTACCTGCCCCGGGGCGTGGATCTGGCGGTGTGCGCGCTGGACAGTCTGGATTATATTCTGGACCCGAAGGACTGCGCCGAGGCGATCCGCCGGGTATACAGGTCGCTGAACCCCGGCGGTATCTTTATTTTTGATGTAAACACGCCGGAAAAGCTCCGGGCCATGGACGGTCAGGTGTTTTTGGATGAGGATGAGGACGTTTACTGCGTCTGGCGTGGGGAGTTTGACCCAAAGACCAATATCTGCTCCTATGGGATGGATCTGTTCCAGCGTCAGGGGAATTATTGGAACCGGAGCTTTGAGGAGCACCGGGAATACGCCTATTCCCGGGAACAGCTCACCGGCTACCTGCGCAGTGCCGGTTTTACGGGAATCCGGGTCTATGGCGACTGCCGTATGGAGCCGCCTGGGCCGGGAGAACAGCGAATTTATTTCAGTGCCAGAAAGGGAAGAAGAAAATGAGCGACTATTTGGTTCGTGGAATGAGTATGGATGGCTTTGTAAAGATGGTGGCCATCCGGTCTACGGAAACGGTAAGACGGGCAGCCCAGATCCACGGCACCACACCCAACGCAACAGCGGCTTTGGGGCGGTGTCTGACGGCCTGCTCCATGATGGGTAATACCCAGAAGGTTGAAAAAGGCTCTATGACGCTTCAGGTCAGAGGCGGCGGTCCCATTGGTACCATCACCTGCGTATCCGATGCCGAGGGCAACGTCCGGGGGATGGTGACGGAGCCGATGCTGCCGTTGATGGAAAAATACCCCGGCAAGCTGGACGTGGGGGCGGCAGTGGGTACCGACGGAACGCTGACGGTGATCCGGGACCTGCAAATGAAGGAGCCTTACATCGGCTCTGTGCCCTTGGTGACCGGTGAGATCGGCGATGATGTGACGGCTTATTTTGCCCAAAGTGAGCAAACGCCTACAGCTTGCGCTCTGGGCGTGTTGGTGGACCGTGATCGCTCTGTAAAGGTGGCAGGGGGGTATCTGCTCCAACTACTCCCCGGGGCACCGGAGGCTGCTATTGACGCCTTGGAGAAGGGAATCAAACGTGCAGGCTCTGTTACTGCGATGCTGGAGCAGGGAATGACCCCGGAGGACATTCTGGGGCAAGTCTGCGGCGATCTGGGGGTTTTATTTTTGGAGACTACCCCAATATGCTACCGCTGCTATTGTTCCAGAGAACGGGTCACGGCGGCACTGATCAGCCTTGGAAAAAAGGAGCTGAAGCAGATCATGGAGGAGGAAGAATCTTTTCCGGTGGAGTGCCAGTTTTGTGATACCATTTACCGTTTCTCAAAAGAGGACATTGCAGATATTCTGCAAAAAGTTTGAAAAACAATCGATTTTCCCGGGAAAACCCGGGAAAATGACAAAAAATAATTTTTTCAAAAAAATCGAAAAAAGTGCTTGACAAAATGGGGTTCAACGTGTATAATGTGTCATGTCGCTGAGGTGAGCAGCCAAGCGACAGAGCCAAGGGAGCATAGCTCAGCTGGGAGAGCACATGCCTTACAAGCATGGGGTCACAGGTT
>CAZENN010000150.1:0-4282 GCA_964513605.1 uncultured Oscillospiraceae bacterium
TGATGGGTGATGTAAACTGGGTGCTGGTATGCTCCGCCGCCGGTCTTGCCGGTGTGCTGAGCCTGCTGACCAGCGTGGTCACGTCCTTGCCGGAGGTTGAGGAGTAATACTCAACTGCAATAAGATATCCCCTCTCAGAGCGATTCCCGGCTCCGGGAGGGGATATTTCGATTATGGAGGAATTTTTATATGGCGATAGATTACAGCAAAAAGCGTAAAAGCCTTGAAACGGATTACAATGGCACTTCCCAGCAGAGCAGTACGGGCAGTTCTGTTACCGATCAGGCGTTAAAGCTGTTGCAAGATGCAAGCGGCACAGCAAAGCAGGCGGTATCTGCCGTACAACCTGCGGCTACTCTTGCACAGAGGAAAAATGATGCCTTGAACGCCTACCTGAACCGGGAGGATTTTAGTTACGACTTCAATGCGGATGCCCTGTATCAACAGTACAAGAACCAGTACATTCAGCAGGGACAGCAGGCAATGCAGGATACCATGGGACAGGCAGCAGCCCTCACCGGCGGTTATGGCAGCAGCTACGCCCAGAATGTGGGACAGCAGGCATACAATAGCTACCTTCAGCAGCTCAATGATGTCATCCCGGAACTGTACCAGCTGGCATATGAGCAGTACCAGGACAAGGGAAATGATTTGCTTCAACAGTATTCCCTGCTTGCCGCTGAGGAATCGGAGGAATACGCACGGAATTATCAAGCGGAACGTGATGCTGTGGCTGATTCACAATACGATCAGTCGTTTGCTTATCAGCAGGAACGAGATGCGGTATCCGATGCGCAGTGGCAGCAGTCGTTTGATGAAGGCGTTCGGCAGTACGATGAGAGCATGGCCTTTGACCGTGAGCAGTTCGATTATCAGAAAGCACAAGACAGTGCTGCCGCCGCTGCGGAAAGCTCGAAGGTCACGCAGGAAACAGCGGAGGCAATGGCTCTGCATGGTGACTACAGCGGTTTTGCCGAGCTCTGGGGTATGCCCTACGCCCTTGCCGAGACGTACTACCTCGCCACATATGGCGATCCCACCGCCGTGGAGCCGATTGAGAAACCGGTGTACTCCTACGTTGACGATGATGGTCTTTACCACTATTACTATAACGGTAAAGAGGTGAAGTATGAGGAAGGCGTAAATCCTGTTACCGGCACCATCAATCCTGACGTGCAATATGGAACATTTGGAGTCACAGGATATCAGCCGAGTCATATTACCATCGATGACGATGACAAAGCACAAAAACTCACCAAAGCAGGCTTCACCGATACCATCAATGGTCACGAGCAGAATGTGTGGGAAGCGGAGGACGGCTCGCTTTGGATGTGGGATGATACCAAGAATAAGTATGTGACTTATACTGGGTCCAAATCTAATTCCAGTTCGAATACTGGTACTACCACTTCGGCTGAATCTGACTTAGAAATTAAGGAAACAGCAAACACAGAAGCATTTAAGAAAACAGTACCTTCGGCTACAGCTTTTGGCGGCAGTTCAAGTGCCTATCGGAATTACATTTACAACCAAATTATATCCGCATCCGATCGATTGACGGATAACGAAGTGGCTACATTGCTTAATTATTACGGCTTTGGATAGGAGGTTTATTGATGTCCCAACGAGTTGACGAAATTCTGGAAAGGCTGCGACAGAGTAAAGGCACAACGTCAACTGTCGCCAGTGATTCCAATTTGAATGGTGGAGGAACTTCCTCCACCACTACTACCAGCAATGAGGAACGTGTTCGAGGTATCATGCGCAGAATGACCTCAGATGTGGATGAAACAACCGTTAATAAGTTCTTAGCTGATTCCTATGACTACCAAAAGAGCCGTGCCCAGAGCTTTGATAATCTGACATGGCAGACTGGTAGGAATAGCGATTCTTCGCTGTGGGATAATGATGAGAGCAGGAACATGACCAACACTGCCAATCGTGTGCGTGCCTGGGCGTTTGCGAATCAAGATAGTCTTGATTCCGATGTGTATAAAGAACTCATCGCCTACCTGGATGACTTCCGGGCTTATCAGACGAGCAGTGGAAAGAGTTTTCTGGACAAGACCACAGCCATGAAGAAGTATGAAACCCAGGAGGAATATGACCAGGCGGTGAGAGAAGCTGAGTTGTATCAGAAGTACGGCAATATGACCAAAAACCAGATGCAGGCAGCGATCGCCGGACTTGCGGACGGCGAAGAAAAAAATTGGCTGAGCGAATACGAAAAGTCTGCTCTGCGGAATGCCGAAGATTATGATTATGAGCTGGCAAGAGCGGAAGGGGAACTTGCACGACTGGAAAAAGCACTTCCTGAGTTCTGGCGGCTGGTAAAGAAGGAAGGACTTCACGAGCTGGAAGGTCTTGAGGAATGGGAGATCCCCACAATGAACGCGTATCGGAAAAGCTATGGAGATCCGTATAGCTTGGAGAGCAGGATTCAGGAGGTGAAGAACCGGATATACGAACTGGAAAACGGGAAGGAATACAATCTGCTGGATCAGGAGGCTGATTTTGCCCAGCTTTCCCAATACTCAGGAGATGGCGCATGGCTTCAGGATCGGGTGAACGATCCTGAAACCGCAGACGCTTGGGATACCGCCTACCATGTAATGGAATACGGTCCTGATCCACTGCTGGGAACACTGACCCGGATTCAAAAGAAGTTTAATTATCAGAATGTGCATCTGATGACCGATGAGGAACGGAAGCGGTTTAACTATCTTTATAACAAGAACGGGGAAGATAGTGCGAAAGAGTATATGGACTACCTGCAAAGCACCTTAAATGCCCGTTCTACAGAAAAGCTCAATACTTGGGTGGCTGATCGGACAAAAGATATCCCTGTTCTGTCCCAAGCCGTCACCTCCCTGCTCAGTACGCCCATCAAGCTGCTGAGCGGTGAGGGACTGCTGGATGTGGCAGAGCAGAAGCTTACAAACGCCATTACCGGGGAAGAAAAGCCCATTGACTACAACCGGGACGGTATGATGTTTGCCAACGCCGGAAACACCATTCGCTCCTCTGTGACCCAGCAGATCAATGATGCCACCGGCACCCAATGGGTGGGAAACCTGTACAACCTGGGCATGAGTATGAACGATTCTGCCGCCGTAGCCATTGCAACTGCTATCCATCCAGTTGCCGGTACTGTGGCAAACGCTCTGCTGTCCGCCTCATCTGCCACGGATACCATGCTGACAGCGGCACAAAACGGAGCCACCGACAACCAAGCAATCACTTTAGGTCTGGCTGCAGGCTTCTTTGAATGGTTCTTTGAAAAATATGAGATCGAATCCCTGATGAAGCAAGGAACCAATATAGCGACATCCATGCTGAAACAGGGCTTCAATGAGTTTGTGGGCGAAAGTGCCACGGAGCTATGTAACATAGTCACGAATGCCTATGTGCTGGCTGAGAACTCCGATATAGAGAAGAGTGTCCAGGCGTATTTGCAGGATCACCCGGATTGGACAGAGGAGCAGGCACGGGGCGAGGCAATAAAGGATGCGGTTTTTCAGGTTCTGAAAGCCGGAGCTGGCGGCTTCCTCTCCGGCAGCATTATGGGCGGCGGTTATTCCGGTATCCAAAACATCAGCAAAAAAATCAGCGCAAACAAGGACGCAAAAAGCATTTACGGTACAGACCCCTCCGCTTTGGTTACGGAGGCACTGGAGCTGGACCCCAATAACGCCTACGCCCAAAAGCTTCAGGAGAAGCTATCCAAAGGTAAGACATTGTCCGGCAGTGAGCTTCGCCAATTGGTGCAGCAGAATGAATTGGTCCTCAACCAGCAGACCGCCGCTGAGCTTCTGAATGAATTAGGAGAAACCGGGGATGTGGATGCCATCAGTAAGGCGGTGGCGAAAAAGGCAGCCGGTCAGAAGCTGTCCAAGGCTGAGCAGAGCGTTTTGGATGGAAGTCCGAATACGGAGCGTGTCATTCAGGAGCTTGCCCAGCGCAGACAGACCGCCGGAACGGAGGTAGCTGCCAGTGTTGCTACAGAAACCACCTCCTACCATTCCACCATCACCGCCGCTATTGAAGACTTCAAGGCTACAGGGTCCATCACAGATGATCAGGCTGCTGCAATTCTCAACGATAAGGCTGCTATATCCCAGCTAGTGGAGAATGCCGGAATTGAACTGCCGGATGGCATAGATGAAAAGCGAACCGCCGTGAAAGAGGCAATCGCTAAGCTGACCGAGACCCCCACCGTTGCCGCCGCTGAAACAAACTCAGCCACCCCCGACCCGGTGGATACCCCAACAGAAACGCCCAC
>CAZENN010000151.1:0-4254 GCA_964513605.1 uncultured Oscillospiraceae bacterium
GGGGTCAGCAATCGGCCTTTGGTGCGGCTGCTTTTGGAGTATGGCTGTACGGTCACCGGCTGTGACCGCACCCCCAGAGAAAAGCTGGAGGAGGAAGTGCTGGAGCTGGAGCGGCTGGGATGCCGGTTGAGCCTTGGAGAGAGCTATTTGGATGATCTTCATGCCCAGCTGGTGTTCCGTACCCCGGGGATGCATCCGGGGAATCCTGCGTTGGAGAGCCTGAGAAGCCGTGGGGCGAAGGTCACCAGTGAGATGGAGGTCTTCTTTGAGGTCTGCCCCTGTCCCATTCTGGCAGTCACCGGCTCGGACGGAAAGACTACTACCACCACTCTTATCAGCGAAATGCTGAAAGCCCAGGGGTACACCGTCTGGCTGGGCGGCAATATTGGAACGCCTCTGCTGCCCCTTTGCCGCCGGATGAAGGAAACGGACTTCGCGGTGGTGGAGCTGAGCTCCTTCCAGCTGATGGACATGGAGCGCAGTCCCAGCCGGGCGGTGATCACCAATCTGGCCCCCAACCATCTGGATGTCCATAAGGATATGGAGGAGTATGTCTGGGCGAAGAAAAATATCTATCGGTTCCAGAGTGAAGGTGACCTTCTGATTCTCAATGGGGATAATGCGATCACCAAAACCCTGAAGGGCAGGGGTGAGACCCGGTTCTTCTCCCGGTTGGGGGAGGGACATGTCTGCCTGAAGGGGGAGACCATCATCCGGGGCGGCGAACCGGTCCTGAACACCCGGGATATCCTTCTGCCCGGTGTCCATAATATTGAAAACTACATGGCAGCCATTGCGGCGGTGGAGGGACTGGTCAGTGACGAGACCATTCGCCATGTGGCATCCACCTTTGGCGGCGTAGAGCATCGCATTGAGCTGGTGCGTGTCAAGGACGGGGTTCGCTACTATAACGACTCCATTGCCTCCAGCCCCAGCCGTACCATGGCAGGTCTGCGCAGCTTTCCGGAAAAGGTACTGCTCATTGCCGGCGGCTATGACAAGAACATTCCCTATGACGATCTGGGACCGGAGATCTGCGCCCATGTAAAGCATCTGTTCCTCGGCGGTGCCACCGGCGGTAAGATTCAAGCCGCCGTTCAGTCATCACCCAATTATGACCCCGGTGCGCTGACCATCACCGACTGCGGCGATTTTGAAACCGCCGTCCGTGCTGCCGCCGCCGAAGCAAAGCCCGGAGACGTGGTGCTCATGAGCCCTGCCAGTGCCGCCTTTGACCAGTTTAAGAATTTTATGGTCCGGGGTGCCTTCTTCAAAAAAATTGTAATGGAGCTGTAAGAGTATGAACAAAGTCAGCGCAGTCCTGAAAACCATTCTGCCTCTGAAATACTGCGGTGCCGTCATTGTGGCGGCAGGCAGTGCTTCCCGGATGGGAGGCATTGATAAGGTAATGGCACCGTTGGGGGGAGAACCCATGATCTGCCGCACCGTCCGTGCCTTTCAGAATGCCCCTGCCATTCGGGAGATCGTCATCGTTACCCGTCCCGACCTGATCGAACCCATCACCAACCTGTGCAAACCCTATGATAAGGTCATTGCCGTCACCGAAGGGGGCAGCAGCCGTCAGGAATCCGTGGAAAAGGGACTGGATGCCCTTTCCAACAAGGTGAAGCTGGCGGCCATTCAGGATGGAGCGAGGCCGCTGATCTCCGGGGACGTGATCGACCGCACCGTCCGTGCCGCCCATACCTATGGAGCTGCCGCGCCGGGTATTCCCGTGAAGGATACCATCAAGGTGGTCACCGGCGGAATCATCACCGATACCCCGGACCGCAGTACCCTCCAAGCCGTCCAGACCCCTCAGGTATTTGACTACGACCTGCTCCGGGGAGCACTGGAAAAGGCACGGGAGGAAGGTGCCCAGCTTACCGACGACTGCTCCGCGGTGGAGCGGCTGAAAATGTCCGTGAAGATGGTGGAGGGAGACGAGCGGAATTTGAAGGTCACCACCCCCATGGATCTAAAAATCGCCGAAATGCTTTTGGAGGATATGAAATGAGAATTGGTCATGGCTATGATGTCCACCGTCTGGTGGAGGGTCGCCCCTTGATTTTGGGCGGCGTGAACATTCCCTATGAGAAGGGACTGCTGGGACACTCGGATGCGGATGTACTGCTTCACGCAGTCTCCGATGCCCTTTTAGGCGGTGCCGGTCTGGGGGATATTGGAAAGCATTTCCCGGACACAGATCCCCAGTACAAGGGGGTGGACTCTCTGGAGCTGCTGCGCATTGTGGCAGATCGGGTCAAAGAGGCAGGCTGCAAGGTCAGCAACATCGATGTGACCATGATCGCCCAAAAGCCCAAGCTGCGTCCCTACATCCAGACCATGGAGCAAAACATCGCCGCCGCTGTGGGCATCTCAGCGGACCGGGTCAATGTGAAGGCCACCACGGAGGAACACTTAGGCTTCACCGGCACCGGCGAGGGGATGTCCTGCCATGCGGTGTGCCTGCTGGAAGAATGAGACCAAAATCGAACAAGTTCGACCTCCTGTGCATAGTTTGGCACGGGAGGTTTTGATTTATGAGATCTGATTATATCACCTTCCGCTCGGTGACGGTTGCCCAGCGGGGGGAGCGGCTGCTCAGAAGCGGCGGCATTGACTGTATTCTACAGAGGACACCCCGGTGGATGGAGGAACGGGGCTGCGGCTATTGCCTGCGAATCCGTCCCACGCAGGTGGCGGCAAGCTTACAGCGGCTCAGAGAAGGGGGCGTTCCCTTTAGCAAGGTCTACACCCGGCGAGAGGACGGGGCAGTGGAGGAAATGAGCCTATGATCTATCTGGACAACGGTGCCACTTCCTTTCATAAGCCTGGGGCGGTGAAAAGGGCAGTGCTTCGTGCCATGGACTGCTGTGCCAATCCGGGACGGGGCGGTTATCCGGCAGCCATGGCGGCGGCAGGGACGCTCTATGATTGCCGGGAGGCGGCTGGGCGGCTGTTCCACTGCCAGCCGGAGCAGGTGGTGCTGACTTCCAATTGCACCCATGGGCTGAATATTGCCATCCGTTCGCTGGTACAGCCCGGAGACAGCGTGGTGGTTTCCGGTTTCGAGCACAATGCGGTGATGCGCCCCCTGTACGCACTGGGGGCGCAGGTCACGGTGGCAGGCAGGCGGCTCTTTGACTGGGAGGATACGCTGGAACAGTGGGAGTCGGCACTGCGGAAGCGACCCAAGGCGGCGGTGTTTACCCATGTTTCCAATGTCTTTGGCTATATCCTGCCGGTGCAGGAGCTGTCCCGGCTGTGCCAACGTTATGGGGTGCCCTTTATCATCGATGCCGCCCAGTCTGCCGGAAGCATCCCTGTTGACCTACAGGCTCTGGGGGCGGACTATATTGCCATGCCGGGACACAAGGGGCTGCTGGGTCCTCAGGGTACCGGGCTGCTGCTGTGTGCCCGAACCCCGGAACCCCTGCTCTATGGCGGCACCGGAGGAAGCTCCCTGGCTCATACCATGCCCCAGGACCTGCCGGAACGGGCAGAAGCCGGTACTGCCAATGTCCCCGGGGCAGCCGGGCTGGCGGCAGGGCTGAAGGCGGTGGCGCACATGGGGGTGGAGGCCATCGGAAAACGGGAGGCAGCGCAGGCAAGACGATGTGTGAAGGCTTTACAGGAAATGGGTATTAAAACCTTCGCCGGAGACCACCAAAGCGGCACGGTGAGCATCCTGCCGGAAATCGACTGCGAGGAAGCCGCCCAATACTTTGCGAAAAGGGGAATCGCCGTGCGGGCAGGGCTCCATTGCGCCCCTTTAGCCCACGAAAGTGCCGGAACCATCAAAACCGGCACAGTGCGCATCAGCTTCGGACACAATACCACAGATCAGCAGGTCAACGCATTGCTGCAAGCGGCGAAGCATCTCAAAGGTATGAGCGGGATATAGGTTGCAAGATATAAGATACAAGATACAAGATACAAGATATTCCTTCACTGGGCTGTTGGAAATGCTGGGCGAAACCTTCAGAATGCGTAGTGACCGGCCTCCGGACGGTCCTTACCGCACCCACGGCAAGCCGTAACCATGGATAAATGGAACTGTCTGCGATTACGACCAAAACCGCAGCATCTCAGAAAATACGAACCCTCATGCAAACCGTCACCTGGCAGGACCGTCCAGAGGCCGGTCGCTACAGGTCACGAATCTGCCACTGGGCGAAACTTTCGGAATGCGTAGCGACCGGCCTCCGGACGGTCCTTACCGCACCCACGGCAAGCCGTAACCATGGATAA
>CAZENN010000152.1:0-4202 GCA_964513605.1 uncultured Oscillospiraceae bacterium
TCCAATAACGATGCCTGGGGCACGGTGTCCATCAGCGGCAAGACCGTCAACGCATCCCCGGCGGCAGGCTACCGGGTAGCAGGCTACAGCGTTGTCAGCGGCGAAGCAACGGTTACCGGCAGCGGCAATGCCTTTACCGTCAATCCCAGCTCCGACTGCACCATTCAAATCAACTTTGAGGCGAGAACCTCTGTCAACATTTCCTTCCATGAAAACGGCACCCAGACCGGCGGCCTGAGTGTCTACACCGGCGATGTCTATACGATGCCCGAAAGCGGCATCACGACGCCCGAGGGCTATACCTTCCAGGGCTGGGTCACCGACGAGCTGACGCAGACCACCCAAAAGCCTGCCGCCATCTACATCCCCGGTGCCAGCGTTACCGCCGAGGCGGATGCATGCTACTATGCCCTCTACACCCGTCTGGATACCCAGGGCAGCGGCAGCAGCACCGCCTATGAGCGGTACACAGGAGAGCTGGTTCCCGGCAACTATCTGGTTACTTATGAAAACGGTGCTATGAAGGCATCTGTTACCAAGAACCGTATGGACTTTGCCACTGTTACCCCTGCCGGTAACAGCGTTGACGATCCCAATGCTGCCATCATCTGGAAGCTGGACATCACCGACGATGGCTATGTGACCCTTTATAATGAGTCCACCGGCTCCTACGCCGGCGGCACCGGTACCAAGAATCAGGCAGGTTTGCTCAGCAGCATTACCGACTATGCCAAGTGGACCGTCACCGGGGACAGTGTCTATGATTTTGTCAACCTGGGCAATGCCAATAAGGGTATCAATAAGACCCTGCGCAGAAATGCCGACTTCGGCTTCGCTTGCTACGCAGAATCCACCGGCGGTTCCTTGACGCTGTATAAGCAGACCAGCGGCACTGTGTATTACAGCACCGTCGCCGCAGCCTGCCAGCATCAGAATGTGAAGACGGAAGCAGCCGTGGCACCCACCTGTACCGAGATGGGCTACACCGAGGGTACCTACTGCGAAGACTGCAAGTCCTATATCAGCGGACACGAAGAGCTGGCTGCCACCGGTCACAGCTATGAAGCTGAGATCACACCGCCCACTGTCACGGAAGGCGGCTACACCACCTACACCTGCCCCGCCTGCGGTGATACCTACACCGGCGACTTCACCGAGGCACTGGGTGAGCAGTTCAATGTTTCCTTTGTCGTGCCTGCAGGCGTGGAGCCGATTGCCGATCAGCTGTGCGGCAAAAGCGGCATTACCCTGCCCACCGCCGGTGTTCCTGCCGGTGCGGAAGGCTGCACCTTTGCCGGTTGGGCAGCGACGCAGGTGGAAGATACCGATGTGGCTCCCACGATCTACACCGGAACCTTTACCACCGAGGCGGACACTACCCTGTATGCCCTGTACACCTATGTCACCGGTGCATCCGATACCGTATCCTGGAAGCTGGTCACCGATGCCGGTGAGCTGGCTGTGGGAGACCAACTGATTTTGGCGCAGACCTCTGTGAGCAAGGTCGCCTCCGATATCTACAGCCAGTATCTTTCCAATGGGGATGCCACATTCTCCGAGGACGGCAGTGAGATCACCCAGCTGCCGGAGAATGCTCTGATCCTGACTCTGGGCGAAAGCGAGGGCTTCTGGACTTTGACCAACCCTGCCGGTCAAATGCTGGGCGTCACCGGCGCAAAGAAGGTCGCTTGGGACAGAGGCACCTATGGTTTCAGCATCTCTATCGATGAAAATTCTGCTGCCACCATTTCCAGCAGTGATGAGACCTATGGTCGCTTCCTGTACAATGTGAACAGCCCCCGTTTCACCGTTTATACCTCCAATACCAGTGCCAGTATGCTGCTGCCCAACCTGTACAAGCTGGAGGGCAGTCTGGGTACTACCCATTACACCACGGTTTTTGAAACCGCTGAGCAGGGCGTCACCATCAGCGGTACCGTCACCAGCTCCAATAAGGCAGAGGGCGATGTGACCGTAGAGCTGTGGCTGGAAGGCGCGGAAGCTGCCGCCTACACCGTCACCGCAGCCGATGGCGTTTACACCATCGAGGGCGTGGCGGCTGGCAGCTACACCATGACCGTCAGCAAGTACGGCCATGTGACGCGCGGCTACAGCGTCACTGTGGGTTCTGAGCCTGTGAAGCAGGACGCTCAGATCTGCCTGATCGGCGATGTCAACGGCGACGGTCAGATCAGCGTGGGCGATGTGGCAAAGGTCTATGCCCACATCAAGGGCAATGAGCTTACCGATGCGTACGCTCTGGAATGTGCCGAAGTCTCCGGAGACGGTAAACTCACCATCGGCGATACAGCCAAGATCTACGCTCACATGAAGGGCGGAAAGCAGTTGTTCTAATTCCATAAATAAAGAGAGTGCTTCCAAAAGAGGCACTCTCTTTTTGACGGTGCGCCCGGCATTCCCGATGGTCTCCTGCCGTCTATATGTCCTATGATGGGGACTGTTCCTATTCTGCGCCATTGCGGAGTGGATACGGGTAATGATTTTCCGGCTGCTGTGCGTAAAACCTCTGCTTCAAAGGCTGGGGAGTTGGCTGGAGCTTGGATTTAAGAAGCACCTGACAAAAGGCAAACCGTAGTGTCCCGGAATCATGGATAAGGATTTTCAGTTATGTCGGAAGTCCCAATGCGGCGGTAGTCAGGATGCCCAGATTATCCCGGTAGATCTGGTCAAATTGGGAAAGGGGAAGAGGATTCTCGCCGCTGCCGGCTTCAATGGTGAACCCGGGACGGCGAAAACGCTGGATGAACCAGTCTTTGTAGCCTGCGTAGCTGCTTTCCTCCGGGGTATCCTCCAACCCGTAGCCGCTGAGCCGGGAAAATTCCTCCGCCAAGGCCCTTGCCCCCGGAACCGGGATGTTTTGGAACTGCCAGTAGATCACCTTCCCCTGTGTGTGATAGGCCAGCACCAATGCCGGGTCCAGAAACTCCGTAAATTCCGCCAGCGCGCGGCTTTCCAGCTGATTCAGCGGTGCCCTGCCTACATAATCTCGCGGACCGGGACGGGTAAAGCCCTGAGAGAATTTGATCTCCCTTGCCCGAAGCCATAGAGCGGGGTATTGTAAATTCAGGTCAACACCCAATAGATTCGCTTTCCAGCCATTGGGGAAGGGGATGGCTGGGTAATATCGCGCCAATTCTCTGGCAGTCTCATAGGGGATGGTTCCGGGCTGGATGGCACCCACCACCAGATCCACCCCATCCGGGTCCACCATGGGAACCATGTAGATGGTGGCGGCTTTCAGGATGGTCTGTGCGTCAATGCCGTAGATCTGACCGTTTTGAGCCGCCGCTTGGGCAAGGTCCTCCGCAAATTTCAGAAGCACCAGAGCGGTGATCCACTCGTTGGCATGGTGAGCGGCGGTAAAAAGTACTTTTCGTTCACCGGTGCCCATGACCAGAGTGCGGATGGGACGCTGGAAAGCCGTGGCGGTCAGCAGCTCGGAGCGGAAAATAGGGTAGGTCTGCACCAGCTCCAAAATCATGCTGTTACAGCGTTCGGATGTAATGGGAACATCGGTTTTCACAATTGTCATAAAAAATCGCCTCCGACTATCCTATGTGGGAAAAGGGAAATTGTGCAATAATACGGCATTGACAAAAAAATAGTCTAAATGCTAAAATAAAATTGGGTTTCATCATAATTTCAGTTTTATGAACAGGAGGAGTCGAAATGAAAATTTTGAAGCATTTGACCATGGCCGCGCTGGCTGTGGTACTGCTGGTGTCCTGCCTGGTGCTGCTGCCGGGGAATGCACAGGCGGCGGAGCAGGAGACTGTGGGCGCACAGTATGATTTCAGCGGTATCCAAGGGCCAACGCTGGTAAAAAGGGACGGCATCTGGTACTACGTCAAGGATGGCACCGTGTGCTATGATACCACGCTGGTCAAATATAACGGGGAATGGTTTTACGTCAGCGGCGGCACGGTGGCATCTAATACCACAACATTAGTCCGGTTCAACGGCGGCTGGTACTATATTTACAAGGGTAAGCTGGCAGCGAATACTACCACGCTGGTCAAGTACAATGGCGAATGGTGGTATGTGGTAAACGGCAAGGTGGCTTCCGGCACTACCCAGCTTGTGAAGTATAATGGCGAATGGTGGTATGTGGTCAATGGCAAGATCGCCTCCAATACCACCACCTTGGTCAAATATAACGGCGAATGGTGGTATGTGGTCAA
>CAZENN010000153.1:0-4183 GCA_964513605.1 uncultured Oscillospiraceae bacterium
AGCAAGAAGAAGCTAAGAAGGCTGACGCTAAGGCTCGTTTGGAAGCTGAAAAGAAAGTAAACGAAGAAATTGCTAAGAAGGTAGCTGAAAAGAAGGCTGCTGCTATGGCTGCTGAAGCCGAAGCTGCTGCTCCTGCTGAAGAAGCAACAGAAGAAGCTCCTGCTGAAGCATAATTCTTCGCACACACGTATTTCAAACAACAAAAATAGGATGCATCGTTGGTGCATCCTATTTTTGTTTAATCCTGGCACTACCGGTACCCGATTTATAACGGCCCAATTAACATCGACCTTTTATAGTGCCTGCACGCACTATAAATTGCTACTACGCGTACTAACAATTGCTATTACGCGTAGTAGCAAATTTTTCTACGCGTACCCACTAAAATAAACAATTACTCTTTCTCCTATTATTAAATAGTTACATATTATCCGTTATGAAATAAGCCCTTCTTGATCGTATGCTTTACGTTCATTGTGGATAAGGTCTATTAATCGTTGTAACTCGCTATTATTGGACTTCACTTCATTAAAATGATGGAACTGTTCATCATATCTTTTTCTTGAACCTGATTTAAGTCTATATTCAATATCGTCTGGTATTAAATATGAAGAACGGTCACTACCTATAAATTCTTGAAATTCAGATAGAAATATTTTGATTCCAGCCAGATCAAAATCACCGAAATGTAGATAATGGTTAGGAATAGACATAAGCCACTTCCTCAAGTCTACTGATTGTGGATATCGAGAAACAAAAAGCACTCTTGTTGGCAATCTACGTGTTTTAAGGTAAGTCTCAAAAAACGATCTTTGTTGGCGTATCAGTCTGAAGTTTTCCATATTTTCGATACCGATGACTATCACATCCTCCGGAATTGAGAAATGATTCCATTCTGTAACGAAAAAGAAATATCCTTCCTGGGGATTAACCACAAATGGTTCGCCATTCAACCGGCACTCAATAGATTCATAACTATTCACTGGAAATCCCGGGCACGAACGAAATATTGCAAGTTTTGAGTTACCTGTTTCCGCAGCCATAGAAGCACGGGAATCTGATACTCCAACTTCCAACATACGATAGTTCTCGTCTTTATCAATAAGATAACGTTTTAGAGCATTGATGTCACGGGCACGATATGATTTTCTAGAACCACGCGAATTAACTAATAACAGACCTTCAGCCAACAGTTCTTCTATGAATTTATTATTTATCCTCGAATCGGCGACTTGCTCGCCTGCCATCAAAGCTTTTATTGATGCACTTATTGCCATATATTACAATTAGTTAGTTCGTTTCAACAACTTTTCTACTCTTGTCTTCACCCCATGTTTACTCAACATATAAGTATAGCGGTAATCATATGGATTATATGACGTCGGAGAGCTATTGATTAGATAAATATTACGTGAATTTGCAAACTGCAAAATTCCTTTGATGTTATTGGGATGTAATCGTCCTATTTCATCCATCATACAATGCACAATGAAGTCTCCACTCTTCTTTGCCACCTTCTTTTTGAAGACATTAATAAGCATGATATTCACCATTGCTTTCACCAAAATATCTGTGCCATCCGATCCCACATTGTTTATTCGTTCTACCCAGTTGGTATCGTTGTCGTTTTCTTTAACACGGAATTGCAGGCGGAAAGCATCGCTTAGCGAAACCGTTGGACGATTTGGCTCGTTCTGTAACTGATGAGAGAGACTTTTTAGAAAGTCTACCACCTTGCGGTTCACCTCATCACGATTGTCTCCCGAAAATAAATTAAGCTCACCAATAGAGAACTCATTCTCAACAGTGTAATCGTGAATAGACATGAGCAACTGCATAAGTTTATCGGATGACTCATTAGCCCTGAGTTCGATGCTTTTGATAACTCCAGCAAAGTTCTTCTCCACGAAGTCACGGTTGATGTCAAGTATCACACCATCAACATCCGAACGGCGTTTCATCAACGCCCCAATTTCTGTTGAAATGCGTCCCAAGATGTCCTTATAGTGTTCACTTGTACGCCGGCGGAACTCTTCGATCTTGTTGTTGTCCATGAAATCTTGCAGGTCAACAGCAATCTGCAAATAGTCATTATCCGTTACAGGCATAGTGTTAAAATGGAAAGCATTCTGCGGTTTGAAATTGCGATTGAAGTTTACGACCATATCTTTTAATTTGTCTATCGACTCACGTTTCTGATTTACAGTACCACGAAGTTGAGTCAAAAGCTGCTGGCAATCCAAATGCGTTGTTATGGATTTATCATCAGAAAGGTAAGTGTCAGGCACAAGATGTTCGTTCTCCACAACTTGATGATACTGTTTTACCCCATCTTGTCTGTGAGTGAGATTCTTGAGAACCGCCTTTTGGCGTTCCTCCAATTCGTGCCGCTTCTTCTCTATCCGGTCCTTCTTGTCTTCAAAGCGTTGACGCATCATAGCGAGTTGTTGTTCTATGGCCTTTATTGTCTTCCTAATCTCAGGCTCTTTAGCAAAGAGGTTCTGCTGTGCATCGCGATAACGAATCACAATAGGTCGCTCATTTTCAATCCTACTCAACAGCGTCTTTAAATCCTCTAACGCTTTACGATATTGTCCGAGCAGATTCACATCAACGCCCTTTCCAGCCAACTCTGCTTTTTGCTGTTCTTCAAGTTGGACCTTTTGTGCAGTAAACTCCAGAATTCGAGCAGAAGCTTCAGACTTCTGTGTTTCCTCGAATACACGCAGTTCATCATTAAGCGCTTTTGAAGATTTGTTGAAGGCCAAATCAAGGTCTTTGAGTTCTTTTTTATTCTTAGCCTCTTCCTGCTCACGAGTCTCTTTCTCTGCTTGCACTTTCAGAAGTGCTTCGTTGAATGTGCGTTCTCGGATTTCTTTTTCTTTAGCTATAATTTCGTTCTCCTCCATCTCCAATTTATGCTGTTGATTTTGCAGGTTCTGTCGCTTTACGGGAATCTGATTTTCCTCCACTTTTAACAACGTCGCTTGCTGACGAAGCGGATTGAGCTGTGTGGCATATTTCTTTCCAAGCTTTGAGATCTCCTCTTGAAGAGTAACAGGCAATTGGGCAAGTTGACAATTCATCTGCAGCACTTGCTCCTCCAAAGTCTTCTTCTCAGCCCTATATTCATCAGGCGTGCGATGCACAGAGTCAATGTTGACCAAGTTCAACTTTATGCCAAACAAGCTATCAGACGTAACGTCCAATTG
The DNA here is from genome assembly GCA_964513605.1 of uncultured Oscillospiraceae bacterium. GTDB lineage: Bacteria > Bacillota > Clostridia > Oscillospirales > Oscillospiraceae > Faecousia. The sequence goes on from CAZENN010000153.1 coordinate 3,213, forward strand.
AGGTTCAAGTCCTTGCGCATAAAGAATCCGTTCTTCATCTACAACCTTGCCTATGGTGTCTTCCCATCCTTCTGCATTCTCACAAAGCCATTGGTAAAGAGAACCATCCAAATTTGTAAGTAATTCATCGATTTTTGCAATTTGCGCACGATACTGCGCACGACTACTTTCAAGCTGTTCCTGCTCTCGTCCGGAAGCTTGTTTCAGTTCAGTCTCTTTCATCTCATACTCAGCAGTAATCTGAGTAATCTGACTTTTGACTGCCATCTGTTGGGATGCATTCTCTTTTGCCATTACATCCAACTGCTGCAACTGTTCAAACACCTGCTTGATTTCATCAGCCATAGGATGCCACTGTCGAAGTTCCTTTAATGCACTCTCGGCTCTGTGCTGTTCTTTCTGCAATATTTCCAAGCGCTCGTCAGACTCATGCCTCCATCCATTGAAAGCTTCAATCAGTTGATTTCTACCTTTCGTACGTTCATCTTCCAGACACTTACGTTCTATCTGTAAAGCGGCTTGTTTTTTATAGTATGCATCTTTCTGTGTATTCTCGAAGGCTTGACGGGCGATTTCTAGTTTTCCTCTGGCTATATTGTATTTTTCTTCAATCGAGGCATGCGTTTTCAACAGGTCGTCCAAGAGCATTTGTTTATCTGCGACTTCCTGTTTGATGGAATCTTCTCGACTGGCAAGAGTAAGTTTGTCCTCAATACCCATCGCATCAAAATATTTTCTTGCCTGTGCAATTTCATTCAGTTTACTCTTCTTGCCTCCAAATTTCTGATTGAGTAAGTCTTTTTCTTTATCATATTCAGAGGTAAGTTCCTTTTCACGTTGGCGTTCCTTATCGATGTTCGTCTTTATATCTGTAGCTTCAGCTTCCAAAAGCGGAATCTGTTGTTCACTATCTGCCACTGCATAATTCAGCATACGCCATATATCCTGCAACTGCTGGTCGAGTGCTACAA
>CAZENN010000154.1:0-4169 GCA_964513605.1 uncultured Oscillospiraceae bacterium
CTTTCCAACCAGCCCACCAAGGACTATGTGTTTGATCTGGACCGGTTCGCCGCCTTCGAGGGCAACACCGGACCCTATATTCTCTACACCATCGTGCGTATCAAGTCCATTCTGGCAAAGTATGGCAGCTGGGAGACTCTGCCCATCCAAATCCCCACCAACGACCATGCCAAGGATCTGATGCTGTGTATCAGCCGGTTCGCTCCTGCCATGGAAGCCGCCTTGAACAGCTCCGCTCCCAACCTGATCTGCGCCTATATCTACGAGCTGGCAGGTTTTGCCAACAAGTTCTACCACGAGACCCCCATTTTGAAGGAAGAGGACGAGAACTTGAAGGCAGGCTACATCGCCCTGATGGGTCTGACCAAGGGCATTTTGGAGCAGTGCATCCACATTCTGGGCTTCCAGGCACCGGAAAAGATGTGAGCCGATGTCCTACCATCAAGACTGGCTTATTCGGCAAATTGAAGCCATAACTGCCACGCTGAAATTTGTTCTTTCCGGTAAAAAGACTCACATGGTCACTGTGGACATTGAGGCACCCCACAGCACCGGGGATGACCCTTTGTATTTACAGCTGCAGGCTCTGGTTCGTCAGGGGCAGATCTGTCGGGCGGAGGATCTTCTCTTTGAAGCCATGGAGTCCCCGGACAGCATGGTTTTGGATGCCGCCCAGCGGTTCTACGATGACCTGAACCGTCTGTCAGACGACACGCTGAAAGCGCACAATTTCTCCCGGGATGAAATTCTGGAGGGACTGCAAACTGTCTGCCAGCAATTTGGAATCCCCATTTAGCTTTCAAAACAACACAGACAGACGCTCCATCGGGGAGGTCTGTCTGTGTTTTCTAGTGCGCCCGGTGAGCGCACGTTATAGGGTGAAAGTCCCGAGTACGCCCGTCAGTGGGAAGGATCAGCCAAAGGCAAGGATGTCCATCGTAAGGTGGAATCTGACCAATTCCCAGTACCCGGTGGAGAAGATCGGCGGTGCAATATCGCTTCTGCGGATCGATTTTGTGACCCCGGAGCAGTTTGGTTTCTCCCTGGAAGCGATGCGGCAAGGCAACATTGCAACCATCGTTTGCGGTCATGTCAGCGTCTTTGGCGGACTGGTGCCCCATACGGAGATGGCGCGTATCTACAAGCAGGTTTTGGACGGGAAAAACCATGCATCCCTTACTCAGAAAGCGCATTATGACAGCGGCGATGGAAAGGGATATGGCAGAGCATTGCTGCCTGAAGTATCGCAACTTGGTTCGGATTCTGCCGGAGCTGTACCGCAACGCTAACCCGAAAGAATAAACGATTTACAGCAACAGTCATATTTTGGAGGAAATCAGAATGAAGGTTTTATTGATAAACGGAAGCCCCCGTCAAAACGGCGAAACATATCAGGCACTGGCTGTCATTGAAAAGGTATTGGGGGATAACGGCATTGAGAGTGAGTATTTCCAGCTTGGAACGGATGCCGTGCGCGGCTGCATCCATTGCGGTGGATGCAAAAATACATACAGATGCGCATTTGGTGACGATGCGTGTAATATGCTGATTGAAAAAATCATCGAGGCTGATGGCGTGATCATTGGAAGTCCCGTCTATTTTGCGGGTCCTAACGGTGCGCTGTGTGCCTTGCTTGACCGTGTCTTTTATGCGGGTTCCTGTTATGGACGGCTGTTCGCAGGTAAGCCCTCTGCGGCGGTTGCTACCTGCTGGCGTTCGGGCGCAAGCGCAACGCTTGATCGTCTAAACAAATACTTCACCTATTCCGAGATGCCTGTGGTCAGCAGCTCTTATTGGAATATCAAGCATGAGGGCGAGGATCGATTTGGTGAAAAAATACTTCGGACACTTGCCGAGAATATGGCAAAGATGCTTGGATGATGACAAGCTGACAGACTATCTCTGACCCATCGTCCGGGAAATGATAAAGACGGCCATCGAGAACCATCAGAATTTGATCGTGGAGGTCTGTTACATTCCCTTTGACTGGCGAAAGGATTTTAATAGGAAATATATTGAAACCCACTTCGCTATTCTGCGATGAAAGAAAAGGTATACGAGGATACATATAGTGAAATCTGGCTCCCGGTGGAGAAAATCGGATAACAACAGTGGCTGTCTAACCTTTTGTGATATGCTACCCCCATAAGAGACAGTGAAAAAGAAAAACTGTTTCTTGTGGGGGTATTTCTATGTCCAAAAGGAAAAAGATTAAGGTAGAAGAAAAGATTCGCATAGTGAGAGAGTGTATCTCAGGAAGGATGAGCCAGAAAGAAGCGGAAGCAGTGACGGGCGTTTCCAACACGGTAGTAGCAGACTGGATTAGGCTATATCAAACAGAGGGAATGGAAGCATTTCTGCCGAGAAAGACCAACCGGAGGTATGACCCCGCATCAAAGGAAATGGCAGTGAAAGATTATCTGTCTGGCAGAGGGAGTATACGAGAGATTTGTAAAATCTATAAAATTCGTTCAACTCATCAGCTCAGATCGTGGATTAAGGTGTATAATGGTCATAAAGACTTCACCAAACAGACAGGAGGAAGCCGTATGACCAAAGGAAGAGAAACTACATCTTGACACATACGGCTCGGAAAAATTCTTGACTGCGCTCTTGCTAATTTCTACGTTTAGTGTTATAGTCATCTTGATCATGTACCCCCTATCCCTGATCCATATTGGTTTTTTGGAGAAAGATGATTATCGAGCGGGTATTGTAATCAGGACACACTCGTTGATCCCTCCGAATGAAACAGAAGCAAAACTTCTTGAAAACGCAATGAGGAGACGTGACTGCTACATGCCTCTTGTTGATGGTGAGATAGAAGCCGCACTATATCCGTCGGAGGTGTCTTCGAGGAATTGAAAATAGGCAAGGCGCAGAGCGAGAAATCGGATATGGCGATGCACAGAGGCAGTAAAAATAAGGGGATTTACAATGAATGCTCGGGTTGGTAAGGAGAGAAGCTGTGAAGAAGATTAAGATTACCGCTATGCGTAAAGCCTGCTATCCGGATCTGATAGAGAAGTATGAGAACCCCATTGAACATGCTTGTGACATCCAAGAGGGGCAAGTATGGGTTGCCAATGGATGGCAGAAGCCTGATGGAATGTGTGACAGTGCTTGGGAGAGTATGTCCGCCTTTGTGATGGCACTGGCCCACGGTGGCGGCGATTTCTATGATGGCTGGATGAAGAATCCCAAATCGGCAATGATAAGCTGTAACGACGGTTTCCGACCTGTCAGTTTTTACATTGAAGCACTGGACGAGGAAGCAGACTGAATTAGAAACGGTGCTGAGAGGTGATCTCAGCGCCGTCGCTATATTCGGGGTTCTGGAACCTATTTTCAAATTCAAAATTGAGGGTAGCTTTCACCGTAAGGTGTGGTGGTTTTTGGAAACCGCCGCAGCATATGGTGGTAAAAAATAGAGGTTCAGCTTTGTAGCGAATTTGAAAGGCAAGAACGAAGAAAGGATCGCTGAAATGTTTCCTGTTGGCTGCAGAGCCGAATTTCCATCACTACCCACTATGTCATCTCCGGCATCAGATCTGCTCCATAGAGCAGACCGTGGCGGAAGGCTTTTTTCTTGTAGGCGGTACACAGGCGGCAGCAGAGGTTAAATACGGCATTGTTGTTGTCCAGGGGCAAGGCTTCCGGGAAAGACTCCGGTTTCTTGAAGCCCTCGCTGATCTCCGGCGGGGCAGATTCGTAGGATTCGGCATAGGCTTGGCAGAGCTGATACAGAACGGTTTCGTGGTTGCCGTTCCCAGGATCAAAGGATGGTCGTGCGTGTAGGCTTTCAATGCTTTGGCAAAGGATTGCAAGATAACACCTGAAAAGGGCGCAACCAGGATGCTTCCGCCTGTCCAATCGTACCAAAAATGCAGGAGCGTTCCACCAAAGGTAGCCACCGCAAATCCTGCCGTCTGCCAAAGAATTGACCTTTGCTTCATAGCTCTACCTCAACTGTATGAAACAAGCAGTTTATGCAGAGAATGGCGTCATTTGCACCGCTATAAACAAAGAAAAGGATGCGGTGATTTGTCGTGTAGTGATTGACAGACGTGAACAGATGTTCTATAATATAGAAAAGCAATTATCAGGAGGCAGCAATATGAATATCTATCAATCCTGCCCGGAAGTTCATAACGAAAGATTCCATCTGC
>CAZENN010000155.1:0-4150 GCA_964513605.1 uncultured Oscillospiraceae bacterium
ATTCAGCGCGCGAACGGAGGGGAGCTTGCTGGCGATCTCGTCGCTGCCCAGGGGGTAAACGCCGCCGCAGCACTGCCAATCTTCCAGCTCCTGAAGCTCAAAGCCCAGGGCCTTGGCGCTGGCTCTGGCATAAGCATCCAGATCCTTCGCCTTGTTGCGCAGTGTACAGCCGGGAAAGTAGCTGTAGACCATAAGTATCCCTTCCTTATATATCCAAATTCTTATTGATTTACATACTGTTTTAGTAGGTAAATATCGATATAATCCTACCGATAGTTAGATTATTATAGTATTTTTTCAGGAAAATTGCAAGAGGGGCAGAGGGATATTTTGCATACAAAAGCGCAAATATCCGGGCAATCTTTTTGTGAATTGTGTTCAGTCTTGCTACAGGATAGGTGGGAGAACAGATACAAGATATGATATATACCTTTAACATACCACTCTATAAAAGAGAGGTTTGGGATCATTATCATTAGCCGAAAAAGGAGCTGTAAAATAACAGCCCCTTTTCTTACTTCCAAAAATCGTCTTTAATTGCGCGGTAATTTCTTTTGAAAAGAATGCCCCTGCTTTGTTCGATGGATGGAAACTCAACGGAAATTTGTTCGCACATTGTTGTAAGCATTCTTTCACCCATCTGCGCGGAATATGTACCACGGAGTGCCTTTTCATACCACTCGACCAAATCATCCTCAGTAACAATGCTTTGGATTTTTGACTTCCATCCAATCTGAGTCAAAAGACTTACGATGAGTTTGCTTTCCGCTGCCTTGCAGACAATAACAATTCTGTCACTGTTCACGGAATCAACAATTGATTCTGCCAATTCCTCGCTCAGTACAAGGTGCTTAATCTGAATAGCAGGTCCCCAGTTACTATACATATCCAGACCACGGTCTGCAGCGTTGGCAACCCCAACACGGTACACATGGGCAGAACTTCTATGAATAAGGTTTTCGCAATCCAGACACATGACTTTCTTTGCAAAATCCTCAAACTCATACAGAACATCAACCTTGGTTTCGCTGACCGATACATCAACGGTCATTTCCAACTGATTGACCAAGGTGTCAAAGAGAGAGAAAACGATAATCTCATAAATCTTATCAAGACTTCTCTTTAATCCTGCCTCATACCAGAAAGAATCAATCAGTTTCCGAACTTCAAAGTTAGAGGGAGTTGAAGTCATGCAGTATAGCAATGCATTTTCTAACTGCTCATGTTTATTATCAAATTTGCTGTAAATATACGCCTCGACCGCACCGTTGGTACGGAGGTTTTCTTGACCAAGAACATACAATGCCTCTGGCGGTACCGCATTCTCGTTAAACAAGTCGTCTTGGAATCGTGCGGAACTGGAACATACATTTCCGAGCAATTCAGCGGAGACAACATCTCTCCATTTACGACTCTTGGTTCTATAACTCTCAAGGTCACGGAGGTTCAATTTTCTATCAACCGTACGTTGATAATGCAGGATTTCAGCAATCTGGATGGGTTTATAAAAGTGGATTTTGCTTTTGCGGATAACAGTATCAAGTTTTGCCTTTGCCTCTGCTACGGTCATTGATCATCTCCTCCTTTTGCGTGGTCTCTAAGGGCAGTTAGCATATTGGTTGCAATTGCTTTAATAACAGGGACTGCAACAGAGTTTCCGCACTGTTTCTTTACCTTGCTATATGGCAACACAATTTTGTAGGTATCAGGGAAACCTTGAATGCGGAGCATTTCTCTTTCTGTCGGTCTGCGCTCATCGTTAATCAAAATATAGTTTGCAGATGCACCAGCTCGCAGTGCTGATGAGTACGGATGCGGAGTGATGGAACCAGCCATATTCTCATGGGAGATATAAGGTTTCGGATAATTCTTATCCTTCAGTCGTTCCAATCTGGAAAGACGGATTGCATCTTTGACATAATATTTGCGGTCAACATCTGTTTCCAGAATATCGTTCAAAGTCTGTCTCTGTTCAACGGGGACAGGCTCAGGGAATTCAAATCTCACATCATCAAGGAAACTGACAATGAAAATTCTTTCTCGCTTCTGAGGTACACCATAATCAAGGGCATTCAGCACTTTTGCATAAACATGATATCCAAGTGCCTCCAAATGCTCTTTGATCGTTCTAAATGTATTGCCACCGTCATGAGCAATGAGGTTGCGGACATTTTCAAGCATAAATGCAGGAGGTCTTTTCTCCAGCAGAATACGCTCGATGTCAAAGAATAGGGTTCCGCAGGTCTCGTTTGCAAATCCTTCTTTCTTGCCGATAATCGAAAAGGCTTGGCAAGGAAAACCGCCGAGAAGAATGTCAAACTCAGGAATATCTTTTGCGTCAATTTTTGTAATATCGCCGGAAGGATGCTCTCCGAAGTTTGCTTCATAAGTTGTGCAAGCATCCTCGTCAAACTCGGAAGAAAACACACAACGTCCGCCGACGTGTTCAAATCCAAGTCTAATGCCACCGATGCCAGCAAAAAGGTCTATAAATCTAAAAGTTTCCCAGTTCGTCATAGTTCCTCCGAGTAAACACAATACATCATCCTATATAATACAACTTTCTGTGTTTTCATTCCTCCACCGGCTTGAAATGGATGATCTTGTCCGTGATCTCCAATGCCGCCGGGCGGTGGGTGATGATGATGACTGTTTTATCCGTCATGGCCTTCAGATTGTCTAAAAGCCGGGTCTCCGTGGTTTCATCCAGGGCACTGGTGGCTTCGTCCAGCAGTAAAATGGGACGGTCCGAGAAGATCGCTCTGGCAATGGCGATACGCTGCATCTGTCCTTCGGAAAGACCGGCACCCCGTTCTCCCAGGGTGGTATCCAGTCCCTCGGGCAGCTCCCGTACAAAATCCGCACAGGCGATGCGCAGTGCCCGGTAAATCTGCTCGTCCTTGCCCATCTGCTCCTGATCTCCGAAGGTGACCACCTGACGGATGGTGCCGCTCATCAGCTGATTGCCCTGAGGCACATAAGAAAACAGCCCACGCCAGCTGCCGGTCAGGGGAAGCTCCCCCTCCTCGCTTTGGACATAACGCTGTCCCTCGTCCAGATCATACATGCACATCAGCAGCTTCAAAACCGTACTCTTACCGCAGCCGGAGGGTCCGCAGAAGGCAACATACTGACCCTTTTGGACCTGAAGATCCAGCTTACTCAGCACCGTTTGCCGTTCCTCCTGTCCTGCCTCCACACTGACCGGCGCATAAGTAAAGGACGCATTGCGCAGACCAATGCTCCGGAAGGACTGCCGGTAAAATTCCGGGATATCCTCCACAGCCGGCGTGGAAAGCTCCTCAGGGAATTTCTCCGCCTCCATCAGCCGCTCCGCACTGGCCAGCATGGTAGAATACTGGGTGAAATATCCGGAAATATTCCCCACCGGTGCCTGCACCTGAGATACCAGCTGGAGCACCGCTGTAAACGTACCATAATCCATCACGCCGTTAAAGATTCCCCGGGCGCAATAAATGGCTCCGAGCACATAGACGCAATTGACCATCAGACTGAAACCGTTGTGAAACAGTCCCGTGATCCAGGTCTTCTTCATTCGGGCAGTCTTATGTTCTGCCATGTGGGTCTCCCCCTGCTCCATGGCGATCTTCTCTTTTTCAAAGGCTCGAATGACCATCATACTGCCCAGCCGTTCCGTCAGGAAGATCCGCAGGCGGCCGTCTGCCATCTGCACCCGGCGGTGGAGCTTTTTTATCAGACGGCGCAGACACCATGTAAAGACAACCGTTACCACGCCGCCTGCCAGGATCCATATGGTCAGATTCGGCACATAGACAAACAGCAATGTCACCGCCGAGACCAGTCTGACCACCGTTCCTGCCAGCCCCGGCAGAATATGAACAATGCCCCCTGCCACCACATTGGTATCAGAGGTCATTCTGGTCATCCACTCACCGGAATGGTAAGCCGTGACCTTGGCGTAATCCTTATACAGCAGATCACGAAACAGCCTGCGTTTGAAGGTGTTTTCCAATGCGCTTCGGACATACTCATCCAGCCAAATGCCCACACTGCGCAGTAAAAACATGGTCAGCACCAATCCCGCCAGCAGGACGCAATAACGGAGCATCCCATCCGGGTCCTTTGCGATCGCATGGTTGACCAGCCCTCTGAGAAACAGGGGGTAGCC
>CAZENN010000156.1:0-4128 GCA_964513605.1 uncultured Oscillospiraceae bacterium
CTCCATCAGCCTGCGTACCAATGAGCACGCCCTGAAATCCTTCCGGGAATTTGGTCTGATGCTGTTCCTGGTGGGTGCCGGTGTGGAAGGCGGTGTGGAGCTGGTGGACCAGATCGCCGCCTCCGAGTACGGTGTCATGCTGGTGGTCTACGGCTTTGCGGCAGGCGTGGTTATGACCCTGATCCCCATGATCGTGGGCTTCCTGTTCGCAAAGAAGGTTTGCAAGCTGCCTTTGCTCAATAACCTTGGCTCTATCACCGGCGGCATGACCTCCACTCCGGCTCTGGGCACCCTGATCGGTGTTGCCGGAACGGATGACGTGGCAGGTGCGTACGCCTCTACTTACCCCATCGCACTGGTTCTGGTGGTGCTGGCATCCCAGCTCATCAATTCCTTTATGCTCGCTTAATTATTCGCTCACCTCTGCAAGCTCCGCTCCGGAGCTTGCAGAGGCAAACTGATTTAGGAGGAACTCCCAATGCGTGAAATCAACGTGCAGCAGATCACCGATGTGATCGAGCGTCTGTGCATCGATGCCAATACCCATCTTCCCGGTGATGTGAAGTGTGCCATTGAGTCCTGCCGTGCCTGTGAGGACGGTGCCATTGCCTGCGGTGTGCTGGATAACATCATTGAGAATTATAAAATCGCCGATAATGAAAACGTGCCCATCTGTCAGGATACCGGTATGGCCTGTGTGTTCCTGGAGATCGGTCAGGACGTACACATTGTAGGCGGTGACCTGTCTGAGGCAGTCAACGAGGGCGTTCGCCGGGGCTATACCAATGGCTACCTGCGTAAGAGCGTGGTTGCCGACCCGGTCCGCCGGGGCAACACCGGGGATAATACCCCTGCCATGATCTACACCGAGATCGTCCCCGGCGAGAGCTTGAAGATCACTGTAGGACCTAAGGGCTTCGGCAGTGAGAATATGAGTGCCATCCGGATGTTCAAGCCCTCCGCGGGATTGCAGGGCATTAAGGACTTCATTATTGAAACCGTAGAGACCGCCGGTCCCAATCCCTGTCCTCCCATGGTGGTGGGCGTGGGCATTGGCGGCACCTTTGACAAGGCGGCACTGCTGGCAAAGAAAGCCATCATGCGCCCTCTGGACACCCATCATCCCGACCCCTTCTATGCGGCACTGGAGGATGAAATGCTCCAGAAGATCAACGAGCTGGGCATCGGACCTCAGGGCTTCGGCGGCAAGACCACGGCAATTGGTCTGAACATCGAGACCCTGCCCACCCACATTGCCGGTATGCCCTGTGCCATCAACATCAACTGCCATGTGACCCGTCACAAATCGGAGGTGCTGTAATATGGAAAAGCGGATCACCCTGCCTCTGACTGAGGAACTGGCAAGAACTCTGAAAGCCGGTGACAGCGTTCTGCTCACCGGAACCATCTACACCTCCCGAGACGCTGGACACAAGCGGATGTGTGAAGCGCTGGCAAGAGGGGAGAGCCTGCCCTTTGACCCCCAGGATGCCACCATCTATTATGTGGGCCCCACCCCGGCAAAGCCCGGTCAGGTCATCGGATCGGCAGGTCCTACCACCTCCGGTCGTATGGATGCCTACGCCCCCACCATGATGAGCGTGGGTGCCCGAGGCATGATCGGCAAGGGCGCAAGACTGCCCGAGGTGGTAGATGCCATGAAGAAGTACTCCGGTGTCTACTTTGGAGCCATCGGCGGCGCAGGAGCCCTGCTGGCGAAGTGCATCAAATCCGCCGAGCTGATCGCCTACGAAGATCTGGGCGCAGAGGCTCTGAGAAAGCTCTATGTAGAAGATATGCCTCTGGTGGTCATCATCGACTCCGAAGGCAATAACCTCTACGAACAGGGCAGAGCGGCGTATCTTGGCAATAAGTAAACAAAAATCTGCACAGGGCGGTTGCTCTGTGCAGATTTAATTTCTATCAAGAAGTAGTATTGGATACCATTTTTCTATTGACTCCACCCCACCTCTTATGGTAAGATGTGGGCAAGAGGGGCGACCTGCTGGTAACAGGTACGCGGCTATCCCTCGAGATTTAGAATCTGTAGAAATGCCGGTTCCTGTATGTCAGGGGCCGGTTATTTCTTTAATGCCTGTATGACACCAAAGACAACCACGGCGATCAGGTTAAGTAATCCAATGATTTCCAACGCTGTCATGCTGTCACCCCCCTCGCCTTTGTAGGTAGGAGGTCTAGCCGTGCCCCTCTTGCTTGGTTTTAGTGTAGCATACTGTAAGTGTATTGTCATCCCCCAATTTTCACTTTTTGTTCCTATTTTTTAGAATTACCTTTTCGAAGCCGTTTGTGTTAACTATAATTACAGCGAACCAGATAAGCGACCAGTTCTTCAATGGTAAGCGTTTCACCATTCCGGGGGATTGCTGCCCAACGCTCCCGCACAGCAGTAGTTGGGCTTTTCTGTCCTTCCTCCATAGCAAGTAAGATTTCTTTTCGTATCTCCGATGTGGTAGTGTTATTTTTAGCGGCAATCATTTCTAAGATTGCTTCAATTTTTTTAGCTTCCACGCTCTCACCTCCGTTTTTATTATAGCATATTGTGCATAACTCCACAATACTAAAAAACAGCTTTCTTACCTATAATAAAAAGAAAAAGCTGGTGAGAAAATGCTGGACTATTCACCTCTATGGGCGACCATGGAGAAAAAAGGCATATCTCAATACCGCCTGTTAAAGTCGGGCATTGATAACAAAACACTTGATACCCTGAAAAAGGGGAATAACATTACCCTGTTGACACTGGAAAAGCTCTGCACCGTTTTGGATTGCACCCCTAATGATGTGGTGCGGTTTATTGACAGTGATGCGTAACAAAATCCCCTACAGCGCATTTTTTGATATGCGGTGTGGGGGATTTCATTAAGGAGACGGGGGGCGATTCTCTTGCCTTCTGCAAGTATTCTCCTTACGCTTGCCAAATCGGAAGTATTCGATTATAATAGAGGAAACCGATTGAAGGAGAGAAAGAACTATGAGCCAGGATGTCACGCCTGTTCGTCGTCGGCGCAGACGCAGACGCAGAAGACGGCTTCGTCCCCAATTTATATTTACCGTCTGTTTGGCGACGGCTATTTTGATCGCGTTGATCGTTCTGTGTGTCCGATGCGGCACCGATTCGGAAGAACCGGAGGGAACGACACCGCCGGTCACCCAAAGCACCACCCAAGCTGCGGAGCCATCGCAGGAGACCACCGAGCCACCGACCACCGAGCCGGAGCCGACCACGCCCCGGGATGTGCTGGCTGCCTTTGCGGCGGAGCACGATCTGACCATGGAGGACTACCCGGAAAAGATCATTGAGCTGCTGGAGCGAAACCCGGAAGCCCAGGAATACGCGCTGAATTACCCGCTGGAATATGGAAAAGAGCATGAGATCGATATTTCCGGATATGCGGACTATGAGGGGGTGCCCCTGTTCATCCAGTGGGATAAGCAGTGGGGCTACTTAGACTATGCAGGCTCTGTGGCGGGGCTTTCCGCCTGCGGTCCCACCTGTCTTTCCATGGTGACCTATTACTTTACCCGTGATTCGGAAATGACACCGGCGTACATGATGGAATTTGCCGAAGAAAATGGCTACGGTCTGGCAGGCAGTGGTACGCAGTGGTCACTGTTCAGCCAGGGTGCCGAAAAGCTGGGGCTGAACATGAAGGAATTGACCGCTGATCAGATCGCCAGCGAGGAGCAGATCGCTAAGGTGCTGAACTCCGGCAGGCTGATCGTTGTCAATGTCAAGCCCGGTATCTTTACCACCGTGGGACACTATATGGTGGTGGTAGGCTATGAGGACGGAAAATTCAGAATCAACGACCCCAACAGCCCGGCAAACTCCGAAAAGCTCTGGGAATTTGAGGAATTTGCCCAGGATATCAAAATGATGTGGTCCTTTAGCGGCTGACCAGCATGATAAAATACCCCCCACCGAATTTTCGGTGGGGGGTTGCAACGCAGGTCTATAAGCCGGGTTCTGTTTTGACAGCCATCTATCTAGTCCCCCAATTGCTCAGGGGATCAAGCCACCTCCATGGGACGACCGGGCCGGTCTGTATGTCCCTCCACGGCGTTGCTCCGGATAGAGTTTACATCGTAAAACCCATGTCTCCATGG
>CAZENN010000157.1:0-4101 GCA_964513605.1 uncultured Oscillospiraceae bacterium
ATGAATTTTTGAACACAACATGATTTGTATAGTATAATTTGGATGAGAATTCAGGGTATAATGTCATTTGTATCCATGCCGGCTACCTCCTTTCGGAGTTGACCGCCGCCTTGCATGGATATAATAGTGTGGGTCGACCCATTTGTCAATCCCTTTTTTGTTTTTGAAACTCTTTTTAATTTTGATTATTCAATAAGAAAATCCTGCCGAAAATTCGACAGGATTTTCTTATTGACATTCCCGGAGGGAATTGCGGCTCAGATGGCTTTGCCGTTTTTGACATCGCCCACCCATCGTCAAAAGCCCACCATGCCACACATCGGTGGGAAACACAGCTAGAGGTTTTTGTTTTTCTCAGTGGTTCGTTCCTGCGCCAGCAGCAGGTCTGACAGGATGGTGTTGGAGATGAGCATCCCCTCCGGGGTCAGCCGCCAGCGGTTATTGATGCAGATGGCGTGACCGGAGCTGAAATATTGATCCAGCTTTCCTTCGATGGGGGCAAAGGGGAGCAGATATCTGCGCTCATAGTCCTCACCGGTGATGCCCATGGTGGTCCGAAGCCGGGTGATGAGATATTCTCCTGCCCGTTCCCGGGGCGGGATCTCCTGTACATCCGTCAGTACCTGACCGTGCTCCCGGATGCCGTTGATATACTCCATCACATCCGGCACGGTGGAAAATCGCTTTCCGGCAAAATCCGAGCTGGCATTGGGACCAAAGCCCAGATATTCACCGCCGGTCCAGTATTTCAGATTATGCTTCGATGCCATCCCCCGTTTGGAGAAATTGGAAAGCTCATACTGTTGGTAGCCCTTGCGCTGGAGCATTTCCACGGCACTCAGATACATTTCGGCATAGGTATCCTCATCGGCGAAGACGCACCGGTCCTGATACTCAAACAGCGGAGTCCCCGGCTTGATCTCCAGACCGTAGAGGCTGAAATGCTCCGGTTCCAGCTCCATCACATGGGATAAGGTATCCTGCCATTGCTGCAAATTCTGACCCGGCAGACTATACATCAGATCCAGAGAAAGATTCTGGAAGCCTGCCTTTCGAATCAGCCGCACCGCTTCCACAGCATCCTCATAGCTGTGGGGTCTGCCCAGACGCTCCAGCATCTCGTCATCATCGCTTTGGATTCCCAAGCTCACCCGATTGAAGCCCTCGCTTTTCAGCCGCCGCAGCAGCTTCCGGGAGACGGAATCCGGATTGGCTTCAAAGGTGATCTCAGCCCGGGGACTGACATCAAAGCTCTGACGAATGGTCGCCAAGATCGCCGACAGCCGATCGCCGCCGAAAAAGCTGGGTGTGCCGCCGCCGAAGTACACCGTATCCACCTGATAGCCGGGAGCCAGCAGACCGGTCTCCTTGATGTGGGTGCAGATGGCCTTTTGATACCGGTCCATCAGCTCCGCATTGCCATCGGCCAGGGAATAAAAGTCGCAGTACTCGCATTTTCTGCGGCAGAAGGGAATATGAACATAGATGCCAAGGGGGGTCTTTCGATTGCGGGGGAGAATGGGCATGGTATTACCTCCGGGGGAATGATTTGGTTCTCATACCGACGCACGGGGAGAGTCCACCGGGACCTCCACCGCCTTCCAGGTGTGTTCCTCCATAAAAAGGAGCGTCCCTGTCCCGTCGATCAGGGTATTTTTCAGTAAATTGTGATACTCGTCATAGGTCAGCACCTGTGTCTGGAGCACCGTACCGTCCGC
Organism: uncultured Oscillospiraceae bacterium; assembly: GCA_964513605.1. Classification (GTDB taxonomy): domain Bacteria; phylum Bacillota; class Clostridia; order Oscillospirales; family Oscillospiraceae; genus Faecousia. The sequence goes on from CAZENN010000157.1 coordinate 1,719, forward strand.
GTTGGCGGTGACCCGGGTCTCGGTGGTGCCTTCATAGCTGCATGTGATGGTCGCAGCGGCATTGCCCTGAAGATCGTAGCTCTGACTTTTGAGCAGCCGCCCCTGCTCATCGCAGGTGCAGATGGCGTAGGTGCTCAGCTGTCCGTCCTCATACTGATCCTGCCGAATCAGCCGGTTCTTGTCATCGTAGGTGTATTCCGTCCGCTGCTCATAGTTCTGGGAGCTGACCTTGACCGTGACGCTGACTCTCAGATCACCGCTCCAGGTATATTCGGTGGAGGTCATCAAGACTCCATTGGTGTAGGCATAGGTCCCCAATGGGCGGCCCTGCTGATCGAAGCTGTAACGGATACTGGAGTTCTCGTCCGCTCCGGTGGCGATCCAGTCCGTCGGATTGCCGTTTTCGTCACAGTTGACCCGGTAGTGCTGGACCTCATCGTCCGTGTCATTATAGATGACCACCTCGGACAAGGTGTCGTTGTCCCGGTAGACATATTCGGTGCGGTAGGCAGCGGTGGCGGTGGAATCGGTACGGGTGATGGAGCTGTGGACCCAGACCGTTTTCAGCTTCGGCTGGGTCGGCTGGGCGGTGGTTTCGGTATCCTCCGATTCCGCGCCGCAGCCCGTCAGCAGCAGCATCGCCAGCAGTAAAACCATCAGCTTTTTCATAGCGTTAGTCCTCATCCAGCTTCAGCACTGCCATAAAGGCCTCCGAGGGGACGGAGACGGTGCCGAAGGTCCGCATCCGCTTCTTGCCCTCCTTCTGCTTTTCCAGCAGCTTCTTCTTTCGGGTGATGTCGCCGCCGTAGCACTTGGCAAGCACATCCTTACGCAGAGCCTTGATGGTCTCTCTGGCAATGATCTTGCCGCCAATGGCAGCCTGCACCGGAATCTCAAACTGGGCACGGGGAATATTGTCCTTCAGCTTCTCGCAGATCTTTCTGGCTCGGGGGTAGGCATTGTCCGCAAAGAGAATGAAGCTCAAAGCGTCCACAATGTCACCGTTGAGCAAAATGTCCAGCTTCACCAGCTTGCTGGGACGGTAGCCGATCAGCTCATAGTCCAGACTGCCGTAGCCCCGGGTCCGGGACTTCAAAGCGTCAAAGAAGTCGTAAATAATTTCGTTCAGAGGCATCTCATAGTGCAGCTCCACCCGGTTGGCGTCCAGATAGACCATATCCTTAAACTCGCCCCGACGCTGCTGGCACAGATCCATGATGTTGCCCACATACTCCTGGGGGGCAATGAGACTGATCTTGACAAAGGGTTCTTCTGCCAGCTCGATCTCCATGGGGTCCGGGTAGTCCAGAGGATTGTCCACCATCAGCACCTCGCCGTTGGTCTTGGTAACACGGTAGACCACGTTGGGAGCGGTGGTGATCAGATCCAGATTATACTCCCGTTCCAGCCGCTCCTGAATGATCTCCATGTGCAGCAGTCCCAAAAAGCCGCAGCGGAAGCCAAAGCCCAGCGCAATGGAGCTTTCCAGCTCATAGGTCATGGAGGCATCGTTGAGCTTCAGCTTTTCCAGTGCCTCTCTTAAGTCCTGATACTTGGCACCGTCAGCCGGGTACACACCGGAGAAGACCATGGGCTGCACCGGACGATAACCGGGCAGAGGCTCAGCCGCGCCGTTTTCAATGGTGGTGATGGTATCGCCCACCTGGGTATCCGCCACGTTTTTAATGGAGGCAGTGATGTAGCCCACCTCACCGGCACCCAGAGCGTCACTGGGAATCAGTCCCAGCGGACTCATGGTGCCAACCTCTACGACCTTATAGGTGGCACCGGTTGCCATCATTTTAATGTCCTGCCCTGCCCGGAGGGTGCCCTGCTTGATACGGGTATAGACGATGACGCCCCGGTAGGAGTCGTACTGGCTGTCAAAGATCAGTGCCTGCAAGGGTGCTTCCCGGTCTCCCGTGGGAGCCGGAATGTCCCGGACGATCATTTCCAGAACGCTGTGGATGTTGATGCCGTTCTTTGCGGAGATCTCCGGGGAATCCTCCGCCGGAATGCCAATGATATCCTCCACCTCTGCCTTTACCTCCGCCGGACGGGCAGAGGGCAGGTCGATTTTATTGATTACCGGCAAAACCTCCAGCCCTGCGTCAATGGCAAGGTAGGTGTTGGCAAGGGTCTGGGCCTCTACGCCCTGAGAGGCATCCACCACCAGCACCGCGCCCTCACAGGCGGCAAGGCTTCGGGAGACCTCATAGTTAAAGTCCACATGCCCCGGGGTGTCGATCAGGTTCAGGGCGTAGGTCTCGCCATCGTCGGCGGTGTAGCGCAAGGTGGCGGCGGTGGCTTTAATGGTAATGCCGCGCTCCCTTTCCAGCTCCATGGAGTCAAGCATCTGCTGCTCCATCTGCCGGGACTCCAC
>CAZENN010000158.1:0-4072 GCA_964513605.1 uncultured Oscillospiraceae bacterium
GGAGATATGAGATACAAGATATTGTCTTCGCCGGTAAGTTTTAGATTAAACCGTTGACTTTCTGTCTGGAAATTGGTATATTAGTAGATGGTGCGAAAACAAAAAATATATTTCGCAATAACCAAGGAGGAAATTGACCAATGAGCAAAATCAGCGTGATTGGCGCCGGTAGTGTTGGCGCAACTATTGCAAACGACCTGATGATTCAGGGTGTAGCTTCTGAGATCGTTCTGGTGGACGTAAACAAGAACAAGGCCATCGGTGAGGCTCTGGATATTTATCAGGGTGCTCCCTTCTGCTCCCCCGCTGTGGTTCGTCCCGGCGAGTATGCGGATACCGAAGGCTCCGATATCGTCATCATTACCTGTGGCATAGCCAGAAAGCCCGGCATGACCCGTCTGGATCTGGCTCAGGTCAATGTGAACATCCTGAAGGATGTGGCGGCGAATGTGACCAAGTATGCCCCCAACTCCATCTACGTCATCGTGTCCAACCCTGTGGACGTGCTGACCTATGTGTTCCACAAGGTTTCCGGCATCCCCGAGAATCAGATCATCGGCTCCGGCACCATTCTGGATACCAGCCGTCTCCAGTCCACCCTGGCAAAGCGGTTCTGCATCAGCCCCAAGAATGTCCATGCCCACGTTTACGGCGAGCATGGTGACAGCCAGTTCGTGCCCTGGTCCCTGGCACATATTGCCAACAACCACATTGATACCTACCGTGACCACTCCCCCGACAAGGATCGCATTGAGTGGAATAAGGACTATGCTGAGATCGAGGAGTTCGTGAAGAAGTCCGGCGCTCAGATCATTGAGAACAAGGGTGCTACCTTCTACGCCGTTGCCATGTCCGTGTGCCATATCTGCAAGTGCATCTACTCCGATGCCGGCACCGCCCTGTCCGTGTCCACCATGATGCATGGTGAGTACGGCGTGGATGATGTGTGCCTGTCCACTCTGGTTCTGGTGGACCGCAGCGGTGTCCGTGGTAAGATTCTCAATCCTCTGACCGAGGAAGAGATCGCCAAGCTGAGAAACAGTGCCGAAAAGCTCAAGTCCGTCATCAATCAGGTGACCATCTGACGGGAGGCGACGAAATTGGATTACGCAAAGGAATCCCTGAAGCTCCATGAGCAGTGGAAGGGCAAGATCGAGGTAGTCGCCACCGCTCCTGTTGCCACGAAGGAGGATCTGTCCTTAGCCTACACCCCCGGCGTTGCCCAGCCCTGTCTGGAGATCAGCAAGGATGTGGAGCGTTCCTATGACCTGACCCGCCGCCATAACCTGTGCGCCGTGGTCACGGACGGTACTGCCGTTCTGGGTCTGGGCGATATCGGTCCTGAGGCCGGTATGCCCGTTATGGAGGGCAAGTGTGTTCTGTTCAAGGCCTTTGGCGATGTGGATGCCTTCCCTCTGTGTGTCAAGTCCAAGGATGTGGACGAGATCGTCAACACCGTTTATATGATCTCCGGCTCCTTCGGCGGCGTGAACCTGGAGGATATCTCCGCCCCCCGCTGCTTTGAGATCGAGCGGAAGCTGAAGGAAAAGTGCGACATTCCCATCTTCCACGATGACCAGCACGGCACCGCCATCGTCACCCTTGCCGGTCTGACCAACGCCTTGAAGGTGGTGGGCAAGAAGAAGGAAGACGTGAAGATCGTCACCTCCGGCGCAGGTGCGGCAGCCATTTCCATCGTGAAGCTGCTGCTGAGCGCAGGCTTTAAGAATGTGATCATGACCGACCGCTCCGGTGCCATCTACGAAGGCCGTCAGGGGCTGAACTGGATCAAGGAGGAAATGGCACAGCTGACCAACCGGGACAAGGTTGCAGGCTCACTGGCAGATGTGATCGTGGGCGCGGACGTATTCATCGGCGTATCCGCTCCCGGCACCCTGACCACGGAAATGGTGAAGACCATGAACAAGGATGCCATCGTCTTCGCCTGCGCCAACCCCACCCCGGAGATCTTCCCCGAGGATGCCAAGGCAGGCGGTGCCCGTGTGATCTCCACCGGACGCAGCGACTACCCCAACCAGGTCAACAACGTGCTGGCCTTCCCCGGCATTTTCAGAGGCACCTTCGATGTCCGTGCTTCCGATATCAACGAGGAAATGAAAATGGCAGCCGCCATGGCAATTGCCGGTCTGATCTCGGATGAAGAGCTGAACGAGGACTACATCATCCCCGCCGCCTTCGATCCCAGAGTCGGTCCTGCCGTAGCAAAAGCGGTAGCCCAAGCCGCACGGGACTCCGGCGTCGCGAGAATTTGATAAATAAAATGACGTGCTGTCTCAAATCGAGGCAGCACGTTTTTTACAGTTGGTTAAGTTCCTGTCTTCTGATTATATTAGAAATCTCATCTTTGGGGCGCAAAGGGGGGTTAAAAGCTGTGATATCCAGCAAATTGTCATATTTTATGTTCGCTTTTGATAGTCTTGCTTTTTCTTCAAAAAAATCAGCAAAGGCATCATAAAGACCTATATTCTGTGAAATATCCGAAAGATAGCTTTTGGCATTGAACAGACGGTGGAAACGGTCTGCCTCTTTTATACAGGACAGCTTTTCAATAGACTGCTCGGTGCCTGTTTTTCCCAATCTGAAGCTGCAGGCAAGCAAGAGGAATTGATAGCACCAACCGCTTGTGCTTATCCCTGATCCTGTTTCATCGGCGTATTGCAAATATTTAGGAAGAAAGCCGCATTTTTTAAGCGTATCAAGAGTGGGCTTTTCCTCACCGATGTAGTCATAAAAAGCATAAACACTGTGTATGTCGTAAAAAGTACGATCAGCACATTGCAGGTATGGTGTTTTTTCGGTGCCGATACAAAGAATAGCGATATACCGATCGTGTGCGTCATAAGGAGGCGTTAGCACTTCACATACCTGATTGGAAATTTCCGATGGATAAATAAAAGGATATTGGCAGTTTTCTATATTCCAAATCCAGTTTTCGGGGTCAGCTTCTGATTTGCAGGTGCGCACAATTATAATATCGCCGGGTTTGTGTTTTGGTTTTGCGATTTTAGGTTTAGGGAGCTTCATTTCAGGCTGAGGACTCTTTAATTGTGATAAAAGTTTTTCCATAACGGCAATTCTCTTTTTTACATCCGAGGGACTGCCCGATTCTCTCCATTCCTCAATGCCTGTGTGATTTTCCAGCAGAGAAATCACGTTATCACGAATTTCCGCTGTGAGTATTCCATGTTTCCACTGCCAATCAGCAAGAGCAAACCAAAAATCGGCATAGTCATTGTCCATATCTGCGTTTATTGTATCAGAAAATTCTTCAAAAATCAGCTGTGTGCCGTTTTCGATACCGACCAACGGATACACATCATTACACAGATCACGAACATCGCTTGCAGTATCATTTGAATATAATCCAACGCCCCAAGTTCCCATTGTATCACCTCGGAATTAAATTTAGAATGTTATGGAAGTAAGCGGATATCCGATCATTGACTTCTGGTTATATTTCTAGCTTATAATCCTTGTAAATTTTCGTCCTATGTGCTATAATGTGATAAATACCAGTAAAGAAGGAGGGACTTGATTTGCCAGGACATGGAGGTCATCACGGCGGTGGCGGACGTCACGGCGGTGGCGGTCATCACGGCGGTGGTGGTCATCACGGCGGTGGTGGTCATCACGGTGGATTTGGAGGAGGTCACCACGGCGGCGGTCATCACGGTGGAGGTCACCATGGTGGCTTTGGAGGAGGCCATCACGGAGGTCATGGACATATGCCTCCACACAGAGGACATGGTATGGGGCATCGTCCACACGGAGGCGGCTGTATGCCCGGATGCATATTGCCGATCCTTGCAGTAGCAGGAATGATCGTTTTTGCTCTTGCTATGATTTTCTGATCTGATACAACGATTAAGATAAGGACAGCCGGATGAGTTTTTTAACTTGTCCGGCTGTCCTTATGCCGTTGGCAAGGCAACACATAATCAGCCCACGCCCGGTAGCGACAACAAGAGGAATATCTCATATCTCCCATAACGCCGGTGATGCGTCCCGATGAAACCAATTTTGCCCATCGAGGTCAAAATTGGTTCGGACC
>CAZENN010000159.1:0-3955 GCA_964513605.1 uncultured Oscillospiraceae bacterium
CCGGAGCCATCCACGCCATGAAGCAGGGCGAACATACTCTGATCTTCATGTACGACTCTACCGGCAGAAGAGAAGGCTTCATCTGCTACTCCGACACCTATGGTGATGCAGCGTATTACTACCTCTATAATGCTCAGGGAGATGTCATTGGTCTGACCGATGGAACCCTGAACACGGTAGTACAGTATACCTACAATGCTTGGGGTAAGGCTACTGGCATCACCGGTGCCAAGGCGGCAACTATTGGTGCGCTGAATCCTTTCCGGTATAGAGGTTATGTTTACGATACCGAGACAGGGCTCTACTATGTATCCACCCGTTATTATGATGCAGAAGTTGGACGGTTCATCAATGCAGATGACATTGATTACCTTGGCGCAGATGGCAGTCCTCTAAGCTATAATCTGTTTGCGTACTGTATGAATAACCCAGTTAACCGCTTCGATGTTAACGGCAACTGGTCTCTGCCCAACTGGGCGAAAGTGGCTATTGGTGCTGTAGCGACGGTTGCGGCTGTCGCTGTTACAGTTGCCACTGGAGGTGCAGCTGCTCCAGTTTTGATTGGAGTGGCAGCAAGTACAATAGGTGGTGCAGCAGTTAGTGCAGTCAATCATCGTGTTACTACCGGAAGTTGGGAAGGAGCAGGCAAGGCTGCTTTAGATGGGGCTGCAGATGGATTTATGACAGGAGGACTTTGTGCTCTTGGTGGTTCAGTAGTAGGTGGTGCTGCAAGAACGATAAAAAATGCAAAGTCTGGAATTACAATAGGAAAAATGGGAATATTTGAAGATGTTGCTGCATTGGCTAAGACTCGACATTATTCTGGTTTAAAAGAATTCAACTTCATAAAAAAGTTGCTGGTCAAAAAGCTGCTGAAACTGTCGGTTGGTGGCAAAATAAATGCGTTGTTAAAGGTGTTATGGCTCTGAAAGGAGCGATTTATGACTGCGGAGGAGCATTAACTGGAGCATACGCAAAGGAAGTGGCGCTTACAAAGGGCTATCAGTATTTGTATAATGTTTGGTTAATGTGAGGATGCGATGATGGGAAGATATGCAACTTTAAAAAAGGAGTTTGAGTTTTTAGCAAAGACATACGGATTTGAAATAAGTTTGAAGCAGAAGCATGGAGCATATTATTATATTGTCTGGGCCAATCCAAATAAAAACATTATGGTTCTCTATGATGAGCAAGTTGAAGCCCCGATTAGCATACGCGTATATGATTCTGATTCGTTTAGTTTTGATGCGGTAGAATACAAAAATGAATTTGAACAAAGAAGCGGATCGCCTCGAGAGAAAATCCGTCGTGCGGCTGAGTGGCTAAGCAATGCCATTGCGAATAAGTATATCATAGTATAATAGTTGCTGCTAAGTTTTGCACTATACCAGCAAGCATCGCGTTTGGTCACCCAAACGCAGACTTGTCAGGAATATTCCTGAAACCTTTAAGGGCTTGGGATTATCCCAACAAACTGCCTTTTGTCCCCAAAAGGCGATGCTTGCTGGTACATAACAGTTTCATTCGCCATTTGAGGGTAGCACAGGGGACGGTTCTGTGTGTTTCCTAAGCACATATAACTAAATAGGAAATACACAGAATCACCCATGCTATCTTGACAACCTGAACCGTCCGGATCGGATGACGGTTACCTTTGATGGGGCGGATTACGTTACTACCTACAATTATCTTTCTGCCAACCGCCCCGGTGAAACGGATCTGATGGTGGGTAATAGCACAGGGGACGGTTCTGCGTGTTTCCTAAATCGGCATAACTAAATAGGAAATACGCAGAATCCCCCCTGTGCTCTACGGCAACGCCAACTGGGGGATCTACTGACAGCGTATAACGGTCAAGGCATTACCTATGATGTCATCGGCAACCCCCTCAATGACGGCACCTGGAACTACACCTGACAGCATGGCAGAGAGCTGCTGAACATGGAAAAATCCGAATAGCACAGGGGACGGAGGTGCGTACGACTACGATTCCTACGGCAACACCATTTTTGTAGCACATAGCACAGGGGACGGTTCTGTGTGTTGACAGATGCGGGATACACATTGCCTTGAACAATCACCCGGTGGATACTGCAAGCATGGACGTTCCTGAAAAGTCACAAGAAAAAATAACTCACGGACAAGACACGGGATCACACATAGAACCGTCCCCTGTGCTATGTACTCCTTTGCTATATTCGTGTTTACTTATCTTTTTTGCTTGCAAAGCCTGCAATCGCTATAATCAGCCCGACAAGACCAATGCCTGTGGTGATGTATGCAAAATTGCCCGACCACGATACCTCTAAACAAATAGCAAATAAGATAATTGCTATACCCAATCCTATCTTCTTCATACTATTACACTCCTTTGCTGAATTGAGGTTATGATACCTCACTTTCTAATTCTATCAAAATCACTTCCGGTCTGTTATTGAAACGGAACGGAAGGATACTGTTTCCAATACCTCTACTCACGATCATATTCGTGTTTTCTTCTGTGTATAGTCCTGCGTCATACTTAGGAAACAAACCCTGATTTGGAGCTACTAAGCCGCCCACAAAAGGAAGTCTGAATTGACCGCCGTGTGCGTGACCGCTGAGAACTAAATCTACGTCAGCTCTGACATATTGATTAAAAAATTCCGGTCGATGGGATAACAGTATTGTAAAACCATCATTTGTTGATAGAGCACCTATGTGTTCAGGTGCCATACTTAATCCAACTCCACCACCATTGTTCTCTGCGAAAGCCGGATCGTCTATCCCTATAAGTGAAATATCCACATCTTCACGCTCAAGCATAATTTCGCTGTCGTGCAAAATCACAACTCCTGCTTCAATCAAGCCTGCTTCAAAATCAGCATAAATTCTTTCAGATTTTCGTGCCTCGTGGTTGCCTGTTACATAGTAGCAAGGAGCAATTTTCACAGCTTCTTCTGCAAACCGTAATGCAATGTCAATGTCAGTATTACGGGAATCAATGAGGTCGCCAGTAATTGCAATAATGTCTGGCTCTGCATTTTTCAGCATAGTAAGCAGTTTTTCATTATCTTTTCCCATCTCCGCATTGTGCAGATCGGACACGTGGGCAATACGGTATCCGTCAAATGCTTCGGGCAGTCTTTCACTTGAAATCGTATATGTATTGAGTTCCAACGCTGTGTTGCCCCAAGCCGTCCAAATAATAAGTGCTAATAGGATGGCCGCCACAAAAGCAAGGATAATTATTCTTTTTTTCTTCTTTGCGGTCATGGCGACCTCCACATTTACTTTTTCTTTGAAATTAGGTCAATAACCTTGTCAACACAGAAGAACACGACAAAAATGGAAGCAGAAGTGTAAACACCGGATGTCAGCTTTTCCCACGTCCAATAGTCGTCCCCATGTATCATTCGTGCAATGATATTGCTTACATCAAATCCATCCGCTGTAGGATTCAGATTTCGGATGTAATTCAGCAAAAGTCCTACCGCAATAATCAAACTGATGCAGAGCAGAACTTTTACAATAATTCTAATGCTTTTCATTATCTTCTCGTTCATCTTTGTTCTCCTTTTCCTTGGTGAACATCCAGCCGAAGCCGAAAACTCCAAGTGCCATAAAGATATGAGAGAAGCTAAGGCTGAGATCAAACACAGGCTCGTCACCCATACCTAAAATCATCATAATGCTAAAAAGTATAATTCCTATGCCTTGTAATTGTCGTTTCATTGATCCTGCTCCTTCGCTTATGGCAGCTTCTTGCCACAATTATTGCAGAACTCATAATCACCCGCGACGGGTGTTCCGCAATACGGGCAGAACTTGTTATCTACATCGTTCTTTTGCTGTGTGGTAGTTTGCTGATTACCCAAACGCTCATTCAGCGGATCGGGTTCCTCGCTGCTGTCAGTAATATCAAAGGCAGAATAACGATTTTTTCCTGTGGCGTTCTTGAAGTTATAGATCGCCT
>CAZENN010000160.1:0-3946 GCA_964513605.1 uncultured Oscillospiraceae bacterium
TAGGGGTCGTTTTCTTTTCCTTTCAAAAACCCAATGCGTCTTCCCGGTAAATTGCCTCGTCAGCCAACCATTCCGGCTTACTATCCATGAATTTTGGGTTTACAATCGGGAAAAAGAATGATACAATGTGGGGTACAATACAAAAGGAGGTGATGGCTTGCGCCGGATTCTAACTCGACTGTGGAGCGTTTTTCGCCGGGGAGATATGGTACTGCTGCTGCTGTGCCTTGTGACCTCTGCCTTCGGCTGTATCACCATTGCCAGCGCAACCAACCACCAGGAGACCATGCGCTATGTCTATATCCAGATCGGTGCGATCATACTGGGAGTTTTGTCCTATGTGGGCGTATCCTGCATTGATTTGGAGTTTATTTCCGAGCATCGGATGGTGCTGGTGGTTTTCAACACATTTTTGCTTCTGCTGCTGATTCCCTTCGGCACGGACTTCAATTCCGGCAACACAAGCTGGCTGGACTTCCCCTTTCTGCCGGTAAGCGTACAGCCTGCGGAGCTGTGTAAGATCACCTTTGTGCTGATCTTGGCATCGGTCATGTCCTCTTACCAGCAGCGCATCTCTTCTGTCCGATCTGTTTTCACCATGGCAGCCCATCTTGTGCTGCTGGTGGGCATCAACATGGCAGTCTCCCGGGATGCCGGTGTTTCTCTGATCTTCGTGTTCATCTTCCTGGGTATGAGCTTTTCCGGCGGCGTCAGTCCCTTCTGGTTCCTGCTGGGCGGCGGTCTGATCACTGCAGGAGCTCCTCTGATGTGGAACAAGGTGATGAGTGAAAACCAGCGCAAGCGAATTTTGGTGCTTTTCGATCCCACCATTGACCCCATGGGATTGAAAGAACGCTATCATACCAAGAGAAGCCTCCTGTCCCTGACCGGCGGCGGACTGCTGGGGCAGGGGCTGTTCAACGGCAACCGTACCCAGATCGGTGCCCTGCCTGCCCAGCATACGGACTATATTTTCTCTGCCATCGGTGAGGAAATGGGCTATGTGGGCTGTATTTTCGTACTGCTGCTGCTGACCGCCATCATTGCACGATGCATTCAGGTGGGCACCCGCAGTCAGGACTACATGCGGCGGCTGGTATGCTTCGGTGCCGCCGCGGCACTGATCTTCCAGGTTTGCAGCAACGTGGGCATGTGCATCGGTGTCACCCCGGTCATCGGTCTGACACTGCCCTTTATCAGCTACGGCGGTACCTCAATGGTATCTCTGTATGCCATGCTGGGTCTGGTCTCCGGCGTCCACGCAAGACCGGCTCCCAAAAGCCATGAGTTGTATATAAGACCATATTGATCTCACAGAAAACGTTATGTAAACCAATAAAAGAAAAAGAAATAACCCTTGACCGATGGCTTTCGCAAATCAGTCAAGGGTTATTTCTGTGAACTCTTAGTATCTAACATCATTGGTTACCTCTCTATTCTACAGGATGGACATCGCTTCTCAATCTTAAACAGCCAATCCAATCAAACATACACAAATTATGATTTCTCAAAGCGAGAATAGCCTGGCAGTCGGGAATTGAAAGAAGACCGAAAGCAACGTCAGATCGTTTTCTATGATCGATCCATCATCTCCGGAAACAACGCATCTGAACATAATTGCTGAGACAGACACCACTTTTGAAGAAGATTTTTTTACGCAACAGCCGCTGACTCTGTTGCCCCCTTGAAGGAAAAATTGCTTCTGAAGCGGATGAAGATCAAAGGATAGAAAACAGATCGGGAGGGGATTTAGCTGTACATTGGTATCACCTCTTGTGACTATAAGATAACACACCCTTAGGGAAATTGCAATATGGAATATTGTACAAATTGAATAAAAGCAATTTGTTAATTAAGCAGAAATTGTTCAAATCGCACAATATCCTTTGACAACGCCCCCAGAATTTGATATGATGAATCTGATATGTTGCCAACGATCCGAACCTGTGTTATGATTGATGCATATACTAACCCAAGGAGGTGCGTCATGGCCCTTTCTGTGGAGCAGCTGCTCAGCTTGAATTCTCTGATGTATATGGTCGAAGACCCCTTCCCCCGGGTGCTGGAATATGGGGGCAGGACGGTTTCGGAGTTGATCGCCGCAGTGGAGCCAAGCCAAATCGACCCGGCGGCGGAATACGACTGCTTTATCACCGGCGCGGAATGGCGGAAGATCCTGCGTTCCATTCAGCTGGACCCCCTCTTATTGAATATGATCATTGCCGCCACCCACATCGACCGGGCAGAGGGAGGCGGCGGCGGTCACAGTGCGGTTTTCCTCAGTCCCCGAACCGGTGACGCTGTGGTGGTATTCAAAGGCACCCAGTCCCCGGAGGAATGGGGGGATAATTTTGCCGGGGTCAATTTATCCGATACCCCCCAGCAACGCAATGCCCTGAACTGGTATCGGCAGGTCTACCGCCGGCTGGGGCTGGAACGTTACCGGGTCACCGTCACCGGGCACTCCAAGGGCGGCAATAAGACCAAGTATGTTTCCGTTCTGGACAGTACTGTGGAACGGGGCGTTTCCTTTGACGGGCAGGGCTTTTCCCAGCTGTTCATAGAAAAATACGCCGCCCAAATCGCCCAGCGGCAAAACCGCATCGAAAGCCACAGTGCTGAATATGACTTCGTTAATTTCCTCTTTGATAATGTAGGCTCTGCCGCCTTTTATGCCGCCTCCGAGCTGGAAAACGCCGGATTTGGGCGAAACCACTCCCCCAGTGCCATGATGCACTTCACCGCTGACGGTCATTTCCGAATGGTTCCGGCTCCCGGAGGGCAGGCAGAGGGCATCCAGGCAATGGGACGCTTTTCTAACAGCTTCTTCCACTCTATCACCCCCCAGCGGCGCAGCAGCTCCTATAACACGGTGGAGGCCATCCGCTCCGCTGCCTTCAATCTGGGCAATGCAGGAGGCGGCAAGGATCTGATCAACATCTTCCTGCCTCTGGTCTCCAATCCGGCCCACAGCGACGATTTGGCATATTTATTGGCCTTCAGCATCAAATACGAGCAATGTCACCCGGAATTTATTCAGCAGCTGAGAAAACTGCTGACCCACTTCGGCAAGGAGGATATTACCAAATACATCCTCCTTGCGGACAACATTCTGAACCTGCATCTGGACACCCCTCTGGGCATCCTGACCTTTGACAGCATCTTTGACGATCTGAGCCATGGCGCACAGGGGATTCCTCCGGGACTGCTGGCCATCCTCATCGGCTGGACCGCAAGCCAGGGTATCGACCTGACCCCCAGCCAGCTTCGGGAGCTGCTGGCGATCCTGCCCAAGGTCAACGGCTATATGGATGAAATCATCATGGATGGATGCCGCTCCCGGAATACGGGAAGCTCCGATGGGTTGTACCGGCTTTCCCAGTCTCTGGAGTTCATCGGCTCCGCCATGGGTGGAAAGGCCCTGGGCACACAGGACACCGCCCCACCCTCCAAGCTCCGCAGAGCAGGCTCCCGGCTTCGTGCCATCGGGCAAGTCACCGGTCAAATCTCATCGGTATTGCAGCAGCTGCAAGAGTCGGAGGAACCGAAGAAGGATGAAACCATCATCGATGTATAAAGAAAGAATACCATGATCCTCCGATCAAAGCAGACCGGCGGATCACGGTATTGTTGCTTCAGCAATTACTGAATTCCCGGATGAGAGCCGGGAGAAGCCACGGAAGATTGATAAGGCTGCCGATGCCCTGAATGCCAAATTCGGCTCAGCAACCATCGTCCGGGGCTCCAGCATCCAGTCCAAGCTGGACGTGGGAAAGAAATACAAGGCGCAGATGGAACTGCGGAAAAAGGATGAGGAGTAATGGGAAAGAAAAGCAAGCTGACAAGAAACCGAAAATTCGGCTTTATCCGCAAGGCACTGGTGAAACGGTACGGCGAGGAAACCACGGTGAGAATCGTATCGCTGGCAGAAAAGCACTATGCCGAC
>CAZENN010000161.1:0-3934 GCA_964513605.1 uncultured Oscillospiraceae bacterium
AATCTCCCATACTAACCAACTGTTTTTTGGATAATATGGGAGAGTTATCTTTTTTACGGGTGGATATTTCAACAATTATTAGTGGGTTTGGGGTTCTGCACAACTGCATTTGTAAGTACAAATGCGATGCTGGTTCTTCCTAATAAGAATTGCAAAATTTTCTAATTCTCCGTTGAGAACATCACGCTTTGCGTGAGGTCTTTTTTTGCACCCGATGCGGTGACGCTCATAGAATGGTAAGGGGAGATCCCGAAAACGAAGAAAAGGAGCGAATCGCATTGGGCAATACAAACGGAAGACGCTACGGCAGTATGCCGCGTCGGTATCCGTCGCCGTACATCGGCGGCGGGACGGCGGCACCCGCGGTGTGTGGCTGTGCCGTTAACGCACAGCAGCGCAGTCCCGAGGAGATGTGCGCGGATATGGTGGTCGCGATGGCGTATGTCCCGTGGCAGCAGTTGGACACCATCTATGAGCCGGAAAACGGCTTTTCTCGCGGCACCATCTTCCCGGAGCTGGATAAGCCGCTGATGGTAGGGGGGACTTGCCGTGGATAACTGCACGCAGCTGAAGCACCGCATCGGTGCGTATCAATTCGCCATCTGGGAGCTGACGCTGTATCTGGATACCCATCCGCACAGTGTCTGCGCACTGGAGAAGTATCACGAGTTTGTGGCGATGCGCCGTCGGCTGATCGAGGAGTACGAGGCGCAGTACGGTCCGTGGGTCATGGACTCAAACAGTGTCCGGGGCGACTGCTGGACTTGGGTGGACGGCCCGTGGCCCTGGGAATGCAGAGGGGGGAATTGATATGTGGCAATACAAAAAGACCTTGCAGTACCCGGTGAAAATCACCAATCCCAACCCGAAGTACGCACAGATCATTATCAGCCAGTACGGCGGCCCTGACGGTGAGCTTGGTGCTTCGATGCGGTATCTGTCGCAGCGGTATGCGATGCCGTACAACGAGCTGAAAGGGCTACTGACGGATATCGCCACCGAGGAGCTGAACCATATGGAGATGGTGAGCGCGATGGTGTACCAGCTGACCCGCAATCTGTCGGAGGAGGAGATCAAGCGCTCCGGCTTTGACAAATACTTTGTGGATCATACCACGGGCGTGTATCCCATAGCGGCCTCGGGCTTGCCGTGGCGTGCGGAGTATATTGCCTCGAAGGGCGACGTTATCACCGACCTGCACGAGGATATGGCCGCTGATGCCACGACCGCCAAAGAACAACCAGCATTTTAGAGGAGCTGAAAACCCTTGATATGACTGGGTTTTCGGCACTTTTATGGTTTTCGAAAAAATGGGTTGCCTGCAACCACATAAGAACAACTTGACTCCAATTTACACTATTTTTTACAAAATTCACGATAGGACAAGCTGTTGCCATATTCTAAAACTAACGGCAGAGGGATTTTATTTCTCTCTGCCGTTAGCATTGCTTTGATTTTGTACTATTTTGATTATCTGAATGATGTAAGCTGTTCCTCTTCTATATCAGGGACAACATTAATTGATGTCAGTTGGATAATCTTGTTAATTAAACCTTGCTTTATCATATCTATTTGCTTGTATCTTGCCGCAATTTCTTTTTGTTTATCAAGATCATATGAACCATCAGTTGAAAGAGGAATAGGAATAGTAATGTTAAGGTTTTTTATCATAGTGCTATTAAGTTTTGTAAATTCATTTTTCCCAAATGCACCAAGCCTCCCCTTTTTGTTTTTTCTGAAAATTGGCTCAAGATAGTATTTTAAATACAACAGGTTGATTTTACCAACATACTCATCATTAATACTCATAACGCATCTGTCACCATTTATAGAAAATCGATCATTGAGTATTGTGATGAATCCAGCACAGCCATTTTTTGAGTAGGTAAGATATTCTCCATCATAATCATAACTGTCTATATGTGAAATTGGTTCAAGATTATTGGCAGAATATATAGGGTATTTACCTTTGTGATTTTGACACCATGTTTTCGTATAGGATGCATCACCATTATGGTGCGTTACCATTTTATTTAATGGTTCATCAACATAATTGACACCCTCATCTTTATCTATGTGTATCAATAACTCCTGAATCTCAAAAACTCTGCTCAATAATTTTTGTTTTTGATGTTCTATTTCACAATAAATGCCTGCAAGCCGTTGTTGTTCTTCAAGATCATAAGAACCATTATCATCTACAGGAATCATTATTTGTAACTTCTTTAATTTCCCTTTTCCTGCTTTGCGAGAAAAATCAAATGAATTAAACCCAGGGGAGAAAATAATTGCAAATCTAAGATACTCCAAATCTATAAGCGCGGAAATGTCCTCAAATGGAATTAAAGGTATGACTTTTTCAGAAAGTGAAAAATGGCCCCTTCTGTAAAAAATCGCAGTTGACCCATCAATATTCCAAGTTAGACAGTCATCAAAATATTTTATACCTTCTAAATTATCAGCAACAAATCCGTAGCTTATCTCTTCTTCAATCAATGACGCTCCATACACGGGCACATTGCCTTTATTTGAATCAATGAATGATTTGGTAAAAGAGCTACCGTTTGTCTTGGACAATTCGAAGTCAATTATTTGTTCCAACCTTTTTTCTACGATTTTAGGCATTTTATTGCCTCCCCATAATTATTCATATCAGCTACTATATTGTTTAAGTACTCGCTAAACTCGTCAAGGTTCATTATAACGTCAGCTTTTTTTACACCCATCTTGACTTTTTCTTCATCTGTCCATCTTTTCTCAATATCCCAAGCAGAATGTTCTTTAAACGAGTCTACTGAGAAAAGTTTAAGTTTTAGATCATCTTCAAATATAGGCTTCAAATAATCATCGATTCTGTTTTTATCCTTGCAACTACGGAAAAGATTATACTTGTTTACCGCTGTTTGGAAATCATTATCATCGGTATCAAACCTATAAACGTCAAGTGTTTCCCCGATGGAAGCACAGTAATAAGCAAATATGGGATAATTTTGCTTTTTGGAAATATCTCGCTTTTTTCTCAAGGTCATAATGTAAGTTTTCTTAGGAGTATTGAAAAAGGTATTAATGGGTAACGATATGATTGCTTCAATATAACAGTTGCTTGTTATAAAACCGTGCAGTCGCTTATTGCCCACATTGGTAAAAATGCCGTCGGGTAATACGACGTTAGCTACTCCGTTAGGCTTAAGAGATTTAATGATCCATTCAAGGAACAATCCTTCTACACCCATTCCTTTTTCGGTGTAAAAATCAGTATTCTTAGCTGTTTTAGAAATCAAAGCACTCTGATAATATGGAGGATTTGCAAGGATTACATCATACTGTTTTCCGTCTGTCCTTTCTAAAGTTCCTAAAATGGTTTTACTAGAATAATATGTCTCATTCAGAAGCTCCTGAGAGATCGTTTTTATGGTTGCAAGAGTGTTGTTGTCTTTAAACAGAGACGAGAAATAAATCATAGTATTAGCCTTGGCAAGAATAGTAGTCAAATCGTATCCGCTAGTGGACCCTTTCTCATCCATCTCTTTCTCATAACCATAAAGTTTTACTTTTTTGACAACATGACCATTTTCAAAAGTAAATGGCTCGTCAATTTTCAAAGCTGCTTCAAGAAGGAATTTGCCTACACCACAGGCGGGATCACAAATTTCGTCGCCCTCTTTAATATCTACCATATCTACCATACCCTTAACAATTTTTAAGGGGGTAAAATACTTTCCTGCATTTTCTTTTGTTTTCTCTTGCTTTGTGAAAGTTTCAAATAATTTAGACTTAAAATCTCTATTAATATCGATGAACTTTCCTTCTGTATCTTCGTATTCTTTAAAGAGTTTCATAACCTCGTGGAAAGTAGTTGCATCTGCATTGTTACTTATGTAATTACCATCAGCATCCTTTTCTGCATGAAATACGAATCCGTTGATGACTGAAG
>CAZENN010000162.1:0-3904 GCA_964513605.1 uncultured Oscillospiraceae bacterium
CATAAGCTGGTGGAGATCAGCAAGATCACGGAAAAATTCGGCTTTGAGCTGATTTTGCAGTCGGAATTGGGTGTGGATCTGGATGTGGAAGAAACCGGCACCACCTTCGAGGAAAATTCCTACCAGAAGGCCTATGCGGTGATGAAGGCAACGGGTCTCCCGGCTCTGGCAGACGATTCCGGCATTGCGGTGGATGCGTTAAACGGCGCGCCGGGAATTTACTCTGCCCGGTACGGCGGCGATCCCACGTTGGACGACTGGGGACGGCTGCTTCTGCTGCTGAAAAACACGGAGCAGGTTCCCGATGGACAGCGTCAGGCTCAGTTCGTCTGTGTCATTACACTGGTCACACCGGAAGGTCAGACCATTCAGGCTCGGGGAGAAATTCACGGAGAGCTTCTTCGGGAGCCAAGGGGAGAAAACGGCTTCGGCTATGACCCCATTTTCTACTATCCTCCCTTTGGCAAAACCACTGCGGAGATCTCCGGCGAGGAAAAACATGCCGTTTCCCACCGGGGACAGGCACTGCGTGTGTTTTATGAAAAACTAAAGGAGGCAGGTTATGCTGACAAGTAAGGAGCGTGCGGAGCTTCGTGCTCAGGCAAATGCTTTGGATACCACATTGATGGTGGGCAAGGGCGGCGTGACGCAGATGGTGATCGCCGAGGCGGAAACACAGCTCACCGCCAGAGAGCTGATCAAGGGCAAGGTTCTGGAAGGGGCTTTTATGACCCCCAGAGAGGTCAGTGACGCCATTTGTGAAGCCACCGGCGCAGACGGCGTGGCGGTGATCGGAACCAAGTTTGTGATCTACCGCTTTAGCCAGAAGTGTCAGGAGGAACGCAACCAGACGGGACGGGCAAAGAGAAAGGCCACCCCGGTAAGCAAATCCGACCCGGTCCGCAAGGGCATCCGGGCAAGACGGGCAGCGGAAAAGAAGGTCCGGGAACAGCGCAACCAATATTTCCGCCAGCAGGCGATCGACAAAGCAATCGAACGCAGCCGAGAGAAGCAGCTGCGGGGGGAAGATTGATTTAGTGAAAAGTGAAGAGTGAATAGGTAATAGGGAGGGTATGCGTATGGGCAAAATCGGCATTTACGGCGGTACCTTTAATCCGCCGCATCTGGGACACATTCGGGCGGCTATGACGGCAGTGGAAGCCTTGAAGCTGGATCAGCTTCTGGTCATTCCGGATCGCATTGCGCCTCATAAGCAGCTGCCTGAGGATTCTGCTTCGCCGGAGCAGCGGCTTGCCATGCTGCAGCTTGCTCTGGATGGGCAGGATAAAATTCAGGTATCCGACATTGAACTGCGCCGGGAAGGTACGAGCTTCACCTATGAGACGGTGGAGCAGCTTCACGCCCAGTACCCTCAGGATCAGCTGATTTTGCTCATGGGCACCGATATGTTCCTGACCTTCCACCAGTGGCGAGAGCCGGAGCGAATTTTGACCCATGCCCAGCTGGGGGTCTTCTACCGAGGGACCAAGGGCGAAAAAAAGCGCATTCAGGAGCGCAAGGAGCAGATGGAGCAGCAGGGGTATGTGGTTCACCTCATTGAGAATGAAGTGATCGACATTTCCTCTACCCAGCTGCGCAGAATGCTGGTGTTTCAGTGCGCCTCCCCCTTCCTGCCCGAGGGAGTGGAGGATTACATCCGAAGCCATGGTCTTTACGGCACCGGGAAAAGCTATCGAAATCTTCCCATGGAGCAGCTGGAGCCGGTGGTACTGTCGCTACTTAAAGAAAGCAGGCGAAACCATGTCTTAGGCTGCCGGGATACAGCGGCCCAGCTGGCGCAGCGGTGGGGAGCGGATGTGAACGATGCGGCAAGAGCCGGTATGCTCCACGACATCACCAAAGCACTGGACGGTCCCCTGCAATTGACATTGTGCAGCGAATATGGTACGATACTAAGCGATTTTGGAAAACGTTACCCTAAGACCCTTCACGCCCTCACCGGTGCGCTGGTGGCGGAGCGTATCTTCGGGGAAAATGAAGCGGTGGTGGAAGCCATCCGCAGCCACACCACGGGAAAAGGCAATATGAATGTGCTTGAAACCATCATTTATGTGGCAGACTATATGGAGCCCAACCGGGCATTCCCCGGGGTGGAACAGCTGCGGCAGCTGGCATTTACGGATCTGGATGGAGCCTTGCAGCTGGGGCTTGAAATCACATTGGAGCATTTAAAAAGCCAGGGGGCAGAGGTATCCCCGGAGTCCCGGGAAGCCCTCGAATTTCTGCGAGCAAGAAAAGGAGAAAAGTTATGTTAACTGCAAAGGAAGTGGCCTACCAGGTCACTCAGGCACTGGATGCCAAGAAGGGCATGAACATCGCCCTGCTGAAAATCGACCGGGTCAGCTCTCTGGCGGATTACTTTCTGATCTGCACCGGCACCTCCAGCACCCATGTCAAGACCCTGTGCGACTACGCCGAGTACACCATGGAGCAGCTGGGTGAGACCATGCTGGGCAGAGAAGGCCATCGTGGCAACACCTGGGAGCTGCTGGATTACGGCAGTGTGGTAGTCCATGTCTTTACGGAAGAAGCAAGAGAATTTTACGATTTGGAGCGTCTGTGGGCAGATGCTGAGGTCGTTGATTTGAAAGAAATCATCCCCGAAATGATGTAAGAGAGGTCGTGTTCCCAATGAACTATGAATTTTCCAATATTGAAGCCAAATGGCAGAAGATCTGGGAGGAGAAGAACCTGTACGCCGCCGTCAACGGAGGTGACAAGGAGAAATTCTTCGGTCTGGTAGAGTTCCCCTACCCTTCCGCCGCCGGTCTTCATGTGGGACATCCCCGTCCCTATACCGCCATGGACATCATCGCTCGTAAGAAGCGAATGGATGGCAAGAATGTACTGTTCCCCATGGGCTATGATGCCTTCGGACTGCCCACGGAGAACTTCGCCATCAAAAATCATATCCACCCCCGGATCGTCACGGAGAACAACATTGTCAATTTTCGCCGTCAGCTGAAGGCACTGGGCTACAGCTTTGACTGGGATCGGGAGATCAATACCACCGACCCCAAGTATTTTAAGTGGACCCAGTGGATCTTCCTGCAGCTGTATAAGAAGGGGCTGGCTTACAAGGCAAAGATGCCCGTGAACTGGTGTACCAGCTGTAAGTGCGTCCTTGCCAATGAGGAAGTGGTGGAGGGTGTCTGCGAGCGTTGCGGTGCCCCTGTGGTTCGGAAGGAAAAGAGCCAGTGGATGCTGCGGATCACCAAGTACGCAGACCGGCTCATTGATGACCTGGAGGGTCTGGACTTCATCGACCGGGTGAAGGCCCAGCAGACCAACTGGATCGGCAGAAGCCACGGTGCGGAAGTCAAGTTCCAGTCCACGCTGGGGGACGAGATTCTGGTCTACACCACCCGTCCCGATACCCTGTTTGGTGCTACCTACATGGTGCTGTCGCCGGAGCATGAGCTGGTGGCAAAGTGGATGGAGAAGCTTTCCAATGCCGAGGAGATCAAGGCATATCAGGCAATTGCCGCCGCAAAGTCCGATTTGGAGCGTACCGAGCTGAACAAGGACAAGACCGGCGTGAAGCTGCAGGGCGTCATGGGCATCAATCCCGTCAATGGTAAGGAGATTCCCATCTTCATTTCCGACTATGTGCTGTCTACTTACGGCACCGGTGCCATTATGGCAGTGCCTGCCCACGATGACCGTGACTGGGCATTTGCCAAGAAGTTCGGCTGTGAGATCATCGAGGTTGTCGCCGGTGGTGATGTGCAGGAAGCGGCGTTTACTTTGAAGGATGACACCGGCATCATGGTCAATTCCGATTTCCTCAACGGTCTGACCGTTGCTCAGGCAATTCCGGTGATTACCAAGTGGCTGGCAGAGCAGGGCATTGGTGAAGCCAAGACCAATTTCAAGCTCCGTG
>CAZENN010000163.1:0-3899 GCA_964513605.1 uncultured Oscillospiraceae bacterium
GAAAGGGCAGGTACAGATATTTCTGTCTGCTCTTGCCCAGCCCCAGACCAAACAGACCGCCGGAGCCGATGGCGTAAAGGGATTGAAGGATCTGATAACCCGTATCCCCCGGATCCTGCTCCGGGTGGAGCCATGCGGTGACCCGGTCACCGGCATACCCCATGAAGGTAATATAGATCAGCACGAACACTGCCGCCGCCGCCGCACCGGCGATCAGCCACCGCTTCCCCGTCCCTGCAATGAACATCATGCACACCCCCACCATGCCCATCAGCATGATGGCAGACAGGTGCTTTTCCAGTGCCAGCGGCACCAGAAGCCCCAGCATGGCGGCTCCGAAACCAAGTACCCCATGGCGAAAGTCGGAAGATCGGCTCCCAAACAGCCGGGTCAGTCTTGCCAGCAGCAGGATCATGGCAAACTTGGCGATCTCCGAGGGCTGGAACTGTATCCCGGCAATGTTGATCCACCTTTTTGCCCCATTGACGCTCTGCCCCACCACAAGGACGGACAGCAGCAGCACAATACTCAAAGCGTATACGGGCCAAGCCAGCTTCATCCAAAGCTTCGCCGGTACACGGCTGAACAGCCACATACAGCCAAGCCCCAGCACAGCGCAAATGCCCTGCTTTTGCAGATACCGGGTGGAGCTTTCATAGCCGGTATCATAGTAACTCTGGGCAAAGCTGGCAGAGTAGAGCATGGTCAGCCCCACCGTCAGAAGCAGCAGTACCAGAATCAGAAAGGGAATATCCACACCTGTCGCCTGCCGAAGCCTCCTTCGGCGGCGGTCCTCATTGGCATACAGAGCTAACCCTGCTGCCATAGAAGCTCCTCCTTGATCAGCCTATTCCGCCCCGAATGGCGAACCATGCCAGCAGACACATGGCTGCGGACACTGCGGAAAATATGAAAACGATCTTGATCTCTCTCCAACCGCACATCTCAAAATGATGGTGGACAGGAGACATTTTAAACAGCCGCTTGCCGTGGGTCAGCTTGAAATAGCCCACCTGCAAAATCACGGACAGGGTCTCGCAAATATAGACAAAACCCACAAGAAGCAAAATCAGCGGCATATTCAGCGCAAAGGCAAGACCGCAGATGATACCGCCTAAAAACAGAGAGCCGGTATCACCCATAAAGACCTTTGCCGGATGCCAGTTATAGAACAGATATGCCACAAGACCGCCCACCATGGCAGCAGGCAGCAGTGCCAGTTCCATTTTATTCATAGCAATAGCCGCGGCGGTGAAGAACACCATCACCGGCACGGTGACGCTGCCGCAAAGACCATCCACGCCGTCGGTCAGGTTCACCGCATTGACGCAGCCCACCATGACAAACATGGCGAAGAAAATATACAGCAGCGGATGAATGGTAAAGCGCACATGCACAAAGGGTATGTAGATGCTGCTTTCCAGCGTTCCCTGCCGGTACAGCAAGTACAGGTACAACGCCGACACTGCCATTTGCAGCAGGGATTTTTGCAGGGAGGTCAAACCCAGATTGCGCTTGAACTTTGCTTTGAAGAAATCATCCAAAAAACCTACAAGCCCGAAGCACAGCCCCAGCCCCAGTACATAAAACACGGAATAATCCTGCATACAGGGAATATTCATCAGCAGGCACAGCACGGCAGAGATGATGAACATAAGCCCACCCATCATGGGTGTACCGGCTTTGTTATTGTGCCAGGTGGGACCTACCTCCCGGATAGACTGTCCGGCTTTCAGTGCCCGTAAAATAGGCAGCAGCAAATAGCCGATGGCACCGGTGAGACCGCAGCTGACCAGAGCCGTTACAATGATGATCGTCATAGGTATTTCCTCCGCTTATGTTTCGTCTTTCAGGAACCGGTTCAAAATCAGCTCCATGTGCATACCCCGGCTGCCCTTGACCAAAATCACGTCTCCGGGCTTTACCATACGCTTGAGGGCAGCGGCGCAAGCTTCCCGGTCTTCAAAGCCTCTGGCCAGATTATGGGGCATGCCGCCGGTGATGGCACCGCTGACAGTCCGGCTGCTATTCGGTCCGAAAGCCAGCAGCACATCTGCCTTTTCTGCCGCCAGTCTTCCCAGCCGGTAATGTTCCGCAGGAGACCGAACGCCCAGCTCCAGCATATCACCCAGAACCGCCACATGACGTCCGGGCTGGTTGCCCAGCACCGCCAAAGCAGCCGCCATAGACTCCGGGCCTGCATTATAGCAGTCATTGATGATCTTGCAGCCCTTTGTCTCAAAAATCTCCTGTCTCCCCTCCATATTATGGAAAGCAGCCAGACTTTCCCGGATATCCTCCGGGCTTACCCCCAGCTCCATTCCCACGCCAATGGCGGAAAGGGCATCGTAGACATAATGTACTCCCTCCAGAGCCAGCTCAATGTCCAGACTGCCCCCACCGGTTTCCGTCCGGAAGCAAAGCCGCTCCGGCAGCTGCTGAAGCTGGGTCGCGCGATAGTCGCACTCCGGATTTTGAATCCCTACATAGGTCACAGACACATTCTCCTGACGGCGCAGGTTCCACAAAAGGGCATCGTCGCCGTTGAGCAGCAGCTTACCGCCCTCTGCCATCCCCTCCAAAATCTCCAGCTTTGCCTGAAGGATCCCCTGCTGAGAGCCTAAATGCTCAATGTGCATGGTGCCGATATTGGTGATCACCGCCATATCCGGACGGGCAATATCCGTCAGGTAGGCGATCTCACGGAAATGATTCATGCCCATTTCCAGCACCGCCACCTGGGTATCCTCCGGCATGCCCAAAATCGCCATAGGCATCCCGATATCATTATTGTGATTGGCAGGGGTCTTACTGACCCGATAGGTCCTGCTCAGAACGGCGGCGATCATCTCCTTGGTGGTACTTTTACCGACAGAACCGGTGATGCCCACCACCTTCATGCCGATGCGCTGCCGCTCCGCTCTGGCAATATCACCCAGAGCCTTGTGGGTATCCTCCACCAAAATGGCAGGGACATCTCCCACCTCCCGGCTGCACAGCACCGCCGCCGCACCGGCCGTCAGCGCGTCGGTGACATAATCGTGTCCATCCCGCTTTCCCTGCAGTGCCACAAACAGCTGACCGGGACACAGCTTTCGGGTATCGTTATTGGCACCCAGGAAGGTGACCTGGGCATATTTCGGATCAACATGACCGCCGCACCATTGGGCGGCCTGCTGCAACGTAATGGTTCCCATTGTAATTACCTCTTTCCCTGCAGGTAAGCGGCAACTTCCTCCCGCTCATCCAGATGGTGCTTCACCCCCCGGATCTCCTGATAGGTTTCATGGCCTTTTCCAGCCAATACGATTATATCATCTTTTTTGCCAATGTCCATGGCAAATTCAATGGCTTTTCGCCGGTCCGCTATAATTTTATATTCTCCCATGGAAGAATCTATCCCGGCAACGATGTGGGCGATGATGGCATCCGGGTCCTCTGTCCGGGGATTATCGGAGGTGATGATCGCCAGATCCGACAGCTCCACACCAATTTTTCCCATAATGGGACGCTTGATGGGGTCCCGGTCGCCGCCGCAGCCAAAGACACTGATGAGCCGTCCCTTGCAAAAATCCCGGACGGAGCGCAGTACATTATCCAGCCCGTCAGGGGTATGGGCATAGTCGATCAGCACGGTGTAATCCTTGCCGGGGGTGGGAACCACCTCGATGCGTCCCTTTACGCCCTGAACCTTTTCCAGTGCTTCTGCCGCCGCTCTCAGGTCGATCCCAAGAGCCTTGACGATTCCCAGCACCGCCAGCGTATTATACACCGTAAATCTGCCGGGAATGGGTACATGGATGGGGATGCTCAGGCTGTCGGACAGGGCGGTAAAGCGGATGCCGTCGGACAGCAGCCGCACATTTTCTGCCTGAATCCCTGCCTCCGACTGGGTCGAG
>CAZENN010000164.1:0-3896 GCA_964513605.1 uncultured Oscillospiraceae bacterium
GATTTGTGCATTGATACAAAAGAATGCCAGCGGCGAAGAAAATACTTTACAACTTTAGTTTGTTGAAGTATAATGCGGAGGTCAATTCACCCGAAACCATCGGGATCATAAGAAAGGAAACGAGAATATGAAAAAGATCATCGCATTGACGCTGGCCGTTCTGATGCTGGCCGCCTGCTTCGTTGGCTGCGCCAAGGAGGATAAGGAGACTGTGGTGGTTGGTTACACCATCTACGCTCCCATGAACTATCTGGATGAGTCCGGCGACCTGATCGGCTACGATACGGACCTTGCCAAGGCTGTGTTTGAGAACCTGGGCTATGAGGTCATCTTCCAGGAGATCGACTGGCCCAGCAAGTACACCGATCTGGACTCCGGCACCATCGACTGCGTATGGAACGGCTTCACCTGCAACACCGCGGATGATGACGGTGTACTGCGCAGCGAGAAGGTGGACTTCTCCTTCAACTACATGGAAAACCGTCAGGTCATCGTGGCAAAGAAGGACTCCGGCATCGCTTCCGCTGAGGACCTGAACGGCAAGATCGCCGCTGTGGAAAGCGGCTCCGCCGGTGAGACCTATGCCGCCTCCTTTGAGGGTGTGAGCACCAAGGGCTTCCTGAAGCAGACCGATTGCCTCTTTGAGGTCAACGCCGGTACCGCTGACTTTGCGGTTCTGGACGCTCAGCTGGCTAAGAGCTATGCCGGTCAGGGCGACTATGCCGAGCTTGCCATCATTGATGGTCTGTCCAGCGATGTGGAATACTACGCCATCGGCTTCAAGAAGGGCAGTGACCTGACCGCCAAGGTCAACGAGCAGCTGGAAAAGCTGGGTGCGGACGGCACCATTGCCAAGATTGCCGAGCAGTACGGCGTTGCAAACACTGCCATTACCGACTTTGCCGATCAGAAGTAAAAACATCATCTGGAGATTATAAATGTCATTTTTAGAAGTTACATCCTTCCTGTTTGACGGCTTTTTGATCTCTTTGCTAATCTTTGCGGTGACGCTGCTTTGCGGCGCACCGCTTGGTTTGCCTATTGCCTTCTGCTCTATGAGCCGGTTCAAGGTCGTCAAATTCATATCCAAGGTATTTGTCTGGGTCATCCGGGGCATTCCGCTGATGCTGCAAATTTTTATCATCTTCTATGTGCCCGGATTGCTGTTTGATTTTCAGATATTCCCTCAGATCGACCGTTACTTTTTTATCGAGTACGGTATCCAGGATGCGGGACGTATCGCGGCGGTGCTCATTGCCTTTATCATCAACTACGCCTGCTATTTTTCCGAGATCTACAGAGGCGGCATTGAGAGTATTTCCAAGGGTCAGTATGAGGCAGGCTATGTACTGGGTCTGACCAAGTCTCAGATCTTCCGCAAGATCATCCTTAAGCAGGTGATTCAGCGCATCGTTCCCCCCATGTCCAATGAGATCATCACCCTGATCAAGGATACCGCCCTTGCCAATTGTATCATGGTCTGCGAGATCATCAAGCAGGCCAAGGAGCTGGCAGCCACCAAGGCAATGGTCTGGCCCCTGTTCTACACCGGTGCCTTTTATCTGCTGTTTGTGGGACTGCTGACTATTATTTTGGGCAGGGTGGAAAAGAAGCTCAAATATTTCAGGAGTTAAGCTATGGCATTATTGACAGTAAAGGATATCAACAAGAGCTTCGGCAAGACGGAGGTTTTGAAGGGCATCAGCTTCTCCTTAAATAAAGGAGAGGTGCTGGCGATCATCGGTTCCTCCGGCAGCGGCAAGACCACCCTTTTGCGGTGCCTGAACTTTCTGGAGCTGCCGGATCAAGGCTCCATCACCGTGGGAGAAAAGGTCCTGTTTGACGGTGGGGATACTGCCACCTTGTCCGATGAAGCCATCCGGCAAAACCGGCTCCATTTTGGGCTGGTGTTCCAGAATTTTAACCTGTTCCCCCAATATAACGTGCTGCAAAATGTGACGCTGGCACCCACCCTTCTGAAAAAGGGGACTCAGGAGCAGATCGACAAGACGGCACGGAGTCTTTTGGATAAGGTGGGGCTTTCGGATAAGCTGAGCAGCTACCCCTACCAGCTTTCCGGCGGTCAGCAGCAGCGTGTGGCAATTGCCCGTGCACTGGCACTGCGTCCGGAGGTGCTTTGCTTCGACGAGCCTACCAGTGCTCTGGACCCGGAGCTGACCGGAGAGGTGCTGCGTGTCATCCGTGGCTTAAAGGATAAGGATACCACCATGATCGTGGTCACCCATGAAATGGAATTTGCCCGGAATGTGGCGGATACCATCATCTATATGGCAGACGGTGTCATCGAAGAAATGGGAACCCCGGAGCAGGTCTTCGAGCATCCCAAAAGCGAAAAGACCCGTTCCTTCCTCCACGGTACACAGAATATTTATTGAGGAACCGGCAATGGAAGATAAAATTCAGCAGCTCTACGAGCTGATTGCCGGTATGGAAACACCGGAGGATTGCCGTGCCTTGTTCAGCGATCTTTGCACAGAAAAGGAGATCGAAAAAATGGCAGAGCGGGTCTATGCGGCAAGGCTGCTGCTGGAAGGGAAAACCTACCAGCAGGTCATGTCCCAATCCGACATCTCCTCCGCCACCCTCAGCCGTGTCTCCCGCAGCGTCCAATACGGAAAGGGCTATTCCCGGTTTTTGAAAAAGTAAATTAAAATAGGTGCTGTCTCAAATCGCTGAGACAGCACCTATTTTGGTACAGGGAACGTGAAAGAACCAACCCTTACGAAACCACCACCCATGTAGCGACCGGCCTCCGGACGGTCCTTACCGCACCGTAGCGACCGGCCTCTGGACGGTCCGAAACAATTTTGACCTCGATGGGCAAAATTGTTTTCGTTGGTGCGATCAACTGGTGTTGCAGCTTGCCATGGGTGCGGCAAGGGACCGTCCGGAGGCCGGTCCCTACGTTGAAGGTAACTTTGCATTTGCTGATTAAAGCCGATAAGCACAAAAGAGGATAGCACTAGCACAGGGGACGGTTCCGTGTGCTTCTGGAACTTTTTCACAACCTGTGCTTTTTCAGATACTTATCCCTTGTGATCGTGTCTAATTACTGAAATGCTGTGACATTTTCACACAGGAAACGCCTATGCGCTATATTCAGATCAACACACAAAACCGTCCCCTGTGCTTTTCCCAACAAACCGCCTTTTGCCCCCAAAAGGCGATGTTTGCTGAGATGTTTAGACTATTCAATAAAATCGGGGATTAAGCGTTTCTTCCTAACCAAGCAATATCTTTTCATACTCATATGGATTCAAATTGAAAAGAACCTCTGCTTTGGGAATGATATTATCACTTATTTCACCAACTAGCAAATAGATTTCTGCTACTACCTTGTCAAGAAATAGTTCTGTTTTCTGGTCAGCAAAAGGTGATCCCCATTGGATTGTCTTTGAAAAACCATTATAATCGACACAAACTTTACTATTAAGATTCATAGTATCGGTTTTTTTGAATGTAAGTTCACTTTTAAAATAATTGCGTATTTTTATCAGCAACGACTTCATCTTAAAAGACAAATCTCCGCTAATATAGTAGATTTCCGAATTCAATTCCATTTGTATCTCTTCCGATTTTTCTGAAACTGCTTTCTTAGCTTTGTTTCTATCCCATTCAACAACTCGTACAATAAACTCTTTTTTTCTGCTGTTTATGAACTCATAGATTGAATAAGATAAAGAAGATTCATTAGCTTTACTGACATCATATTGAAAAACTTTAAACGTTTCGAAAACTTTACCCTTCTCAACAGATATCACAATGCTATCATCAGAACAGAAATAGTCTGAAATTGCCTTGAATCTTACCAATGGAAAAGGCATATACCCAAAAGTCGAGTAACAAACTTCTTTGATATTTGTTTCTTTTTCATT
>CAZENN010000165.1:0-3866 GCA_964513605.1 uncultured Oscillospiraceae bacterium
GGCAGTGTGAGGCAGAGGAAGAACTGGACTTCAACGCCTTCAACGATCAGGACTATCAGCGCGCGCTGGCTCAGAAGAACAAGGCTGAGGACATCACCCGTGTTCTGTACCCCAACGACTCCACCTGGGAAGGCAAGCGTCTGCGTATCAAGCAGCAGTATGTGCTGTCCTCCGCATCCCTGCAGGATATGCTGCGGACCTACAAGCTGGCCCATGGCAACGACCTGACCCGCTTTGCGGAGCACTACGCTGTCCAGCTGAATGATACCCACCCTGCCATGTCCATCCCCGAGCTGATCCGGCTGCTGATGCTGGAAGGCATGGACTTTGACGCTGCTTTCAATGTGGCTCAGAAGACCTTCTCCTACACCAACCACACCGTTATGGGTGAGGCACTGGAGAAGTGGAATCTGGACCTGCTGCGCAGCGTGGTTCCCGAGATCGTGGATATCATCTGCCGCATCGATGCAAAGCTGAAGTCCGAGCATCCCAACCTGTTCATCGTCCGTGACAATACCGCTCACATGGCAAACCTGTCCGTTTATGTGGGCACCTATGTCAACGGTGTTGCTGAGATCCACAGCCAGATCCTGAAGGATGACTGCTTCAAGGAGTGGTACGCTGCGTACCCCGAGCGGTTCCAGAATAAGACCAACGGTGTCACCCCCCGTCGCTGGATGGGTCTGTGCAACCCCGAGCTGACTCAGCTGATCAAGAATCAGATCGGTGTTGACTTCCTCAACGATCTGGATCAGCTGGAAAATCTGAAGCCCATGATCAATGACGATCTGGTTCGCAAGTTCAATAAGGTGAAGCGTCAGAAGAAGGAGCAGCTGTGCAAGATCATTGCTGAGAAGGAAGGCGTTGAGCTGAACCCCGACTTCATCTTCGACATTCAGGTCAAGCGTCTGCATGAGTACAAGCGTCAGCTGATGAATGCCCTGTCCATCGTGGACATCTACTTCCGCCTGAAGAACGGCGAGCTGCCCAACTTCCAGCCCACCGCATTCATCTTCGGTGCCAAGTCCGCTCCCGGCTATGCCCGTGCAAAGGCTGTCATCCGCTTCATCAACCGCATTTCCAACATGATCAACAACGATCCCGCTGTGGCTGACAAGCTGAAGGTGGTCTTCGTTCAGAACTACAACTGCTCCTACGCTGAGCATATCATCCCTGCCGCCGACATCTCCGAGCAGATCTCTCCTGCCGGTACTGAGGCCTCCGGCACCGGCAACATGAAGCTGATGCTCAACGGTGCTGTGACTCTGGGTACTCTGGACGGTGCCAACGTGGAGATCGCTCAGGAAGCCGGTATCGAGAACGAGTATATCTTCGGTCATACCGTGGAGCAGATCAACGCCGCCAAGGACAGCTACTATGCCCGTGGCATCTACGACACCAACCATCACCTGCATCGTGCCATTGACACGCTGGTGGACGGCACCGTGCCCACCGATGATGCTCAGAGAGAGCTGTACCATGCTCTGCTGGACGGCGCATCCTGGCACAAGGCTGACCACTACTATGTGCTGCTGGACTACTCCTCCTACATGGAGGCTAAGCTGCGCGCCAATGCCGACTATGCAGACCGTATGGCCTTCGGCAAGAAGTGCCTGCTGAACATCGCCTCCGGTGCGAAGTTCTCCTCCGACCGTACCATTCGTCAGTACGCTGAGGAAATCTGGCATGTAGAGCCCACTCAGCTGTAATCTCCCAAACAAATACAAAAGCAGGAAGTCTCAATCGAGGCTTCCTGTTTTTTTGAATTACCGTAAGGACCGGGCGAACGACGGTCCCAACGCACATGACGCAAAAAAACGGGACTGTCTCGAAACGAGTGAGACAGTCCCTTCATCATAGCGTACAAAACAGCTTGACAAATTGGAATTTGACGAGCGGAACGTAGGGACCGGCGTCCCCGACGGTCCGCAACGATTTTGGGGCTCGATGCCCCAAAATCGTTCCTTCCGGACATGAGGATGGTTCCTCCAAACCGGCATTGCGGCAAGCGGTGGGTGCGGCACGGACCGTCCGGAGGCCGGTCCCTACGTCAGCTCTGCAAACAACCATTTATCGGGCAGTTTGCACAAGCTGCGTTCTAACAACCCATTTTAGAATCATTAAAAATAGTCGTAATAGCCGTAGCTGTAATACGGTTCGTAGGAATCGATAACTTCCACCAGCAGGGAGACGTACAAAATAAACCAAATCACGGACAACACGATGCCAATGATGCCGGTGATGAGACCGACCTTTGCTTTGGTATTGACCACACCGGCAGGGGTCTTGCTTTTGGAAATGCCGGATGTGATCAGAGCGGCGATGGAGAACAGAAAGCCAACGAAGAAGGTGCAGCAGGAAGCGATGCCGCATGCCATGGAGACGATGGAAAGAATTTTAGCAACGGTGGGAAGTTCCGTGGTGACGGAAGGGGTGTACACCGGCTGGGGATAGACAGGCTGCTGGGTGTAGGTAGTCTGCTGGGGCTGCTCATTCAGAGAATTGCCACAGCCACGGCAGTAGGCAGAGCCATCCGGGTTCTGGGTTCCGCATTGGTTGCAATAGGGCATAAGTATGACCTCCTTTGATTTTTTCAATTATACCAGCCGGGCACCGGCAGGTACCGCATCATCCAGCATCAGAAGATGCAGCTTATCCCCACGCTCGGCACTCAGCAGCATACCACAGCTAAGCTGACCCATCATCTTTCTGGGAGGCAGATTGGTGACAGCCACCAGCGTCTTGCCAATCAGCTGCTCCGGCTCATAATATTTTGCAATGCCGGACAGAATCTGCCGAGGCTCCTTGGTGCCATCGTTGAGGGTGAATTTCAGCAGCTTTTCGCTCTTTTTCACCTTCTCGCAGGTCAGCACCTTTACCACCGTCATCTCCACCTTGCAGAAATCGTCAAAGGGGATATCCGGCAGCTTTTCGGGCAGGGGATCTTCCTCCGGCTCCTGAGCGGCCTTGCTCAGTGCCTCCAGCTCTGCCAGCTCCTTCTCCATGTCAATTCTGGGGAACAGGGCAGGACCGGCAACAGTAGCAGCCTCAGCATCCAGCTTACCCCAAACATTCAGGCTGTCCCAATCCATGGCGGCACCGCCCAGACGGCGGGCAATTTCCGCAGAGGTATCGGGCATGAAGGGGCTGAGCAGACCGCCGCAGATCCGGACGGTCTCCAGCAGATTGTACAGCACCCGGGCAAGACGGGGCTTATTCTCCTCGGACTTTGCCAGCACCCAGGGGGCGTTCTCATCAATATATTTATTGGCACGGGAGATGACCTTGAAGATCTCCGCCAGCGCGTTCTGGAAGGCGAATTTCTCCATCTGCTCCTCGTAGACATTGCGCAAATTGCTGACCATGCCGATCAGGTCGCTGTCCAGCTCCTCGTTTGCCAGCTGTTCAGCCGGGAGCTTCTCACCGAAATACTTCTGTGCCATGGCAACGGTACGGCTGACCAGATTGCCCAGATCGTTGGCAAGATCCACGTTGATGGTGGAGATCAGCAGCTCGTTGGTGAAGTTGCCGTCGGAGCCGAAGGGGAAGGTCCGCAGCAGGAAGAACCGCAGAGCGTCCACGCCGAAGCGCTGGCTCAGCAGGTAGGGGTCCACCACATTGCCCCGGGACTTGCTCATCTTCTCGCCGTTGAAGTTCAGCCAGCCGTGACCGTAGACCTTCTTCGGAAGGGGCAGATCCAGACTCATGAGCATGGCGGGCCAGATGATGGAGTGGAACCGGACGATCTCCTTGCCCACAAAGTGGACGTCCGCAGGCCAGAACTTCTCCAGATCATGGTACTTGTCGTTTTCAAAGCCCAGAGCGGTCATGTAGTTGAACAGGGCATCGATCCACACATAGACCAC
>CAZENN010000166.1:0-3810 GCA_964513605.1 uncultured Oscillospiraceae bacterium
CTTGACGGCCTCGGGGGACTGCACCACATTCTTGCCGGACACATAGCCCACCAGGCTCAGGCCCAGGGCAATGCCGGAGGAGGCGATGGTGGAGCCGATCTTACGGCTGAAGGTATAGAGGCTGTACATACTTCCGTCGCTGCGGAAGCCGGTCTGCCACTCGGAGTAGTCCAGGCAGTCGGAGACCAGAGCCCAGATCAGCATGGTGAAGGCCACCTGACCAAGGAGGGTCAGGATGTTCAGGGCGGTGTAGACGTAAACGTTCCCGATGTAGATGAACATACGCACCAGGCTGAACACCAGGCTCAGGGCGCTGGTGCACAGGATCACGTTCCGCTTGCCGAACCGGGTGACCATCCTGGGAATCAGGGGGAACACCACAACCATGAAGGGAACGGCGGCGGCGGTGGAGATCATAATCATGTCGGTATTGTGGTAGACCTCCTTATAGATGTAGCTGTAGGTCTGGCTGGCGCCGGTGATGGTCAGCATGGAGCCAATGGTGGCAACCATGACGCCGATCAGGGGCCGGTTTTTCAGGGCCGCCCGGATGACCTTGCCATACTCGAACTTCTGGCCTTCGGCACGCTCCTCCCGCACACGCTCTCTGGTGAGCCGGGTCAGCAGCACATAGCAGACGATGGAAAGGATGCCGAAGATCACCGCCAGGATGGTAAAATTCCCGGGGATCACATTGTCCTCCTTGTCGAAGCAAATTACGGGCACGGCGCTCAGCGCCACCACTCCCACCAGACCGCCGCCGATGCTCCGGGCCCGGGACAGCTTGGAGCGCTCCAGAGGATCCACCGAGACCACATTGGCCATGGCCCCGAAGGGCATGGAGGTGCCGGTATAGCTCATGCCGAAGAATACATACACGAAGGCCACCCAGGCATGAAGCGCGATGCCCTGAAAGGGAACCTTGCTGAAGCAGAGGACGCCCGAAAGAGCAAGAGGGATCATAAACAGCCGGATCCAGGGGGTGAATTTATCCTTGCCCCGGCCCAGATGCCAGCGGTCCGGGAAGGAGCCGATGATGGGATCGTTGATGGCGTCCCAGAGTCTGGCCACCAGGAACAGAGCGGACATCCACGCCGCGTCAATGCCCAGGGCGTAGGTGCAGAAGGTCAGGAAATACGCGTCAACAAAAAGGTTTACGAAGCTGCCGGCCATGTCCCCCAGGACATAGCCAACCTGATCCTTCACACCGAAGGGTCTGACGGAATTGTCTATCTTTGCCATTGTTTTTCCTCCCGAGCAGATTTCCGGAAGGGGCGCTTCCGGAGCTTAAGAATATGGTACAACACCATCCCGCCAAAGTAAATACCAACCCGGGGTTTTATTCCGGAAAGCCCAAAACAACCGGCCATGGCGAGCCGGAGTGCGGTTCGCCATGGCCGGTTGCTGGCCCGCGATTCGTGTCAGGGCTGCTTTTTCTTCCGGTCCCACAGCCGCAGGCACAGGCCAAGGAGCAGGCCCAGGGCGGCGGGGAGGACCCAGCCCAGGTTCAGATCGTACCAGGGGAGGAGCCTGCGGCCCAGCTCCACAGCGCCGGAAAGCCGGAGCTCCGGGGGCAGGGCCTTGATCAGATCGAAGAGGGCGGCAACGCAGGTAAAGGCGGTGACGCATACATAGACCCGGCGGTCGTGGTCGAAGAACCTGCCGGTCAGAGCCAGGAGGATCAGGGTGATGGCCAGGGGATACAGGAACATCAGCACCGGCAGGGACAGCTCGATGATTCTGGAGAGGCCGAAATTGGAAACCAGGAAGGAAAAAACCGAGAACAGGATGGCCCAGACCCGGTAGCCGGGGCCCTTGGGGAACATCCGGGAGAAGGCGTCGGAGCAGCTGGTTACAAGGCCGATGGAGGTCTTCAGGCAGGCGGCGGTGATGGTAATGGCCAGGACGATGCTGCCGAAGCGGCCCAGGTAGTGGCCGGAAATCTGGGCCAGGGCGATGCCGCCGTTGTCGCTGATTTCAAAGAGGCCCCGGGACTGGGTGCCCATCAGGATGGTGGCGATGTAGATGGCGGCCATCAGAATTCCGGTGATGATTCCGGAGCGGAGCACATCTCTTGCGATGCCGGCATCGTCGGTGATGCCCATGGAGCGGATAATGTCAATCACGACGATGCCGAAGGCCAGGCCGGCGATGGCGTCCATGGTGCCGTAGCCCTCGATGAAGGCGGAAAACAGGGCTCCGGTTTCGTAAGCCTCGGCGGGGGCAACCTCCGAAACCTTCGCGCCGGGGTCAAGGAGCGCCGCGACCACCAGAACGGCCAGAAAAATCAGGAAGATGGGATTGATGATCTTTCCGATCCAGGTGGTGATGCCCGCGGGCCGAAGGGAGAACCAGAGAACCAGGGCAAAAAACACCGCCGAGAAAATCAGCAGCGCCAGGGTGGAGGAGGAGCCCTCCAGCAGAGGCTCGATGCCGGTGGTGAAGGAGGTGGTGGCGCAGCGGGGAATGGCGAAGAAGGGGCCGATGGTCAGGTACAGCAGGCAGGTGAACACATAGCCGTAGCCCTTGCCAACCTTGCTTGCCAGGGCCTGAAGACCGTCGGAATGGGTGCTGCCGATGGCGGCAACGCCCAGGATGGGAATGGTCACGGCGGTGATGATGAAGCCCAGCATGGCCGGAATCACATTGCGGCCCGCCAGCTGGCCCAGATGCACCGGGAAAATCAGATTGCCTGCGCCGAAGAACATTCCGAAGAGGGTCAGGGCCACCAGAAGCCGCTGCCTGAGGGTGAGTCGTTTTGTCATGGGATGGACCTCCTTTTGGGCGGTCTGGGAAAGACGGCCCTTTCTTTGGTGATATTTTACCATCCCTCTTGCCATATGAGAAACGCCGGTTTATAATAGGGGTATGAGAAAGTGTAATATACTTGAAATGGAGTGAGCGGATATGGAGAGCAGGAAGCTGGAGATTCTGATGACCGCGGCGGATCTTGGGAGCTTTACCAAGGCCGCGGAGGTGGTGGGCTATACCCAGTCGGGTCTGACCCACATGATGGATGCCCTGGAGCGGGAGGTTGGCTTTCCTCTGCTGCGCCGGGATCACAGCGGCATCGCCCTGACAGAGCAGGGGGCTGCCCTGATGCCCGCCATCCGGGAGTTTCTCCAGGCCAATGCCAATCTGGAGGAGCAGATCCGGGTCATCGGGTCCCGGAAAACCGAGGTGATCCGGGTGGCGGCCTACGCCAGCATCGCCATGCAGTGGATGCCTGAGATTCTGTACCGCTTCCGCCGGAGCTGCCCGGAGGTGGATGTGGACCTGCGGATGGTGGACCATGCCCTGGAGCCCTTTGAGCTGCTGGAGCGGGGACAGACGGACCTGATTCTGGCCAGCCGCCAGAACTACGGCTTCTGCAGCTGGATTCCCCTCTGTGAGGACCGGATGTATGCCATCCTGCCCCGGGACCACCCTATGAGCGGCCTGGAGACATTCCCTCTGGAGGCCTTCGCCGGGCAGGAATTCATCATGCCCTACGGGCGGTTTGACATCGATGTGAAGGCGGCCCTGGACCCGGTGGGGGTACGGCTGGATCCCAGAATAGCCAGGGTGGACGATGAAACGGTGATTCGGATGGTGGGCAGGGGGCTGGGCGTGTCCATGATGACCCGGCTGATGATCCGGGGACGGCTGGACGATGTGGTCTGCCTCCCGGTGGAGCCCCGGACCATCCGGGAAATGGGCATGGGTACCCATGTCCGCAGGAAGGACACCGAAACCATCCGGATGCTGAAGGAGTGCATTCTCCGGTTCATCCGGGAAAAGGGCGGGGAGTAAGCCCCTCCCGAAAGCGCC
>CAZENN010000167.1:0-3792 GCA_964513605.1 uncultured Oscillospiraceae bacterium
ATATTGCATAAAAACTCGATAAATCGGCTGATTCCACTGGATATTCTAAAACATCCTTATGATGCCCCGCCTTCGGAGAGGCAGTTTTTTACATGATGCAGACATTACAGAGCCATCACGAAAGAAAGCATGTCTTCCTTCTCAATGACCCCGGTGTGCAGCTCCTGCTTTGTCCGCAGAGTCGCCAGGTTCTTGGGGATGGCGACGCCGCTGACCCGGCACAGCTGGTCCATCTGGTCGAAGCCATCACCTGCCGGGGCTTCTCCGATGGCGGTGAGCACAGCCTGAGGGAACTTGTAGGGGGAGGCGGTGGACAGCACCACCATGGCACGGTGGTCACCGGTTTGGTTGACATAATTTTCTGCGGCAGCCCAACCGGCGGCGGTGTGGGGATCGCACAGATACCCATAGTCCCGGAAGACCTTACCGATGACCGCCTCAGCACCGGCATCGTCGCAGAAGTCCGCCCAGAACTGGCTCTGGATCTCCTTCAGCAGTGCCTCAGGAACGGTATAGGAGCCTTCCTTGTTCAGCTTCTCCATCAGCGATGCCACCAGAGTGCAGTCGCCGCTGAGCAGGTACAGCAGACGCTCCAGATTGGAGGACACCAGAATGTCCATGGAGGGGGAGTTGGTCTTGTACAGGGGGCGCATCCGGTCATAGGTGCCGGTGCGGATAAAGTCCGTCAGCACATTGTTGGCGTTGGAGGCGCAGATCAGCTTGCCTACAGGAAGACCCAGCTTCTTTGCCAGGAAGCCTGCCAGAATGTCACCGAAATTGCCGGTGGGGACGCTGAAATTCACCTCGTCACCCAGCCGGATCTTACCGGCATCCAAAAGATCCCGGTAGGACTTGAAGTAGTACATGATCTGAGGTGCCAGACGACCGATGTTGATGGAGTTGGCAGAGGACAGGCGGCTGCTCATTTCCTTGCCCCGGCAGGCGGAGAAGATCTGCTTCACGCCGGTCTGGGCATCGTCAAAATTGCCCTTTACCGCGCAGACCGTCACGTTCTGCCCCTCCTGGGTCACCATCTGTGCCCTCTGGACCTGAGAAACGCCGCCGTCCGGGTAGAAGACGCAGATCTTAATCCCTTCCACGTCCTTAAAGCCCTCCAGAGCCGCCTTGCCGGTATCGCCGGAGGTGGCGGTGAGGATCAGGATGCTTTCATCGGGGGATTTTTCCTTTCTTGCCGCGGTGAGCAGCTGGGGCAGCATACAAAGTGCCACGTCCTTAAAAGCAGAGGTTGGACCATGGAACAGCTCCAGCACCCCGAAATCACCAACACAGACGGTGGGAGTCAGATCCTCGGCGGTGAATTTGCCAGTGTAGGCGTTTTTTACCAGCTGGGGCATATTGGGAATATCCGGAAGCAGAGCGGACAAAATAGCTGTTGCCATATCCATGGCGGTTCCCTGCAAGCAGGCCTTCCAGTCAAATTCAGGAAGGGACTGGGGAACATACAGCCCTCCGTCGGGAGCCAGCCCTTCCAGCACCGCCGCGGCACTGTCGGCGGTCAATTGGGTGTTACGAGATGAATGATAGATCACGATTTATCCTCCTATCTGCCCGTTCTCCTGCAAAACGCACAAAAATGGGCCGATTTTATTTACATTCCTTGTTTTCAGTGCTATTGCATTTTCAGCAGGTATATGATATACTGTTTCAGGCAAAAAAGCAAGTGTTTTCCGCAGGGAAGCAGAGCATTCGCCGGAAAACCTGTTGCGATACATTTATAGAATAACGGAGGACGGATTATGAAAATTGGACTGCTTGGTTTTGGCGTTGTCGGCAGAGGTGTGTATGACATCACCGCCGGTATGGATAATATTCAGGTGGCAAAGGTGGTCTGCCTGGAAGATGTGACGCTGCCGGACGCAGAGGTTACACGGGACATTCAGAGTGTTTTGAATGACGAGACCATCGACACCGTCATTGAAGCCATGGGCGGTCTGCATCCGGCCTATGAGTTTGTCCGTGCCTGCATTGAGGCTGGGAAGAACGTTGTCACCTCTAATAAGGCACTGGTGTGCAGCTTCTATGATGAGCTGCTGCCTCTGGCAAAGAAGAAGGGCGTTCAGTTCCGCTGCACCGCGGCGGTGGGCGGCGGCATTGGCTGGCTGTCCGAGCTGGAGCGTTCCCGTCGTGTCCAGCCCATTGAGCAGGTAGGCGGTATTATGAACGGCACCTGCAACTATATCCTCGACTCCATGACCCGTCTGGGCTTGGGCTACGATGAGGCTTTGAAGCAGGCCCAGGCTCTGGGCTATGCGGAGGCAAAGCCTGCAACGGACGTGGAGGGCATCGACACCTGGCATAAGGTCATCCTTTCTTCCAACATTGCTTTCGGGGTCAGTCTGGATACCGCTACCGTTCCCGTGGCAGGCATCAGTGCCATCACCGCTGAGGATGTGGCGGTGTTTACGGAGCGTGGCTACACCTGTAAGCTGATCTCCACCGGCAAGTGCGCCAAGGGCAAGTACAGTGCCTATGTCCAGCCCACGCTGGTTCCCAAGGGTCAGCCTGAGGCGGCGGTTCCTTCCAATTATAACCTGATCACCTTTGTGGGCAAGTATTCCGGCCGCATGAGCTTCTTCGGTCAGGGTGCGGGACGCTATCCCACTGCATATAATGTGGTGCAGGACTGCGCCGACCTGATCGCCGGAAAGGGCTTCTACTGCGAGTACGGTCCCAAGGTCAGTGCCGTGAACAATGACCGCCTGACCTACTACGTCCGGGGCGATGTGGATTCCTGGCTCCAGGAGCACACCGCGGAAGCCTGGGGCAACGCCGTGCTGACCAAGCCCGTCAGCGTCAGCGATATGCATGCCTGGCTGAAGGTCCATCCCGGCGCGTTTATTGCCGCTGTGGGCGAAGGACTGTAATTTAGATATAAGATACAAGATACAAGATAACGTCCCAATTGGGAGCTGGTTGTGTTTTGTGACAACTTACGAAAGAAGAGTGTAATTCCATGCTGAAAGTAACGAAATTCGGCGGTTCTTCTATGGCGGAT
Organism: uncultured Oscillospiraceae bacterium; assembly: GCA_964513605.1. Lineage (GTDB taxonomy): Bacteria > Bacillota > Clostridia > Oscillospirales > Oscillospiraceae > Faecousia. Next base: position 3,017 of record CAZENN010000167.1, read on the forward strand.
GCCGGGCAGTACCGCAAGATCAAAGAGATCATTCAGGCAGATCGGGGTCGCCGGGTGGTGGTGGTTTCCGCCGCCGGTAAATGCCACAAGGACGATCACAAGATCACAGACCTGCTGTACCTGTGCCACGCCCACACCCAGTACGGTGTGGACTGTGACCGGATCTTTGACATGATCACCTCCCGGTATCTGGGTATTCGGGATGAGCTGGAGCTGAAGCTGGATCTGGAGCCGGAATTCCAGCAGCTGAAAAAGCGGCTGGACGCCAAGGCGATCTCTCAGGATGAGCTGGTCAGCCGGGGCGAGTATTTCTCCGCCAAGCTGATGGCGGCCTTCCTGGGCTTCCAGTTTGTGGATGCTGCCGATTGGGTCAAGTTTAAGTTTGACGGCACTGTGGATCAGGAAGCCACCTATTCCGCTTTGAAGAAGATCGCCAAGGGCAAGGGCATTGTGACCCCCGGCTTCTACGGTCTGATGCCCGATGGCAATATCCGTGCCTTCACCCGTGGCGGCAGTGACATCACCGGTGCGCTGGCGGCGGCGGCTCTGGATGCGGACGTGTACGAAAACTGGACCGACGTTTCCGGTATCCTTATGGCAGACCCCCGGATCGTGGATGATCCCATGGTCATTCCCGAGGTCACCTATGACGAGCTCAGAGAGCTGAGCTACTCCGGTGCGCAGGTGCTTCACGAGGGCACCATCTTCCCCGTCCGGGAGAAGAACATCCCCCTGAACATCCGCAATACCAACGCCCCCAACGATCCCGGCACCAT
>CAZENN010000168.1:0-3769 GCA_964513605.1 uncultured Oscillospiraceae bacterium
GGCACAGCACCGCTCTGGCATGACCGGCAGACAGCTCGCACTTGCGTAACCGCTCCAAAACCTCCGGGCAAAGACCCAAAAGCCGCAGGGCATTGGTCACTGCCGGTCTGGACCGTCCCACCCGGGCAGCGGCTTCCTCTTGGGTCAAGCCGTAGTCCTCGATCAAGGACTGATAACCCAATGCTTCTTCCACAGGGTTCAGATCCTGCCGCTGTAGATTTTCGATCAACGCCAGCTCCGTGGCTTTTTTATCATCCGCTTCTATGACGATGACCGGAACCTCATTCAACTCTGCCAATCTTGCCGCCCGCCACCGGCGTTCACCTGCGATAATTTGATAATACCCGTTTTCCAGCTCCCGAACCGTCAGCGGCTGAATGACGCCGTGGACAGCAATAGAGTCAGAAAGTGCTTGCAGCTCCTCCTCATCAAAATCCTGACGGGGCTGATCCGGGTTTGGTTCTATTTTATAGATGGGTAACAACTGATAGGGGCTTTTTTCTGAGGATACTTCTTCAAAGTCACCCAGCAGCGCACCCAGACCCTTTCCCAATCCTCTTGGGGATGCCATGTAATCATTCCTTTCCTCTGTGAATGGCTCACAGCTTCATTTTAAATTCCTCTGCCATTGCCTTGTATGCCACAGCACCCCGGCTGCTCTTATCATAGGCGGTAACCGGAATGCCATGACTGGGTGCCTCCGCCAGACGGATATTCCGGGGAATGACGGTAGAAAACACCTTTCCCGGGAAGTGACGGCGGACCTCCTCCGCAACCTGGGCGCAGAAATTGGTTCTGCCGTCATACATGGTCAGTGCCACAGCGAAAATTTCCAGTCTGGGGTTGATCTTTCGTTTGACCATCCGCAAGGTGCCCATCAGATCGGACAACCCTTCCAGAGCGAAGTATTCACACTGGACCGGCACCAGAATACTGTCCGCGGCGCACAAACCGTTCAGCGTCAGCATTTCCAGTGATGGGGGGCAGTCGATGAGAATGACATCATACTGAACCTTGATCGGTTCCAGCGACTTTGCCAATTGATGCTCCCGATGATCGGAGGTGATCAGCTCCACTGCCGCACCTGCCAGATCCGCCGAGGACGGAAGAACATCACCATACTTGGTTTTCACAATGGCATCGAGTACATTGACCTGATTGATCAGCACATCGTAAACAGAATGCTTAATTTTCCGCTTATTCACACCCAGACCGGAGGTTGCGTTCGCCTGTGGATCAAAGTCACACAGCAGCACCCGCAGTCCCAGCTCCGTCAGTGCGGCGGTCAGATTGACAGCGGTGGTGGTCTTCCCCACCCCGCCCTTTTGATTTACAACGGCGATGGTTTTTGCCATACTCCGCCTCCTTTGAATTGAAGCTGCCGAAATGTTTCACGTGAAACATTTCATGATGATCGATTTCATTATGACACAGCAGGAATGTTTCATGTGAAACATTTTGATGTCAAGAACCCCATGTGGTCTCTACTGTGCTGTAATTCTGACCCGGAAGCACCGGGTTATCCATATCGTCCATCCGCTGCGTCATAATTGCGATGGCGACGATCAACGCCACCAGCACCGCCGTCAGTACCAAGGTCTGAATAAAGACCAGCCTGCGAAGTCGGGCAATTCTTTCCTCCGGCTTTTGGGCCTTCCGGCTATGAGAAGCACGGCGAGGGGCAGCGGCGGCTGTACGGTTGGGCAAGAGCACCGGCGTATCCGGTTTTACCGGGTACTTTTCCATATTGCTGAGACATTCCTTGCAGAAGACCTGTCCAAGCACGATTTCTCTGCCACATTTCATACAATTCACCAGTCAGCACCTCCTTGCCGATTTCACTCTGCTATTGTACAATATTTTTCCCCATTCGTAAAGAGGGATGGTGCTGATTTTTTACACAAAGCAGATCGCCTCTGATTGGCGGTCAGGTTGCCTTTCCCTGATATACATAGAAATACTCGCCCTCGTAAAAGAAATGACCCATATGCTCAAAATCCACCATTCCACCCCGGACGTAGTACCAGCTTCCCTGATATCTGACCAATGTGGTGGTTTGGGAAGCTACCCTCCCGTTTACAATGTAATACCAACTTCCATCAAATTTGACCAATCCGGTGATATCTGAAGCAACCTTCCCCTTTACAATATAATATTGCTGATCCTGATACGCAACGAGTGCAGTGGTCTTGTCGGCAATTTTGCCATTGACCACATACCACCATTGTCCCTCATATTTCACCAGACCGGTGGCTTCAAAGTCCACACGACCATTTTTAATGTAATACCAGCTGCCGTTGAATTTGACCAGTGTGGTAGTGTTGAAGGCTACTTTTCCGTTTTGAACGTAATACCAGCTTCCGCCGGCATAAACCAGTCCCTCCGTCGTGGGAAGCTGGGAGAATTGCGTCCACTCCCCTTTCCCATTGGTGAACATCACATAGCTTGCGTCTTTGGGCACCAGTCCAGTCCACAAACGATCCTGCGTGATGTCCATGGTCATACCGGGTCAGTCAGGATTCTCAGCGGCACTACCCCACCAGTATACGCTGCATTTGTCCCAATCCGATGGAGCCAAATAAAGAACCTCCATACTCCCAGTTTGCGTATCCTCCTGTGGGTGATTGGAAGCCCCGTCATAAATTACAGCGGAGCCATCATCCCCCAGCACCACATAAACATCCGACCCGGAGCCTATATCCAGCTGTGCCGTCTGACAGCCATCTCCGTTGTGAAGAATGAGACCCGTTTGATCCAAAGGCAGCTCTATCCAATACCAGTCCTCATCACCGCTCAACGCCCTGCCGGGCCAATCACCGTAGGATACAGGGCTTGAAGAAAAGACAGAAACGCTCTTCCATGAGTTGGGCGCGTATACAAACAGCGTCCGCACACTCTGTTTCTGATCCGAAGGCACCCGAACAGTCCCGGTCACCTTTCCCGACTCCACCTGATACCAGCCGCCGTGATAATTCACCACAGTTGTGATCTCAGAAGCAACCCTTCCCTCTATTACATAGTACCATCCATTATTAAATTTCACCAGCGTTGAAACATCCTTCGCCAGAATACCCTTTACAATATAATACCACTGTCCCTCATATTTGACTAAGGTTGTGGTATCAGAAGGAACGATGCCATTATGGACATAATAGCAGTTTCCATCCTGGGTCACGAATTTGGTAATTTCTGTAAATGTCTCATCCACAAAATACCGCAGCTCGCCTTCCACCCATTTCAGAGCGATCACCGGAGGAACATCCGGCTCCTGCGGTATATCCGGCGTAGCAGGAGTATCCGCTGTGGCAGGGGTATCCGCTGTGGCATTGGCAGACACGTTCGCTTCCAGACAGTGGCTCAATTCCTCTATTCCGGCAGCCAACACCTGTGTAGGAAACATCGATAATACAAGCACCAGACAGATAATCAGGCTCAGTATACGTTTTTCACATTGATCCATAAGATCACCCTTTCCATATTTTTCTGCCCTTTATAGTATCACAATCACTTAAAAAATCAATATTTTTTACCGAAACTACCCTCGATCCTTTTTCAGAATAAAATTTTGATCTTTACTCTTGACAAGTAGGAAAACTTGTGATAAAATTCGATGGCTGAATAGTCAGGAGGCAGTGTACTTGCGGGTGTAGTTCAATGGTAGAACACCAGCCTTCCAAGCTGGATACGCGGGTCCGATTCCCGTCACCCGCTCCACAAAATGCGCCAGTAGCTCAGCTGGATAGAGCAACTGCCTTCTAAGCAGTAGGTC
>CAZENN010000169.1:0-3743 GCA_964513605.1 uncultured Oscillospiraceae bacterium
TGGCTATGGTGGTTTCGTTCATCATAAATGTAACCGGGTCACCAGCCTGCAGCGATCCGCTTTCCACAAGTGCCTGCACTGCTGCCACCTTTTCCTGGCGGGCAATTTCCCGCTCTGCGGAATCGGTAATGCCGCCAATGTTTTTGTTGTACACATTCTTGACGTAGATTAAATCACCGGGGCGATACACAGGCTCCATACTGCCGGTCAAAACCGTGTAGCAATTGTAGCCGATCAGCCGTGTGCCCATCAGGAACACTGCACACAGGACAACCAAGGCTACCAAAACAGTAGAGGCGATATCCCATATTTTATTCAAAGTAGCTTTCATACAATTAACTCCACTTCATTGCCGCCCATCCGCAAGGACAGAACGGCAAACAAGATGTCCGAATACTTGCGTATCAGGAGGATTCGCCCGCTTTTACTCGGGGGATTGCTCTGCTTCCTCCTGACGGGGTTCCTCCGATGATGCGGATGCAGACGAGGATGACTGACCTTCGAGCTGTGCTTTCAGTGCTTGCAGCTCTGCCAATATTTTTGCATTTTGGGCACGCTCTTCTTCAATTTTTGCCTTCTCTGCCTCCATTTCCTCTGTCTGCTCTTTCTTATAACGGCGGAACAGACGAATGCAGTTTATGCCCTGATAGAGAATAAGCAGCATAAAGGGAATGAAGATACAAACAATGTACCCCTGCGGTGTTTTAAGATAATTGAAGAAGGTTCCAACATCGTCAAGGTGACTTACATATTTACCCATTATATACGGGTAAGTGACTATGGTCGCATCATCATCACCGGTGTAAGTACCATATGTAACGAAGCCGGGGTTGCCCTGGGCGTCGGTTGTAAGGGTGCGGATTTTATGGGTGATTACCTCACCGAAGCTCTCACTGTTCTGAGAAATATAGGTGATAATATCGCCCTCCTGCAGGGTGGTGGCATCCACTTCCTTTACAAAGATAAGGTCGCCAGCATCAAAATCGGTGGCTGACATAGAATCCGAATTGACTATGTATGCTTTGTAGCCGAATATATCACGGTCATTTCTGTTAAAGGTGGTTACGGAAATAACGGTGAAAATCATCATAAACACGGCAAGGGCAACAACGAGCCATACCATTGTCGTTTTTATGATCGTCAACGCTCTCTTCATACTTTTATTCACACTAGCTATCCTCGTTCTTTCTAAAATATTGCTCTACTGATGCGTATATAACACGAAATACGTGCTCTACATATTCGTCAGTATTGGGCATATCCGTATTGTGCACCTTTATGGCAAAATCCAGCATTACATTCAATATGTGGCTAAGAAGCATCCACACATCTGCCTCATCCTTAAAGACAGCCTTGAATTTTTCCACAAGGGGCATATATCTTTGCTTGTGTTCCACCATTGAATTCTTTACAAAATAGGGCGAGTAGTAATACTGCACATAGGTCAAGCATTTCTCACGGCTGCTAAGAAGAAGCTCCCAGACAGCAAAGAAGTAATGCCGCCAACGCAATTCAAACTCTATATCCGGCATATATATAACGCAAACATGCTGCATCGCCTTCACTGCCAGCTCCTCATCCAAGGAGGAAAAGGTTTTTGCAAACATATCCTCCTTATCCTTGAAGCAGCGATAAATGTACACAACATTTATTCCGGCTAAGTTTTCAATTTGCTTTGCACTCGCTTTATCCAGCCCGTCTCGGGCAATAACATGCACCGTAGCATCTATAAGTCTTTGACGGAATTCGTTCATTCTCATATATTGCGTTCCCCTTTCTTTGTTTGTAATGTTCATTACATTACACAGCAAAATAACACAAACGCAATGCGTTTGTGCCAAGGCAACAGGCAGAAATAATCAGCAAAATGTGGGCTTTAAGTCTGCCTGCAGAGATACAGCGACAGCAATATAACAGACATTATGCTGCAGCACCGCCGAACAAGCATCCTCCTTACTTTATCGGCATAAATAATCATACCGCTGTTCTTCAGAAAAGTCAAGTAGTTACGCGGTTTTTTATCACAAAAGGAGGCTTACAAAAATTGACAATTTTCAGACGCGGAAAAGGAACACTTTTGTGGTTTTTATAGCACAAGAATAATTTGATAAGGAGCCGACAGATTTTTACGTCTGTCAGCTCCTTGCGTATAATCTATAAACCGCCCTGAGGCTAAACCTCAGAGCGGTATAATTATGCTTTCGTCCTTGCCGTTCAGGCGAAAAACCGTTACAGGTTATGAACACGCAAGGCCCGGATGGCGTTCAGAACCGCAATGATCATAACGCCCACATCGGCAAAAATCGCAATCCACATATTGGCGATGCCCACGGCAGTCAATGCAAGGCAGGCAAATTTGACGACCAGTGCAAAGACGATATTCTGCTTTACAATGCCAATGCACTTTCTGGATATCTTAATGGCCTTTGCAATCTGCATAGGCTCATCATCCATCAGCACAACATCGGCAGCTTCAATCGCGGCATCAGAGCCCATTGCACCCATAGCGATACCAATGTCCGCACGGGTCAAAACAGGAGCATCGTTAATACCGTCGCCGACGAAGGCAACCATTTCCTTCTCCTTCTTCCCGGCAAGGATCTGCTCGACCTTGGATATCTTGTCGCCGGGAAGCAGTTCGCTGTAAACTTCGTCAATGCCCAGGCTGGAGGCGACCTGCTCCGCGACACGCTTGATATCGCCGGTGAGCATGATGGTCTTTTTCACGCCCGCTTTTTTCAGCTCCGCGATGGCCTTTCCGGAATTCTTCTTGAGCACATCGGAAATCACGATGTGACCTGCGTATTCCCCATCGATGGCCATGTGGATGATGGTGCCGACGCTGTGGCATTGCTGATATTGGATGCCCAGCTTTTGCATCAGCTTGTCATTACCGGCGGCGACGGCGTGGTCATCCACCTTCGCTATGATACCGTGACCGCTGATCTCCTCAATGTCTCTAACACGGCTGCGGTCGATTTCTTTTCCGTAGGCCTTCTGCAGACTCTTACTGATGGGGTGCGAGGAAGCGCATTCTGCCAAAGCAGCATATTCGATCAGTTCAGCATCGCTCAAATTATTATGGTGGATACCTGTAACTTCAAACACGCCCTGGGTCAGTGTTCCGGTCTTATCAAAAACCACATATTTAGTCTGCGCCAGTGCTTCCAGATAGTTGGACCCCTTTACAAGGACGCCCTCCTTGCTCGCACCGCCGATACCTGCAAAGAAGCTCAGAGGAATACTGATGACCAGTGCGCAGGGACAACTTACAACAAGGAACGTCAAGGCACGATACAGCCAGTTGGTCCAATCTCCTGACAATCCCAGGACCATGCGGATAACGGGAGGCAGAACCGCAAGAACCACTGCGCCAATGCAGACAGCAGGCGTATAGACCTTGGCAAAGCGGGAGATAAACGCTTCGGATCTGGACTTACGGGAGCTTGCGTTCTCAACGAGATCCAGAATCTTGGAAACGGTGGATTCGCCAAACTCCTTTGTAGTTTTAACTTTCAGCACGCCGTTAATGTTAATACATCCGCTGACAATTTCATCTCCCACATTTACATCACGGGGAACGCTTTCGCCGGTCAGTGCGCTGGTATTCAAACTGCTGCTTCCTTCCACCACGATGCCATCCAGAGGCACTTTTTCGCCGGGCTGAACAATAATGATACTGCCAACAGATACCTCATCAGGATCGACCTGCTCCAGTGTTCCATCGACTTCGATATTGGCAT
>CAZENN010000170.1:0-3668 GCA_964513605.1 uncultured Oscillospiraceae bacterium
AATGCCAAGAGCGACCTCATTAACCTGATAACCGCTACCGGCTATGAGCCTACGGCTGCTGAACTGGCAGAGGCAGGTATGAGCAGAAATCAGGCAAACGCTTATAAGGATGCCTACACTGCAAGTCTGGGTTCTACTGGTGGCACTGAGGCGAAATACAGCGAACTGGAAGTTGGTAGTACCGCATATAATATCATCACAAAAGCCATCAATGGTGCAGAAGATCTGGATGACCTGGCACTCATTACCAGCGAGTATACAAGAATATATGGTGAAGATGCCATCAAGGGGTTGTATGCATTCCAGAAAAAGCTTGCAGAGCTGACACCTAAAGGTGGTGGCGGTATCAGTAGCGGTACCAGTAGCGGTGCCACTGGTAGCGGCTATGGTGGCGGTAGAAACGCATACAGTGTGAACATGATTATGTAACAAGGAGGGATAACGAATGGCAGGTAAATACTGGTGGGAAGAAGACGAGGAGCAGTCTGCTAAGCAGACTACCAATCAGTCTAATACCCAGACAGGAAAGAAATACTGGTGGGAAAATGATACCCAGCAGAGCGGCGGTAAGAGCTTTTGGTGGGATACTGACGGTTCCACTATAACTGCGATAGGTAACGATATCACCAACAGAGTCAACTCCTGGCTCAAGAACCACAACAGCTATGTAACCAATTACCAGAACCGCTATTCTGGCAGAAAGTACACCTACGAGGATTCCTATGTGAGCGATTCTGCTGACTGGCTGAACACGGTCACTCAGCAGAAGAGCAGCTCCGATGCAGAGGCTGCTGCCATTATTTCCTACATTGATCAGAACAAGGACTACCTTGATCAGGACTGGATTGCGGAGATAAAAAGCACCATTACCAAGGCAAGAGTTGCTCAGAATCAGCTCGTCTTATCTGCCCAAAAGGACAATGAGTATTGGGCGAAATTCACGCCCAACGAGGAACAGACTGTAGCTGGATACACGGCTGAGAAGCTCTACAATGAATGGCAGACAGGTCAGAAACAGTATGCCGAGGATCAGGTCTATGATGTTGCAGCAGGTGAGCTGGAGCTGGAAGAGCTGAAAAAAGATAGGGAATCTTATCTTGCAGAGCAGGAGGAGAAAAGAAAGCAAGCACAGGAAGATGAATCCTTCTGGGATAAGTTGGGCAGATGGATGGGTACTACCCCAGACACCAGTATTCCGCTTGCCGGTGCCAATGAAGCAATCTCCGGCAACAGTTCTACTTCTACCAATGTATATGACAAACGGATAGCCGAGCTGGAAGACCAAATCGAGCGGGCAAAGTATGTACAAGGCTATGAAGGTTACATGGCTAATATGGATGCAGAAGACTATGCTGCAAATAGCCAGTATGTCAGCACAAGAACGGATGTGGCAGAGGATGACGCTCGTTATGGATTGGGCGAAATGTTCAGCTTTATTGGAGGCGAGGGCGATCAGCTCGATACATCCAAGCTGTACGGCGATGTAACATATGACTATATCAACCGCAACCAGGATGCCATCAGTGCGGTTGGTGTGAACGAAACGGTCCTGGATGCGTATTTCCTCGGACTCGACAAAGGCTTCCTGGAGACCATGACGGATGATGAGATCGGAGTATACAACTATCTCTACAAGACACAAGGCAAGGAAGCAGCAGGCGAATTTCTGAACTTTGTTGACAACGATCTTAAAGGAAGAAAAAGAGCGCAAGAGCAAGCCTTTTGGGCTGCCTACGCAAAAGAATCTCCGGTCGGCTCGTCTGTGTTCAGCACCTTGATCTCCCCATTGAAGGGTCTGAGTTATCTGGGGCAGGCTGCGGATATGCTGGATGACGGCAAGATGGATCAGAATGCCGGATACAATCGCTTCTCCTACATCCCCAGCACCATTCGCTCCCAGGTATCCACCACAATTGAAAACAGTGGTAAATGGGGCAAAGTTGGAAGCTTTGCTTACAACACCGGCATGAGCATGGCTGACTTCCTGTTCACAACTGCTGTCAGTGGTGGTAATCAGGGACTGTCACTGGCGATTATGGGAACAGGTGCTGCGGCAGATGCGACCATTGCCGCCAAGGATAGGGGTCTGGAAGATGGGGAGGCATTCGCTCTTGGTACGATAGCCGGTCTTGCTGAAGTTGCTATGGAGAAGATCTCCCTTGGTGCATGGTTAGAGGGAGATATGTCCGAGGGCGCACTTAGGTATGTGCTGAAAAACGCACTTTCCGAAGGTGGCGAAGAGGCAGGTACAAGCCTTATCAACTTACTTGCCGATGTTATGATAGCCGGAGATAAAAGCGAGTGGAATGTGGCCATGCAGGCTTACATTGACGAAGGCAAATCTCCACAGGAGGCATTCGGTTTGGTGGCGGCAGAGCAGGCTGCACAAATCGGCTTGGACGCTCTGGGTGGTTTTCTTTCCGGTACTGCAATCGGTGGTGGAACCTATGCAGGAACCAGCATTGCGGCAGGCTTTGAGTACGGCAAAACTGCAAAGGACAAGACCAAGACACAGTCGTTGGTTGCAGAAGGGCTGGAGCTTAATCCTGATAGCCAATATGTGCAGAAAGCGCAGAGCAAACTGGATAAAGGAAAGAACCTCACTGGAATGCAGGTCCGCAATATCCTCGCCGCCAACAAGGAGCAGATTACTGCCAATGACATGAAGAAGATCCAGCAGGCAGCTGAGCAGAGACTCACAAACCTGGGCCAGACCGAGAATGTTGCCGAGTTGGCAGAAATCGCTACCAAATGGGCAACCGGGCAGGAAATCACTCGTGCTGAGAAGACCCTCCTCACCCATAGCGAGTACGGTGCCAGAGTTGCAAACGAACTTCTCCCTGAGAACATTGTCTCCGAGAACTTCTCCACTGAGTGGGCAGAGGAGATTGGAACGAAGCAGGTCAATGCAACCGCCTACAACAAGAAGGTGATTCGCTCCCTCATCGATGCGATGGCAAATGCCGAAGATCCTGCCACCTACAAATCCCTTGAGGAGCGTACCGGCACTGAGTCCAGTTTAGGTGTGTCCGAGAGTGGACAGGCCACCATCCGTGAGACTGATGAAGCTATCGACATCAACAATGTGGACATTGTGACTGTCGGAGATGGTCAGATGACCTTCAAGACAGCTGATGGCAAAGAGGTGTCCGCAGATGAGATCGACTTTGCGGATGACAATCAGTCTTACCTTGTCTCTGCTGTTTCCAAGATCGAGAACATTACCCCTGGTGCGGCAATGGCTATCATCAGGGACTACGATTCCTCCTCTGGACAGACCGTGGGCGAGTATCTCAACGGCATTGACGAGGCATACACTTACGGCTACCATGGCTACTCCGAAGCGGATCTCAAGGCAGGCAAATTCACTCCGAAGCTGTCTGATACGCAGATGAAGAGTGCATATCTGTTGGGTCAATCGGCAAGGAAGATCGGTATCGAGTCCGAGGAAACTACCTACAAGAAGATGCGCACCGCTGCTGAAGCGAAGATGACGGCTGAGCAGAAGACAGCAAAGCAGAAAGCTCAAATTGAGTCTGATGATGTGGAGGTATACTTTGAGGACGGAGGCACCGTGGTCAAGTTCGATGAGCATACCGGCAAGTATGACGATAAGAGAATGGCTGCTGTCAACACCGCAAAGTTCCTCTCCAAGCTAGGTATCGGTG
>CAZENN010000171.1:0-3655 GCA_964513605.1 uncultured Oscillospiraceae bacterium
TTGCCAAGAATGTAAGTACCAGCGCAATCAATCGTCTTAATCCATGTTTCTTGATGCCTTTCAGCTTCGTTTCAATGCCACGCATAGGCACATTCAGGATGAATGCAATAGAGGCACCAATTCCGAAAGGTGCGATCATCGCCATAATAAACTGCCAAACACTTTTGACCCGATCTGTGTCAAACAGCAGCCAATAGAGCAGAATACACCCGGCGGCACCTAAGAAGATATTTCGCAGTGTCTTTCGTCCAATATTCAATTTAGTCCCCCCTATCATATTAGAAACACAGCTTATTATACCTGATGATACTGTAAAAATCCAGTAAATATCCGATTATTAAGAAAATATTTATATTCTGTCTAATTCTCGCAGCAGGCATATCCCCTTTCGTACAAACATAGATTCTCATGGCAGCACTCAGCATCGGAGGGGAGACTATGTCAGACACCATTGAGCAGAGGGCCTGCGAATTGGCTGTGTACATCATTGAGACCAAGGCAACTGTACGATCTGCCGCCAAACATTTTGGAATTTCAAAGTCTACCGTTCACAAGGACCTGCAGTATCGGCTGCCAATGTGCAACCGTATTCTATACGACCAGGTAAGGACGGTCCTTGAGCAGAATAAGCAGGAGCGGCATATCCGTGGTGGTATGGCAACCCGTCAAAAGTACAAGGGTTTTTAATAGGGTTCCCCCAACCCTCGGGCTGGGGGATCGCTTACAAATCATCTGCATCCTGTACCGGTTTTTCATTCAGGTTTTGCACCAGTCCCGTATAGCTTCCAAAAGGGTCGGTGATGATGGGAAAGGAATTAGACTGAAGCAGCGGTGGAATCAGGGACAGCGGATCTCTTTTTTCCTCCACACAGGCACCTCCTCTCTTTTGTAGGATGCCACAAGGTCAAGTGTCCATTCATCGCGGAAAATTTACCTTTTCGTCAGTTGCCAATTATGCTTTTCAGCGGTATAATAACACATAATAAACACCCATATAGACATAAGGAGGAACCCAAAATGTATAATCGTACCTACAATTTCTCTGCCGGTCCTGCTACTATGCCGGTAAGCGTTTTGGAAGAAATTCGTGATGAAATGATGAATTACCGCGGCTCCGGTATGTGCGTCATGGAAATGTCTCACCGCTCCAAGGCATTTCAGGAAATCTATGATAACGCCGAGGCTGATCTGCGTAAGCTCATGGGTATTCCGGATAACTATAAGGTTCTGTTCATCCAGGGCGGTGCTACGCTGCAGTTCTCTATGATTCCCATGAATCTGATGAAGAACGGCGTTGCGGACTATATTGTAACCGGTGCCTGGAGTAAAAAAGCCTTTGCCGAAGCTAAAAAGTTTGGCGATGTGAAATGTGTTGCCACCTCTGAGGATAAGAATTACTCCTACATCCCTGACTGTTCCGACCTGCCCATTCGTGAGAATGCGGACTATGTTTACATCTGCGAAAATGAAACGATCCACGGCACCACTTTCCAGACCCTGCCCAATACCAAGGGTAAGATCTTGGTTTCCGACCAAAGTTCCATGTTCCTGTCTAAGCCCTGCAACGTGTCCGACTACGGCGTGATCTACGGCGGTGTTCAGAAGAACATCGGTCCTGCCGGTATGTCCATCGTCATCATTCGTGAGGATTTGATCCGGGACGATGTGGATACCACGGTGCCTGTTTATCTTCGTTACGATACTCACGCAAGTGCCGGTTCTATGTATAATACTCCCAACTGCTGGGCTATCTACGTCTGCGGAAAGGTGTTCCGCTACCTGCTGGACAACGGCGGTCTGGAAGCTGTAGAAAAGAGAAACGAGGACAAGGCTGCCGTTCTGTATGACTATCTGGATAGCTCCAAGCTGTTTAAGGGTACGGTAGAAGCCAGTGTCCGTTCCGTGATGAACGTTCCTTTCGTTACCGGTTCCAAAGAGCTGGATGCGGAAGTGGTTGCCTACACCAAAGCCGCCGGTTTTGACAATTTGAAGGGTCACAAGTCTGTGGGCGGTCTTCGTGCCTCCATTTACAACGCCATGCCCAAGGAGGGCGTGGAGGCTCTGGTGGATTGCCTGAAGAAATTTGAAGCAGAGCGTGGCTGATGTTTGAGATTACCCTGATCGCCATGGGCAAGCTGAAAGAAAAGTTTTATCTTTCAGCTGCCGGTGAATACAGTAAACGGTTGGGTGGCTATTGCAAATTTCAGTTGCTGGAACTGCCTGAGTGCCGCCTCCCCGAAAACCCTTCCCCTGCCGAGATCAAGGCCGGCTTGGAAAAAGAAGCGGAATTGATTTGCGCAAAAATCCCAAAAGGTGCATGGTTTTGCGTGTTTACGCCTGAGGGACAGGAATTATCCAGTGAAGACTTTGCCCGAAAGCTAAAGGATGTGAAGCTTTCCGGAAAAAGCAGTGCCTGCTTTTTGATCGGTTCTTCCTTTGGCATGGCTGATCGAATCAAACAGATGGCTGACTGTAAGCTTTCCATGGGAAAAATGACCTTCCCCCACCATCTGGCCAGAATTATGGTGCTGGAACAGCTTTATCGAGCAGAAGCCATTCAAGCCGGAAGTAAATACCACAAATAAAAGGATACCGTCTCTGCCGTAGCTTATGAGCAGAGACGGTATTATTTTCAAAATTCACCTGCATGATACATAACCGCTGACAAGGCGCACAGCGGAGCAGTCTCACAGCGTAAAATCCGTTTTCCCAATGTACAGACTTCCAAACCCGCAAGGTGGGCTTTTTCTACCTCAGAAGGCTCCAACCCTCCCTCAGGTCCGGTCATGAGACTGATGGTCTTCCAGCTCCCGGTGTCCAGGCTCATACGCAAGGTTACAGCATTTTCATTCTCATAAAAGAGAATGGCCTTATCTGCTGCTGCCGCCCGGGTCAGTGCCTCTTGGTAACTGGAAAGAGCCAGCACCTGAGGAATTCTGCCACGTCCCGATTGCTCTGCCGCGGAGGCTGCGATCTTCTGCCAGCGTTCCAGCTTCTTCCTCAGACTTTTCTCATCCGGACGGGAAACACATCTGGCTGATGGAAATGCAATGATCTCAAAGGCCCCAAGCTCTGTCGCCTTTTGAATCACATGTTCCAGCTTATCACCTTTGGAAAAGGCCATATATACGCTGACCTGCACAGAAGCTTCCGCCTCCGACTCCTGCTTCCTGCGCACCACCAAACCGATCTGACCATCACTGATATCACTGACCGTACACTGGCATTCATTCCCGGAACCATCACAAATCAGAACATTCTCGCCGTTTTTCAGCCGAAGTACCTTTGCGTGCTGGGCGTTCTGACCGGTCAGCACAATAAAATCCGTCTGCATTTCCTCCGGGGTAACAAAAAATCTTGTCATTGGGGTATCCTCCAAACTTATTCCTCTACAGTGTAGCAGATGTTCCCAACTTTTTCAAGACTAAACTGAAACTGGCCCCTGAAACTGGCCCTTCACAAGTCTCAGAAAATAATGGTTGACAAAACTGCGTTACGGAGTTATAATATTCAGGTCCTGCGAGAGTGTTGGAATGGTAGACAAGCACGTTTGAGGTGCGTGTGGTTACGCCGTGTGGGTTCGAGTCCCATCTCTCGCACCATAAGAAACGACAGCTTTCGATAGAAAGTTGTCGTTTTTTTGTTCTCTTCTCTA
>CAZENN010000172.1:0-3622 GCA_964513605.1 uncultured Oscillospiraceae bacterium
CCTTGTAGTTGATTGCTAGATTGTGTTGCAAGGAAAGGGATGCGCCTTTGAATGCAAGAGCAGGAATTTCTTCCAGTGCATCAACAGCGGATTGGATTTCTTCAATCTTTTCTTTACTCAAAGAATCGGCAATATCATCCGTAAGTACAAGCATTGAGTTTTCAATGGCAAGCTGCAGTGCAGCATAGCTGGTCTTGGTATATTGACCGGATTCAATTTCAGCCGTTTTTACAATTGCATCCTTCAGATCAAAATACGACGGGTTTTCGATGAAGCTTGCAATTATGGACACCTGCTCACTGGGCATAATAAAGCTAGTAACAGCGGAATTGCTGCTTAGTGCAATCTGAGGAGAAACAGTCCAGCCGGTGAAAATATGACCTTCTGGAATAATGGCACCCACATATACGCGTTGACCTTCGTAAGCAGAAACATCGGTTGCACATTGCTCAGAATTAATTGAGAATGCCTCATTGCCGGAGGTGTCTGCCGATGTATAATCCGGTGTTTGAATACTGTCATTAACGATAACCTCATCCGCTGCATCAGCATAGATATTGCACTGAATGTCATCACTCAAAAGCAGATTATTGTAATTGCTTGTTTCGATTATGGAATAGTTTTCATCCAGCTTTTGAAGCTCAGCATTGTAAGTCAGGTCAGAATCGCCGCTGACTTTGACGGTATAATCCTTATCCTGCATGAGCACATCAACGCCATCATCGGTTATGAAGATAGGCAGATCATCTTTTGTTATTATACCATTTTCTACAGATGCCACTAGTTGATCGCCATCGTAGAAATAAACATCGGGCAATTCAATTCCACTTTGCGCCCCGCTTCTAGTGGTATACAACTTGAATAATGCTGTATTCATAAGGCTTCCCCGGATTGACAACCGTTTTACAAATGGCAATTCTTTTATTGTAAACGAAACTGCTTTTGTTCCGGTATACAAACTTCCTTCTACAGCAGTGATTTGAACGGTCGCAACACCGGGCTCAACATTGTTATGATAAGTTACAGTATATTCTGAAGGCATAAGGACGGCGCTTCCCATAGTCACTGTAACCATTGGTCTAAGTTCCTCGCCGGTATATGTTTTTGACAGATATTCCAATCGCACAAGCGCTGAGGAGAGATCATTTTGATAGAGATTACCTAACGAGGGCAGAATTTCAGTATAAACATCAGGATATTGTTCTTTTAACGAATAAGCCCACAACCTAAACAGCAAATCTTCATATTCTTTTAATCCGGAACGCGTAGAGGTATACTGTGCAATGGCATCCTCAAATTTTTGTTTGCCATTATAGAAAACATATGCAAAAGGACATAGATAGCTGTTATTTGACAAATTGGTTGCATAATCAAGAGAGAGATAATATGTCTTGAAACAGAGAGCAACTGCGTTTATATAATTTAGCGAAGCATCAGCATTGGTGCTATTGTAAAAATCTGTTTCTAAATCCTTGATTGAGACCTTTAGAGCCCGTTCTACTTCGCATAATGCAACAAAATCAAAGTAGTTCGAGATGATTGCATCACTTGCGCATAGTGCATTAGAAAGAGGCTTACCTATTTTATATCCAATAAGCAGGCCTTTTCCTAAGGGAGTACTTGTTAATACCGTTCCCCATGCCTCATTGATTAATTCAACGCCATAATCTTTTCCGGCATTGACAATACCCTCGCAAAGACCGGTTTCGATAGCTGTAAAAGAACTTTCAGAAGCGTAGACAATTTCATCAATAGCTATTGCAAGTAACGGATCTGATGAATTTTCTTTAATTTTGTTCAAAACATTGATGATATATTTTGAAGTGTTTTTAACATTAGAATAGTTAATATATAAATTAATGCTTTCGTTGATGGTTGTTCCGGCTTTTAAGAATTTTCCAACATCCGATACAGCACTTGAATAATCATCAAGTGAATTAATCTTGTTATTTAGTTTCGTAATTTCCTCAATAGTGCAAGTACCACCGGATAACAATCTTTCATGATCTATTTCGTCGCAAGATTTAATAAGCTTTGTAATTTCACTTGATATTTTTATTTCATTAAATTTTCCAGCCTCCGTTATTTGTTTAGCATAATTTTCGTCTGTAATACTATCATTGATTAGCGGCAGAAGGACACTGGAGTAATAATCCTTTAAGCTTAGTGCATCATCCACCATGTCGCCGGGTTCAAATAAGTATTCAAAGTATTTCCATTTGGCTACAGCCTTCATAAAGGACTGATCGGCATTATAAGAATCTACAACTGCCTTTGCGATGCTCGGCATCGTCAGCAAGTATTCATTGATATTTTCCATTCCTGCATTTTTCCATGCATCACCCATGAGATTGGAATATTCACTGCTAACATTATTCGCCTCGTAATTCTCCACATTCAAATAAAACGCAGGTCGGACACCCATTGTAGTATCACAAGCGCCTCTTTGATTTGAGCTACTATGGAGCGAGCCGTCTGCATTAATCGTAGAAACTAATTCATAACATGCAAAATCATTTCCGTAATTAATACAAGTCCAATACTCTGATGAAGCTTTTAGATATGCCGAGTTATTATTGTAGATATCATTAAACTGAACAGCACTGATCAAAAATACTGCATCCGAAACATATTTATAATAATATGACTCCGCGTTAAACGAAGCGTTTTTAAGAACAGAGTAGACCCTATCTGAACTTCCTCCATCACAATATCCGTTCCTTTTACTCTCCCATATATTCACATTCACTAATCGTGTTGCTACCTTAATGTAACTCAACTCACTTTGGGAAAAGTTGGTTAAAAAACCTGCTTCGTTTGAATAACTCGGTGGACAATGAGTGTATTCAACATTTGTTTCGCTTGAGTTTAACCATTGTCGAATATTTGAATCATACCAACAATTCGAACCAGATCTTTTGCGAATATATCCCCATCCATCAGTATGGTAAGTCGAACTTTCGCCTGCAGCATCATATTCTTTTGTACACAATATGTCTTCAGCCAACATAAGTGGACCATTTTCATCGATAAGCACACAACGCCAAACAATAGGCTCTCCGTTATAAGTGCCTAGTGTAATACAATCGCCCACATCGATTGCGCTATTGCTTCCGTTATCAATTATTGTAGCATTTGCACGAACAGATGCAAAACCACTAAGTGGTATCATTGCCACTAAAATTAAGAGCGACAATACGATGGATATAACTCTTTTCATAAAACTCCTCCTACTTTCTTTTGGATTTTTGATTACATAATCCGTATTATGTTGTATTGATCTTAGCCCCAAGCATCTGGTTACATATTCAAACTAAATTGAAGCATAAAAAGGCATGACAATAAAAGCCTTTCCTTGCTTTCGAACGAAAGAATTGTGGAAAGGCTCTTTTGTCATGCTTATTTATCCCAATTATCTTTAAAATCCATAAAATATAACTTAAAAGCGGTTGATTCTTCCTGTGATTTATGCTATTATATTTTGCGTAAAAATAAATTAGTGAATTTTGATGAACATAGTTACAACATAATACGGATTATGTTATTGACCGATGCCGCAGGTATCGCTTTTTATATTATCAGCCGCATATTTTCCATCTTGCGTTTATGTTCTGCGCCTGTG
>CAZENN010000173.1:0-3613 GCA_964513605.1 uncultured Oscillospiraceae bacterium
TGGGCTTCCATTCGCCGGTCACATCCCGGATAAGCTTTTGCGCTGAGGCATCCACAATTCCCAGACCGCCCATGAGCTTCACCGGAGTGCTGAGCAGCGAGGACAATATGGGAGCTTTGTCTGCCACCTTCGCCGCAAACTGCGCCACCTTTAAATTGGAGCGTTCGTTCAGAGTTGGCTGCAAATAGTCCATATAGTCCCTTGCCGCTTCCTCCCCTTCCTTGTTGGTTACATCTTCCGGCGTTACAGATGCATTTGCCTCATTACTGGCAGTCTGAAAGACAAGGGAGGCGGTTCCCCGTCCAGAAAACCGCCTCCCTATTTTATGGATTACTTGTCAAAACAACGAACCATCCGTACTTCCATAAAAATGTTATATACCTACCTTCCCTACCATTTGTGATATCAATTCAATGTGTTCCCTAATTTTTACTTTCTTTAAATTCTCAATTTTTTCGCTACCACCTAGTCCCAATAATGGCACATAGCCAAAGCATTCATCTTTCTCTAGTTCTCCTAGTTTTTTTACCGCTTCCGTATACTGAGGAATTTGAAAATACTTTTCTATAAAATAATCCTCGCCAAGGTTTTGTTCAAAACGTTTAAAGTTTTTTGCAAGTATCATAAAACTACCGTTTTTGTACTTAACCATACCAATGTATTGACCTTCTTCAAGCGTTATGATATCCCCAAAAGCCGTTGCTAGGATCGGAACAGAAATATTCCCCCTAAAATACGTTTCGCTAAGCAAGTCTTTATAATCTTCCGGATTTACTACTTTTAGATATCCCCCCATCAATCTAGCCAATCCATAATCCCCCCAAATTTTAGTTAATTCTTCGGGTACAATTGTTTTATATTTTTGTAGTAATTCTTGCGCTATATCCTGACCTTTTTCAATTTGCAGCATACTATTCTCCATTGTATATTAAATTCACATTAAGATATGTTGTATTTTTCTCCGCTTCAGACATACTCTCTGACATTTTTTGTATTTGCGCATCAACACCAGTAATTCTATAACGCCACTGTGCACCAATTGAAGAGTTAACCCCCTTATCACCGATACCACCGACGTTACCGGAATATCCACCAGCCACTTGATCGGGAAGGTGTAAAGCAACCTGCGTATCCAACCATTTCTTTGCCTGTTCTTCTGCTTCTTTTAGAGATAATCCTGCATCTTGTAACTCGTCTACCCTATCTGCAAATGCTTTTTCTCTCGCTACTTGCTGTGCCGCATTGCTTTCTATTGCGCGTCCTTGTTTAATATACTTTCGGCGATTATCCAGATATTCTTGAACTGTCAGTTCCTTCATGCCCTTTTGCTGATCTGCTAATTGTCTAGCAAACTCAATTTCATCGTATTTGGAGCTATAATTAAACTCAATTACAATTTCACCGGTTCTTTTAATCTCATCAAGTACATCTGTGCCGCTTTCATAGGTTCTCTTTGAAAAGGCATTCCGGACTTGGTGGAGAGACGAGTCTCCCATTACAGTTGCATAGTCATTATCACCGAACACATCTACTTCAGATGTTAATCCTCGGCGCTGTGCGGAGGAAACAGATTCAGGAGGCATGCTTCCGATTTCTCGTAACATTCCTGATCCCCCAGCTCTGTCTCCACCTACTCTTTGGTATGCAAGATCCCATAGTGCGGCTTTTTCTTCATCTGTAAGACCATCACTGATGCTTCCTTCATCATACATACGTTTCTGCGTACTGTCAATCCCATCTACTTTCTTTTTCATGAACTCGGAAATAACATCTCGTACTACTGCACTGTCCGTTGCGGACCTCAAGATGCTTCTTTGAGTCCTGGTAAGTTTCTGCCCGTTCAGCCTTGCTGCTATGGCCTCTGCAACACCTGCTGCCTTTTGGGAGTAGAAGCCCTTTTCCAGTAACCTTTTAGCAACATCTTCCTGATTTAGGGATGCATACTCATTGGACACATCCCTATTAGCAAAAGTACGATTCTCAGCAGCCGCTCTTGGCGAAAACATTACACCACCCTCACCGGTGGTGTTTTCGTTCGCCTCTATTTTGCCGTGGTTTTTACCGCCCTCATAAATACCCTCAGCAAAAACCTCCTGGAGCTGGGCGTAGATGTCACGCATTTCTCTGACCATGTTGCCCTCTCGGCTGTCCGGGGCAAAGTTGCTGTATGCCTTGATGGTATCTTTCAGCAGCTGCATGATGTCCTGGAAAAATTTCTTTACCTTCCCGGCAAGACTATGGTCCTCTGTTTCCAGCTTCTGCATCAGCTCCATAACCCTGCCATCTGCCAGAATTTCCTCCATGGAGTCCGCAACGACTTCTTCAAAGGCTTCCTCACGGGTAAGGGTTCGGTTGTTTTCTTCCGCCTCTGCCTGCTGTAAGGCAATCAGATCATCCACAGACTGCCCCTGCTTGGCGTAGCCCTTTACCAGCAGATCCCCCAGCTTTTCGAAATGCTGGGGCGAGGTATCTTTCATGAAGTGAACCAATTCATGGGAAATGGTAAACAGCACCGTACCTCTGCCGAAGCTTCCGGCGTTCAAGTCAATGTGGATACTCCGGTCTGACGGGTCATAGAAGCCGTTTTCCGCCTTTACGATCTTACCGTTACGGTTCTTGTAAACTCGCACTCCGTCTCTCATGTAGGAGTGGTAAAAATAGAACGTCATTCCAAATTTCTTTGCCATCCGCTGTGCGAAGGAGACACCTACACGCTGCTGGGGAAGCAGCTTGGAAATATCCGGCTTTTTCCCATCATAACCCTCAAAAACATTGCCTTTTCTTTCGGCTGTTCCGTTCTTCTTTATTTCGTCATAAGATCTTCCGTCACTTGTGGATCTCTTTGCTACCGCATCCACGGCTTCGGCAGGAGCAGTGCCAAATTGTGTTTCGCCGGTGCGGATGATCTGGCTATCATAAAATGCCATGTAGGACATACCGGCACCCTCAAAACCATTGGGGTAAGCGATGCCGTCATAGCCCTTGCTTTCAAGAATACTGCGTAGTTTGGCTGCTGAATTGGAGTTGTAACCATCCCCTGTTTTCCAGACCGATTTCACCTCATCGAACTCCAAATCGGTTAATATACCTTCACTCCATAGATAAAGCGCTGTACTCCTGGATCCCCAGCCCATAATGTCATTTCGCACCTGTATGGGTCTCTTAATATTAAGGTACACCCGGAATGTGCGCCCCGATGTGTAACCGCGTTTTTGGATATGACCGGCGGCTTGCTCTGCACTTCCAAAGTGGAAACCCGTATCCCCCTTTTTGAAAACAGTAAAATCTACGTTATCGGTGGCATGATAAAGGGCAAGCGGAGCACCATGTTCATCTGTAATCGCCGTATTCTGAAGCTGCACAGCTTGCTCACGAGTCAGTCTTCTTCCTTCACTATCCGAAGTGTATAAAGTCTGTCTATTTCTTCCTGTGAAAACCCTGCTCTGTAAGCCGCTTCTCGCATCTTTGCTTCCATCTTTCGTGCTTCCGGTAGTTTTTCCCTGCGGATTGCTTTCTGCATTCCGTCGAACTCCACCAGAATATACGAATCCTTCCCGCCTGGTGTTTTCTCCATATTCCGTACCTCCAATCAGATTTCTTTTATCATAAATGC
>CAZENN010000174.1:0-3580 GCA_964513605.1 uncultured Oscillospiraceae bacterium
TTGTTGTGATGGAAATGATAGGGGTATGCCGCTTTCTTCGGAGGAATCTCATAAATACTAACCAAAGTGTTCTTGGCTCCTCCAAAGGGCACAAACTTACGGCGATAATATTCGTATCCCTCGTGTTCGTTTTTATGGCTTTTAGGTATGTTGTCGATTGACTCGTGTTTAATTTCGCTCATATACTTGCTTCTCCTTATACCAATTTCTTTTAAGTAAACTGTTTTGCTACAAGCTGTATCGTATATGAATCATAGGATTTTTCTGCAAACAATACATCCTTCAATTTGCCAGCACACACTAAATCCGTTCTTTTTATACATGGATAGAGGACCATGATAAGAGTGGTTTTCATTGTGTTCAAATGGATATGCCTCTATTAGATCAAATCCATCTGCCTTTGCATCTTTACATACATATTCAAGTAAAGCGGTAGCAACACCGTAGCCCCTATACTCCGGTGAAACAGAAAAGCAAACAATAGATTTTATTCTCTCACCGTTATCAGGTACTTCTTCTGCAAAGTTAAAATTGACATTATTATATGATTTTTTATTATTTGAATTGCACCATCCAACAACCTTTCCATCAACGTATGCTAAATATCCCTGCATACGACCGCTTTTTATAAAGTTAATGGCTTGCTTTCTGTTAAATTCAGCGCAATCTCTATCGCAATTCCAAGCACGTTTCTTTTCCAACTCACGATCCCAATGGTAGCACATACAATAACATCCGCACCATTCATCATTGTCTGAAAAGGCATCTTTGTCAAAATAAGCTAACCAATCGTCCAATAATTCATATGTTAGTTTACAAACTGATATTTGCATAATGAATCCTCCGTCAAATTCTAATTTCTGATTATGTTTTCATCGACCATGAACACAAATCGAATTGGGGCTTGCTTTATAGTTCGGTCAAAACACCACCGTTGAATCCGTATATGTTTTCCTTTTTGAATCCGTATAAAGACCCAGGCAAGCTGATATGCGGTTCAAAAGTGAACGCTTCGACAGCGGACAGTTTTTCCGTGTTTCCTTTTTCGATGTAGATACGGTGTCTTTTATCCTTAACTATGGAATGACCCAAGTTTCCAAGAAAATCAAGGTTGACGTACCCACGAGCTTTGATCTGATCGTTTATGTAGTAGAACAGCTCCTCAAAAGTAGTGTTCTCATTCACGAAACCAAGCATAGCTTCATGCAGATAGGCTTCCATTTTGAGACCGTTTCGCCATTCATCATTCTGTATTTGCTCTACGTCTTTGACGATCCTGCCGTTTTCTACGATCAGCGTTCTGGCATAGTCGCCCCAAATGCAGTTACTTTGCGGGCTTAAATCTATTGTGATAATATCGTTTGGCTCAATTATGTGGTCATCTGTTTTATACTCACGACCGGATACCGATACAGCGGTCTTATCACCGGCGAAAACAAAAGCACCAACATCCCAATACCAAAAGGAATCCGCACCATGGGAGAGCATATATTCCTCACACAGTTTGCGAAGCTCAACAAGCGTCATGCCGGGCACAATAACTGTTGAAGCATATTCAATAGTGGCTCGGTTCAGATTTTGCATTTCGTGAATAGTCATTTATTTAACTTCCTCCAAACCAAAGTGTTTTGCCAAAATCGACAGCATTTCTTCTCGTGTGTCGGTATCAAAATCGGAGCGAGTATATGAGAAGAATCCAGTATGCTCCCAGTCGATCTCTACTGGAGGATGATATAGCGCCCATGAATTAAAGTTTCTTAAAGTAGCTTCTGGATCGGGGCACTTTTTGATCTGATCCATCATAAATTTTTTGTCGGGATCGTCTCGATCAAAGAATCGGGTGGCGCATATATCCGGTGGATCACAGAGGAGGATAGCAACACGATTATAGGACGAGATCTCACGCAATATGTCGGGAGGAATATTGGTATCAACAACAACTTTCCTTCCGGATGCCGCCAGTTTTATCAACTCCAAAATCTCAATTTCTACACATTCATTGGAGACTTGATTATACCAGTTCCAATGTTCTTCCGGGGTCATATTTAACCATTCCTGCCAACCACTCATGGTATCAAAATAGCATAGTCCTGGTTGCTTCCAGCGGGAAAGTTTATTTCGAGGAAATACATCATGGTAGTTTTCGCCGCAATGGATCATATCATATCGTTCAGCCAACATCTTGACCATTGTGGATTTACCCGCATAACTATGCCCGTTTATAAAATAAACATTTTGTAAGTAATGCTTTATTAGATTGTCGCTTAATTGTATTTTCATCTTTTCTCCAATCTGAAAGCCAATTCATCATTTTATTTTGGCTTCACGTTTGTCAGCGTGTCATTTACCGGTCTTAATCATTTCAATGATTTCTTCCTCGGTCTGGCACTTGTCGTAGTCGCCAACGAGCTGACCTTCATAGTGATAAACAATGCCTTTTTCCTTATTTCTAAGGAGGCATTTTTCAAGTTCCTCTACACCGTATCTTCTTGCAAACTCTGCAAAAGCACGAATACGGGGCTTATCGAGCATACATCCGGTGCAAGGAAATTCAGAACATTCCCAACAACCGTTCAGCCCTTTTTCTTTACAACAGTTATAGTTTTTGCACCAGCCGTGGCTTTCACAGCCTCCGTCTTGGCAACCTACACAACCTTTATTTTCGGAGCAAACGCAACACGCAAGTCCGCAAAATGCGATAGCTTTCATTATTGTGCCGCCTCCCATTCTGCTGTGAACTGTCTGATTGATTGCTGACGCTTGGTACGATCATCACTCACAGCTCTTGTGGCGATCTCAAACAACTTGTCGCTGAGCTGCCATTTTTCTCGTGTGCGGTTATACTCACCAAAGAGCGCAAAAGCGGTAGCACCAAGGGTATAGACGTTCGTAATTTCATCAATATCGGCTCCGAGCTGATATTCCTCCGGGGATTGGAAGCGAGAGCTGCCCCACATACGTCCCATATCGTTGATGCAAGGCTGCTTACGGAAAAGGTCAATATCGCAGATCGTCGTCTTTCCGTTCGCAAAGTCATACATAATGCTGCCGTCATAAAAATCTATAGCTACATAGTTGCGTGAGACAACACATTCCAAGAAGCTCAGTATGTCGCTGAATACGGCGAGCCTGTCATTGATGGGAAGCTGCATAAAGCGACGGTGTGCCGCAGGGTACATTCTACCCATACAATCACCATCAGCCCATTTGAATACCATAGCGAACCCATCGCCAATTTCCTTGGCTTCAATAAGTTCGATCAGATTCTTGTGCTTCAGATCGCTGTAAATAGGGAGAGTAGCTTTCAATCTGGAGATAGCATCCGCAGGATCGCCGCCAAACTGCTCGGTAGGAGCACCGGCAAACTTGACGAAATAACGCTGACCGTCTTTTTCAGTACCAAAGCAGATGTTTCCGGAATCCTGGTCATCGTAAACCTTGAACACCGATCCATACTCTTTCATAAAGCTGAAATCAAAAGCACTTTTCAGCTTGAAAGGAATCCCGTCAATGTACTGCAGATAATATCCTTTGAAATACCATGTCGGCACAGGATTACGCATATTATCGTACCAAGACA
>CAZENN010000175.1:0-3566 GCA_964513605.1 uncultured Oscillospiraceae bacterium
GGCCCATGGTGACATAGGGGGATGAAAATACGGTGCCTGTAGGCTTCTTTGCCAGAAAGCCAAATTCAGACACCGCTTCTTCACATTGAATCCAGCGTGCCACACTCATGGCGTACTGCTCGATTTGCTGGGTGGTGACCAGATGATCGCATTTCCGCTCACGCAGCCACTCCCATGTTTCCTTGTAGATTTCCTCGGCGCAAGTGACGCTTCCGTCTTTCTGCTTTGCCTTGAGGTAATCCTTGACCGGGGGCATTTCGCTGCCCTTGAGGTTGACCGCTTCGTCACCGAAGTCCACAACCGTCAGCTTTCTGCCGCCAGGATTCCCGGATGCGATTTTCTCCGAGATCGCTTTGGGTTTTCTGCCCGCTCCGGGTCGGGCACCGCCACGATTCGTACCGTCTTTCGACATAGAATCCACTCCTTCTCATGTAATAATGGTTTGATTTTCAGGTTTTTTACCTTTGAAATCGCCGTTTTTCTTCGTGCGACCCCAGGCCCGTTGTCCGCTATAATAGCTGTGGAGATATGACCCGCCCCTGGGGGGGTAATCAAAGGATCAAATCCTGCGGCTTCTTAAAGCGGCGGCTGTGGAAGTAGTCCATCAGCTGCTGAAAGGTATCAAAGTAGTGACCGTTGCCCTTGTACTGCAGGCACCAGTGAGGATCATCCTTGTCATTGCTGAACATGATGATCACAGCGTGTTTGGCATCCTGCGGGATGACCCGGACAACGGAGTACCGCTTCAGATTCAGCCCCTTCCACAGATACCGGGACAGTTCTTCGTTCTGCATATTTCTCACCTCCTCTACGCACAGGATTTTCCGGTTTATTCAGCGTCTTCGTGACCACGCATATCGTGGATATGGCCGCAGGTAGGACATTCCTGCCAAAAGACCGGCCGGTGCTTGTTGTCATACCAAGGTTCCATCAGATGGTTGCAGAAGGGACAGAGTTTTCTGGGAACAACCAGTCTGCGGTTACAGATCCGCTGACCAGTGTCCAGACCTACATCAATGAGTTCGATATGGTCTTCATATCCTCCATCAACTACAGCCCAGAAAAAGCTATGGCTGTCACCCTGCTGGTCACAACAGGGACCAGTGAAATCAGATTTGCGTGTAGCCAGGACTGCGTAGTCGCTGGTTACAGGAATCAACTGCTTGATTTTCAACAAAAATTACCTCGTTTCTTATATTTTGTTTTGATAGTGATTTTTGTCCTTTTTGTCACGCGTCCGCATATATGAAAATTGCGTTTTTCATCATGGGGGATATATGGGTATGTATAAATAACGGTAGTTTAACGATATATATTTTTATTGATATCCGTACTTACTACCGCCCCAATGATGTCGAAATTCAATATTTCCATCTCCGGGACAGCGGACAAAAAGGACAATAATCTGTTTGACTTCTGATGCTGGGGTGCATAAATGGAACTCTCCGAAATCATATAAAAATATGATTTCCGCATCTTAAGGACACGTGACATAAAGGACAAAAATGCCTTTTCTCACGCAGCCTGTCGGTACAGCAGAGGGTTAACAAGATAGGTCGGGTTAGCGGGTCTGCCCTTACCGAAGGTCTGCTCGGTTTCCTTCAGCGCCACATAACCCAGATCCGCCAGATGGTTCAGCACCGGCTGTACCTGCTCGACCTTCTTGAAGCTGCGGCACATCCGCATAATATCCCGGCGGGTGAACTCCAGCAGTCCGTTTTTCATGATGGCATCCAAGGTATACTGGCTTTGCTTGATCAAATCGTCCGCACCCATAAGGGAATAGGCGGCACGGGAGTGTTCCGTAAAGTATCTGCCGATGGCAATAGCTCCGGCCATAGTTGCTCCGTCTACGGTCATAGAGTCCGAAAGGTCCAGAAAGTCGGAACAGTGCGCATTGGCAGCCCGGCACAGCAGAC
Organism: uncultured Oscillospiraceae bacterium; assembly: GCA_964513605.1. GTDB lineage: Bacteria > Bacillota > Clostridia > Oscillospirales > Oscillospiraceae > Faecousia. The sequence goes on from CAZENN010000175.1 coordinate 1,920, forward strand.
CGGAGATGCTCAGCACCGCACCGACCAGCTTACCGGCCCAGTCCGGGATGTCGGAATACTCGGTTTTCAGTCTGGATTCCACCTCACAGGCAAAATCCTCCAGCAGTTTGTCTGCCTCTGGCGACAATCGAATCAATTCGGGCGTTTTGGGTGTTTCTTCCTGCAGAAGATTCCGGATCAGCACCTCATAACAGCGGGAGACCTCGTCCGGGATTGGCTGGGTGCGGTATTTGCGGTCGCCAACTCTGGACTGAGGCATACAGTACATGAACCGGGCCGTCAGGCCTCTGCCACGGAACACACCGTTGCCCATCATTCCTGACAGCACGCTGGGCTGCACGGCCAGCAGTACGGTCAGCGCCGGGTGAAAGATACTCTCACTGCTTCTTCCAATACGATCCACGCGGATGTCATCACCGCTGTGGGCCTTGAGAAAAACATCGATATTCACATTTTTTGTGTAAATACCGGCAAGCATATCGAAGATACCGCCCTCGGCGGATACAACAGCGGCGGTGCCGTTGTTCTCTGCCAACACAGAAGTCAGTTTCTCTGTGGTCACATCATCCACATACAGCCGCAGGGGCATGACCTCCCGAAAATTGGCCAGCTGCATGGCAACATCCTGCAGATCCTCCATCTGTGCCTTGCCTTTGATAACCATTTCTTCCAGATTGCGCTGTTGCTTTTCCAGAATCCGTTTTTCCATACGGCTGCGTTCTACAGCACCGGAGTGCTGCTTGTCGTACTCCGCTTCAAAACGATGGACAGCACCGGTCATATGGCTGATAACCGCAGACTTTCGCTCGGATGGCTCCGCCACGATAACGGTGAACAGATTCAGCGGCTCAATCCAGTCATCCTTGCCTTTGATCCGGTATTTGCCCTGCTGGCACAGTGCCAACACTGCCAGTGCCGCTGTTGCTGCCATATCCACCGGAGTCTGCGTGGTTTCCGCCACCGCCAGAACATAGTCCCGGATCGCAGGTGGAAACGCATCTACTGGAAAGGTTGGCAGTGTGTGCTGGGCAAAGGGAATCGGCCGCTCCCATTGCGGTGTCGCCGGTGCGTTGTAGTCCGCAGGAGAAACATAGCCCGGCTGCTTTTCCACCTTTTCATGGAAGAACTTAAGTGCGCTCTTCCAAGTGCTTTTGACCTCTTGGTCCGGCAGCGGCGGTGAGCATTGGGACACTACCTCCATGAACTTTTCGTAAGCCTCCAGTGTATCGCCCCAACGCTTCAGGATCTTCCCTGCTGCGAGGGAGATGGTGCTGTTGCGGCTGCCTTCCGGGATAGAACCGATCCGGGCAGCAGAAGTTGCATCCTCCATATCCGCCACAAATTTGTTCTCCTCCAGTTCGTCAATAAAATCTGTCAGCGTTCTGTGACCTTGGAAGGTATAGACTTCCGTATCCGGATTGCCAAAGAAGAACCGGCCGGCATCCAGCACTTTGGCATCGAAGAAGGGGAACAGTGCCTGCACCCTGGACAGCAATGCCGCATACTCCGCTGGATCTGTGAGTGCATCGATTTGGAACGCTACGTGATAACGGGGTCTGGGAGAACGGTCGCCCTTTTGCTTCATATGGTGACGGCTGGTACTGATCACACAGGGAATTCCGGGGAATAATCTGGGAATGGCGTCCA
>CAZENN010000176.1:0-3560 GCA_964513605.1 uncultured Oscillospiraceae bacterium
TAAAAACAACCGCAACAAAATTCTATTATGTCAGAAGGGGCTGTCTCAAAACGATTGATATGATCCCCCTAAAGTAGACCATGGAAATATCCAAAGTCTACTTTAGGGGGATTTTTTTGTGTCAAAGAGGAAGTATACGGCAGAGATTAAAATAGAAGCCGCAAAAAGGTATTTGAGTGGAGAAGGAACAGATCATTTGAGACAACCCCTTCGTTTTATTGCACAAGGCAGCTTGACAAATTGGAATTGGCAGGCAAAACGTAGGGACCGGCCTCTGGACGGTCCGTACCGCACTTTCCATTTGCTCAAAGGCTGGTCCGAAGTATCCTGCAGCTCAAAATAAACGATTTTGGGGCATCGAACCCCAAAATCGTTGCGGACCGTCGAGGACGCCGGTCCCTACGGCTGACGTGTAAACAACTATTTATCGTGCAGTTTGCACAAGCTACGCTCTTAATGAGACAGCCCCAATGAGACCGATATATGATGCAGTACTCACTGTTTCTATCTCTGGAAATGGAATCGCATCCTTCAATATCGTTATTTATTCGAATGCTGATCTATCACAATGCAACATACTCAAAATCGTGCATAAACAATAAAGCTTCTCTCGGCAAAAGTAAATCGTTATAATCTATCACAAATTTGTTGTTTGTCAAGCATTTTTCTGAAGCTTTCGTGTGCCACGGGTGGAAGGTTAGTCTATCAAGTCTTCGATTTCACAGCCAAGAGCTTTTGCTAAACTGATAACCACATTGACCTGGGCTTTGCTCAGGTCATTTTGCTTTTGCTCATAAAGCTGCACCATACGCAGCGCAACACCGGAGGCGTCACTGAGCTGCTGCTGGGTAAAGCCCCGGGCTTTGCGGATGGTGTGCAGCTTGGACTTTCGGGCTTCTTTATTGCGCCGGATGATGGCATCAGCGGATTCCACGAACTTGCTGTTGTCAGCCTCGTGGTGGATATACATACCGAAAACGGTGGAGAGGGTCAGCCCGTCCGCAACGATGTCCTCAAACCGTCTGCCGCTCTGCCACTGGTAGTAGGCGAAAATCCAACCGGCCCAATACTCCCGCCCCTTGAAATCCGGATGGGAGGGAGCGATGCCGGGGAGGGCAATGTTGGTCGCCTTCAGAACCGCTTCTGCCAGCTCAAAGCCGGACATGCCGGCGATATATTTCGGATTTCCTTTTTCAAACTTGGATGCAACACCGGAGGAGAGAAACCAACCGAAGAATTCGTCCGGGTCATAGCCACAATCGCACACAGCATACTCGACCATATCGCCGAGATTTTGCATGGCATCATCCAAGTACAACTCGCTGTAGGCGCTCGTCATCGTTTTTCCACCCCTGTCTGATGATATCAAGAATGTAGGTTTCGGTCAGGATAGAGCTATGACCCTTTTCTTTCTGGAATTCGTTCCGGGCAGCGGTGTCCCGTGCCAACTTCTTGGGATAGTAAATTTCATTGGGAGCTGCGATTGCTTCCTTAAAGGAAATGGCGTCAAATGCCTTCTGGGATACGGAAACCACCTGCTCACCCAGTTTGCCCAGCACCATAGCACGTTCCAACTGGGAGAGGGAAATGGTGTTGTTCAGAAATGCGGACGCGAAAGAGAAGTAGGAGTCATCAGCCCGGTATCCTTTAATGACATCGTAGCTTTTGTAATCGATGCCGAAGTTCTGAAAGATATAGTCCCGAGCCTGCCGGGCAACATCACCACCGATGCGGAACTTCCGGTTCTCCAACAAGATAGCAAGCCAGTTGAGGATGTTATAGTCACCGCCGGTCAGACTCAAAACCGTCAGGTCAGACATATCCAGCGCGTATTTATTTGCGTAACCGTCCGTCTCAGCTGAGCAGGCCCACTCCTTTGCCAGGTCCAGGGTCTCGGCGCAGTAGAAACCCAGGCCATAGTCGTTGTTAGGATTACCAAACCCAAATACCGGCTTTTCGATGATAACCGGCGAGCCGTGATATACAGTTAGTTTGCTCATTGCAAACACCTCCTGTTAGTATCGCTCTAACGATAGTTTTCTCTTTGCTATGATTATATCGTTGCAACGATAGTTTGTCAATAGCGTTTAAGAAAAATCCCTCGACAGCAAACGCCATCGAGGGAAGTAGAAGTCTATTTGATTTCCTGTTCCAGTGCATCAAACTCGGGTGTACTGAAGAACTCGCCCAAGGTGATTTCTAAACCATCACACAGTTTCTTGATTGTGATGGTGCCCGGATTCTGGCTCTTTTCGCTTAAAATGCTATACACAGTAGAAGGAGAAATGCCAGAGATACTTGCCAGCTCATTCACGGCAATGCGCCGTTCGTCGCATAATTGCAATATGCGGTTGGCCCCGCTAAGTTTGCTATCGAACGGCGGAATAGGTGGATGATTGCCCAAGCAGATTACTGCCTTTGTTACATCAATCATACATGGGGCAGCGCGGTCATAGAAGGCAAACCACGCAGGGGGAAGAAAGAATGAAAAGAATCTTGTGCACAAGCATCGTGAGATGCATGTCACAATTCACGTTCCCCGCCAATTCAGTGGCCTCATAAATCAGCTTGCCATGACGGCTGTAGGTGAATTTGACTCCGGGTTTATCGGTAAGGCCTCGGATGGTGATGAGGGTGCCTTCAGACAGCCCGTTTGAATAATAGGCAATGATGCCGGGCTCTGCCTTGGGGTCGCGTTTCCAGGCAATCAACGTCTTGGCTCGCTTGGTATCTGCAATAAGATTGTGAACGAAACAAGTGTGTTGTTTCTTGGTGATCTCATTGCCTTCGGTGTATGTGATGTTCAGGGTACGCTTTTGAGTGCTCATAGTGAATTTCTCCTTTGTGTGTAATGTTGAGTAGTGTATATCGCAGCGCAGGGTGCTGTTGATAAAAGGGGTTGCTGCCGGTCCGGCTTCCCGGAAGAAAGGTAAAAAGACCGAGATAGGGACCGGCAGCGTGGGGTGGCAGGTTATCCCTGCCGGGAGTTGAGCGGCGTGCAGATGCTGGTGTGGGTACGTGCCACCAGCGACCACGGTATTATGGTGCCGACAGGATTGATTCATAGAACCTGCATAGGAGACTCGCAGCTTTATTTGAGTACGGCGGCGTGCACACCGGCAAGGGAGAACGCAGAACCCACCGGCGACCCTTTTTAGCTGCACACTGTTAAGTCCGTCGGTAATGTGCAGCCTGCCTAAAAGCACAAAAAGGAGCCGGGAGGGTGAGAGCTGTCGGAGAGCATGGAAGGGGGCGATGTCCCCTGACATTAGCATGAGCGGCTGCGAGTTGTAAAGCCTAAAATGGACCGATGTGTATGACGCCAAGGGCTGGAAAAGGTCCAATGAGCACACTGGCAGCGAGGAGCAGCGATAGATGGTAAGCTTACTGCTCTGATGAAAAACACACCGTATTTGTTAGACTGTATTTCAAATATCCAAAACAACCCGCGCTCGAATCGAGGCACGAAATTCGAGCAGCCGCGCGGCTAAGAGCACAAAAAAGGTACAGAAAAGTTACGTTTGTCTGTATATGTGCCTATTGCAAAGATGCTACATGAA
>CAZENN010000177.1:0-3483 GCA_964513605.1 uncultured Oscillospiraceae bacterium
TGCAGCTGATGAACAGCTCCGGCTACGGAAAGAGCAGTGAAAACCGTGTGCAGGCGGTGGGTGAGATTTCCCGAAGCCTGAAGATCATGGCGAAGGAGCTGAATGTTCCGGTGATTTGCCTGAGCCAGCTGTCCCGTGCGGTGGAAAGCCGGACGGATAAACGCCCCATTATGTCGGACCTTCGTGAATCCGGTGCCATTGAGCAGGATGCGGATGCCATCTTGTTCCTGTACCGGGATGATTATTACAATCCCAATAGTGAAGAAAAGAACGTTGCTGAGTGCATCGTGTCGAAGAACCGGCACGGCGAGACCGGCACGGTGAAGCTTAGCTGGCTGCCCCAGTATACCACCTTTGCGGATCGGGAGTGGAAGCATGCTGAATAGTATGGAAGCCTTCATCCGGCAGTATGCCCTGATCGTTCCGGGAGACAAAGTCATCTGTGCCGTCTCCGGAGGAGCGGACTCCATGGCACTGCTCTGGAGCTTGTATCTGCTGAGGGATAAACTGCGGATCACTTTGGAGGCCGCCCATTTCAATCACGGTCTTCGGGGTAAGGAATCCGATGGGGACGAGGAATTTGTTCGTTCGTTTTGTTCGGATTATCAGATCCCATTGCACTGCGGCGGTACGCAGGTAACGGCAGGGAAGAAAGGCTTGGAAGCGGCGGCACGGGATGCCCGGTACGCCTTCTTCCAGACTCTGTCCGGCAAGATCGCCACAGCCCACACCGCCAATGACAATGCGGAGACGGTGCTGATGCATCTGGTTCGTGGTACAGGCTTGAAGGGACTTGGCGGGATCCATCCCATCCGAGGAAATGTGATTCGCCCTATGCTGGGCACCACCAGAGCGCAGGTTCAGGCACTGTTAAAGGAGTATCATATTCCCCACCGGGAGGATAGCTCCAATACAGAGGATGCCTTTCTGAGGAATCGACTGCGGCACCACGTCATTCCCCTGCTGGAGCAGGAGAATGGGCGGCTGGCGGAAAATCTCTCTGCCATGGCACTGCGGCTGCGGCAGGATGAACAGGCATTGCAGCAGCTTTCACAGGTAGAGTCGCCCTTGTGCGTCTCCCAACTGCGCGCTATGCCCCAGGCACTGCGCAGTCGTGCGTTGGAGCGGTTTTTGAAGGAAAGCGGGGTCAGGGAACCGGAGGCACAGCATATTGCCCAAGCAGAGGCACTGGTTTTTTCGCCGAAGCCCTCTGCCCGTGCCCAATTTCCCGGCGGCGTTCAGATCAGCAGGCGTTACAATGAGCTGCTGTGTCTGCCCACCAATCCCCAGCCGGAGCCGGTGATGCTGCAATGCCCCGGAGAGGCTGTCTTCGGGCAGTACAGGCTCTCCTGCCGCCAGGCAACGGAAATTCTTCAAACGGACAGGGTTTTCACTGTAACAGCCGATTCTCCCATCACCGTCCGAAGCCGTACAGCAGGGGATGCCATCACTACTTCCGGCGGTACGAAAAGTCTAAAAAAGCTGTTTATTGATCGGAAGATCCCAGCCTCCCAACGGCTATTGCTGCCGGTATTGGAGGATGAGCAGGGAATCATAGGGGCATACGGCATCGGTGCTGATTGCCGCCGTCAAGCAAAGCAGCTGCCGGCATGGAAAATCGTCATCAGCTGTGATGATTATAAAATATAGAGAATAATAGGATCATTGGAGGGATATCATATGTCGATGTCAAATGATATGAAGGAAATTATGTTTACGGAAGAAGCGTTGCAGCGGCGCATCAGGGAGCTGGGCGAGGTGCTGACCCAGGATTATGAAGGGAAGAATCCGGTTATCATTGGTGTATTGAAGGGCGTTGTCCTGTTCTATGCGGATATGGTGCGGCAGATTCAGGTTCCCTGTGAAATGGACTTTATGAGCATTTCTTCCTACAGCGGTACGGATTCCACCGGCGTTGTCCGCATTCTAAAGGACATCGGAGTCAACATCGAGGGCAGACATGTACTGATCTTGGAGGATATTTTTGATACGGGTAATTCCCTGGATTTTACCTACCGGCATTTGATGGAAAAGAAACCGGCTTCCATAAAGATATGCACCTTGCTGGATAAGCCCAGCCGCAGAAATCCTGAAATTACCCTGAAGCCGGATTATGTGGGCTATACCATTCCCAACGCCTTTGTGGTGGGGTATGGTCTGGATTATAATGAGCAATACCGCAATCTGCCTTACATCGGCATTTTGAAGCCGGAAGTCTACGAAAGATAAGGAGCAATAACGGATTTGAAGAAGAAAAACCCAATTTCTATTATTTTTTACATCGCAATCGTGGCATTGATTCTTTGGGTAGTTATGGGAGCCTTCGACATAGGCGGAAACGATTTGTCAGAGGCTGAGCTGAAGGATCTGCTTGGAAAGGGCGAGGTCAAGAGCTTTGTGGTGGAGGATCAGACCATCACCCTTCAACTGCATCACCCTTATGAAGGGGAGACTCAGTTAAAGGCAGAGCTGGCAGACGTGGCGGCCTTCCGTCAGGAAGTGGCGGAAATCGTAGAGACCCAATATGCCGAGGGTACTCTGGAGGATTATGACTATATCGCCGGGGATGAGCCTACTCCTTATTCGCTGATACTGCCCCTGCTGATCGTGGGACTGGTGCTGCTGCTGATCTGGGCAGTGTTTATGGGCAGAATGAACAGCGGCAATCCTTTGAGCAATTTCGGAAAGGCACGGACCGTTCTGGGGGTGCCCGACGGAGCGAAGGTCACCTTTGAGGATGTGGCAGGTGCCGACGAGGAGAAGGAAGAGCTTCAGGAAGTGGTGGATTTCCTTCGAGACCCCGATAAGTATACCAAGATCGGCGCACGGATTCCCCATGGTCTGCTGCTGGTTGGACCTCCCGGTACCGGTAAGACACTGCTGGCACGGGCAGTAGCAGGAGAGGCTGGCGTTCAGTTTCTATCCATCTCCGGCTCCGACTTTGTGGAAATGTACGTTGGCGTGGGTGCCAGCCGTGTCCGTGATTTGTTTGAGCAGGCGAAGAAGGTGGCTCCTGCCATCATCTTCATTGATGAGATTGACGCCGTAGGTCGTAAGCGTGGCTCCGGTCTGGGCGGCGGTCACGATGAAAAGGAGCAGACCCTGAACCAGCTGCTGGTGGAGATGGATGGCTTTGGACGCACGGAAGGCGTTATCGTTCTGGCGGCCACCAACCGTCCCGACATTCTGGACCCGGCACTGCTGCGTCCCGGTCGATTTGATCGTCAGATCTATGTGGGGGCACCCGATTCCAAGGGACGTGAGGAGATCTTGAAGGTCCATGCCAAGAATAAGAATTTGGATGCGGATGTCAATCTCCACTCCATCGCCATGGCAACCTCCGGCTTCACCGGTGCGGATCTGAGCAACCTTCTCAATGAAGCTGCCATTATGGCGGCAAGGAATAACCGTCCTGCCCTGAACATGAAGGACCTGAATGAGGCCATGATGAAAATATTGGCAGGTCCTGAAAAGCGCAGCCGT
>CAZENN010000178.1:0-3460 GCA_964513605.1 uncultured Oscillospiraceae bacterium
GTGCGATCTTAATGAGACAGCCCCTTTGCTCGGTTCTTTTATAGATTTCAAAACGATTCCGACGCGTTCGAAGCCAGGGTTCAATCAAAGAAATCCATCGGAAGCTCAATGCCAAATTGATCATCGACAGTGGGGGCTTCCGGCTGTGTTGTAGGTTCCGTATCCGGCACAGACTCCGTCTCCTGAGGAATAGTTTCTTCGGGCTCGGTCGTCGGCGGAGTGGTCTCCCCGGTGGTTGTATCCGGGACTGTGTCACTCTGGGTGCTTTCGTCATCCGGCTGTCCAGTGGGGTTGGTTTCCGCCGGGACAGTCTCATCCTCCGTTGGTGCTGTGCTTTCCTTTTCCGTCTCCCCGGTGGGTTCGGTTATCTCCGGAGCCGTCTCCTTCTGCGTCGGTTCTGTGCTTTCCTTTTCCGGCTGCTGGGTGGGGGTGGTTGCCTGCGGAACTGCCGCCTCCTGCGTCGGTTCTGTGTTTTCCTTTTCCGGCTGCTGGGTGGTCACTTCCGGAACAGCGTCCTCCGGCGTTGTTTCCGTTTCAACAAGGTCATTCTCCTCAGTGGATGTACTCAGTGTTTCTTCGCTTGTGCCGTTCCCCTCGGTGGTAACTTGTGACTGGCTCTCTGAAACATCGTCCATTTCTGTGCCGGGGGTGGTAGAATCTTCATCTCCCCCACAGCCCACCAGCATCAGACCCACCAGTGCAATTAAAACCAGCACACGGCATATTTTCAGGTCAACCCCATCTCTATTCTGCAATAATTTCCATTTTTTCAATTTTGATTCCCTCCATCACTGTCAATCGTTTTTTCTTCCCGAGGACCCTGCTTCCACTCACTTTTTGCAAGAGCCTTCATTTCCTCTTTGATCAGCCGCCTTTTGGGGGAAAACACAGTTACGATTCCCCGGTGAAGCCAACAAAAGGGGTAAAGGATTTTCCAGCGTTCCAAAATCGGATATTTGTCATACATAATATGACCACCGGCAAAAAACCGTCTCAGGACATGTCTTAGTCGAATGAGATGAACGCCATCATCATGTCTTTTTTTTAGCTCATTATTTACGCTATTATAAAAGGTACCATGCAAGCCGGAGCCCAGAATATAGTTCCCCATGTCGGTTCTTTCCAGGTTTCCTTCCTCAAACCATGCGTTTGCCAAGGCTGAGAGTTCTTCTACGAACTCCACTACATTGGCCTTTTCGAAAATCGAACGAACATAGGTTTGATCGATAACCTGACTGTAATTCAGGTTCAGATAATACACATCCAATACCCTGCGGATACCGCAGCCCATACAGAAATAATGCTTTGCGACATGAAGTATATTATAGAGATAAAAATCGTTGATATCGTACTCCCCTGTTTCCTCCACCGAAGTAAAAGGGGGACGCAGGACGCTATAGTAGGGTGATTTTTGCGTGAAATACTGAGAGTGGACTTCAACATTGATATTCGGAGAGCGGAAACCATCTACTTCCACCCCATGGTTGTCGCTGCATTCATACCCTAGTTTTTCCAGTATCCCCCATGCCTTTGAAAGGTTTTCCTCATCAATGATAAAATCAATATCTGACATGGTCCGGTATTCCGGCTGCGGATAGAGTTTTTTCAGTTCTGTTCCCTGCACTTCCAGTACTCGGATATTTTCTTTCTGAAATTCAGCTATAATTTCATCCCGTGCGAAACTCTGGTTGATATCCCTTGTGAACGCCATGTCGCAGCACAATTTCCATTCGCTGTACAGCTGCGCATCAGGCTTCTTCTGAAGCCTTTGTACGCTGTAAAATGCGATGTTGGCAATTTGATGCTGCTCACCATATTGATATACCTTATCAAACCGAAGTGTATCTGGAAGCTCTTGGGGCTGCTGATCGTGTATGGCACATTTGACCAAATGGATCAGGTACGCATATTCATCTAAAAAAACACTCATATTTTACCGCCTAAGTTTGGATATGCATTCCATATCCTTCTCTATTTATTGATTTTCCATGGTAATATCATTCACTCTTCCAACAGCCCGTTGCTTCTGAGAGTGTCTATAAAAGCCAGCACCTTTTCACTGGCCTCAGCCTCTGGGATATTATATTTTTCAGCAACCGCGGATAAAATCTCCGCTTGGGTCGCATTGCGTTCGTTTAAAATTTTGAAAATAAATTCGCCGGTGGTATTCAGCCTTACCATGCCATTGAACAGCTCGTTGTCCTTGCCAACGGCAACCGCAACTGCGCTTCCGCCCACGGCTCTGATTACAAATTGATATCTCAGCTTCATCTTAAGTATCTCCTAAAATCGTATTGTGGGCAATCATTGCCGCCTCTTCCGATATGTTGCATTTTATCACCCAAAAATTACACACTGAAAACAGCCGATCCAATAATTCCAGCGTTTTTCCAGCTGCCGCCGGGTCTGCCGGATGGAGGACCTGCTGCATAATAGAATGAAAGCAGTCCATAGGATCTACCTTCGTAACGGAATTTTCCGGGCTTCGCTGGATCAGGCAGATGTCCGTAAGCGGTACACGCTCATTCCTTTGCATTCCCTCTTTTCCTGCCCAAGGCGTACCGTAGGCATAGGGAACTCCATCCCAAAACCGGATAATGGGCTTATCCCCGTTTATGATCTGCACCTGATCCCCATAGACCTGTTTCCAGAGCATGGTGTGGGTGGTCTTGCCTACGCCACTTCTTGCCAGAAAGCCAATCCCTCTGCCATTACAGGATATCACAGAACCATGTAACAGCATGGCATCGTATAAGGGTAATGCCATACACAGTTTACGGTAAGCACAGATGCTTTCCAAATACCCATTGCTATGGTGTCCTTCCTCACAGCAAAAACGCTCCCGACGGATGTCTTCATCAGTTACCCGAATCGTAAAATCCGCAGGAGCATCCCCGTTGTATCCATATGCCGCACATTGCTTTTCAAGAAAGTTGTATTCATTTTGGATATCTACAATAAAATCTGCCAACAAATATAACGCCATCTACATTATCCTTCATTTTTGTTTCCACGACAAGCTCCAGACTGCTCCTGCTCTTAGTTTTCCTAAGCGCAGGAGCAGCTCATTATGGAGCCCGTCTGGTTTTGTGTTTGCTGATGGTTTAATGGCTCAAATGCAGAAATTCAAATGAGACCCACATCTGATTGCCATTTAATCAATCAAGCGGAATGTCCGGGAGTTCAATCCCATCCATGGTTGTCGATTGAGAAACGCCGCTGGTTGTCACGATATCCTGCTTGGGAAACCGGACAACCTCAGCCTCAGGTTCGACAAACATCACCTTTTCTTCCATTTTTACACCTCCAAATTTTAAATATATGCTTTAGCAGCATCGCCATACTTCATCATTGCCTTTGCCATGTTGGCCAGAGCCACATCTGTGCCGTTATAGCAACTGTAAGCATAGGATTCGACGCTGTAGCAAATGGTATTGCTGACTGCGGTGGAGCCTTCATA
>CAZENN010000179.1:0-3423 GCA_964513605.1 uncultured Oscillospiraceae bacterium
GGGGCATTGACCCGGAAGGTCTTGACATCCGGGGTCTCGGTGCGGATGTCGGTGATGATGCCTACCTGAGGGATCAGCTCATCTCGCATATAGCCGGGATTACAGGTACATTCGTGCATCATACACCCTCCTTTTCAAAGGCCTTGATGACCTTGACGATGTTTAAGTGAGTCGGACAGCTATCCACACAGCGGCCGCATCCGACACAGGAGAACATGCCGTTATTATTGGCAGGGAAATATGCCAGCTTGTGCATGAAACGCTGGCGGAACCGCTGCATCTGGCTGGTACGGTTGTTGCCGTGGGCCATCATGGTGAAGTCGGAATACATACAGCTGTCCCAGCAGCGGAACCGCTGGACACCGTTTCCGGTGTTGTAATCCTTAATATCATAGCACTGGCAGGTGGGGCACACAAAGGTGCAGGTGCCGCAGGCCAGGCAGGGCTTATACAGCTTTTCCCACAGGGGGGAGTCGAACCGGGTCTGGGCAGCCTCAGCACCCCAGCCCTCCAAAGAAAGGTTGGAATAGGGCAGCTTTTCTACGATGGCTCGAATGGCGGTCTGCTCTGCCTCCACCGGGGCTTCCTCGGCAGTTTCCAGCAGATCCTGAACCTGAGCGGTCAGGGCTTCACCCTTGACCGTGTTTGCCTGCCAGTACAGGTCCTCCCCTACCAGCCATGTGGTCACATCCCCGGCAGGAGCGGCGCAGTCCACGCCAAAGACCTTGCAGAAGCAGGAGGTCTCAGGGGCGTGACAGGCCAGCGTCACAATGGTGCCATGCTCCCGACGGGCGGCATAGTAGCTGTCCACCGGGTTGCTGAGAAATACCTGATCCAAAACCTCCACGCCCTTCAAATCACAGCCACGGACACCGAAGAGTACGAAGCTCTCGCTTTGCAGCTGCTGGGGGGTGATTTTCAGCTTGCCATTCTCCCGGTCGCAGGAATACAGGTTCTCGCTCTGGGGGAAGAAAGCGTCCTTGGGGGACTTAACGGTTTTCAGGGTATCCAGATCCACCTGAGCGGTTTCCTCCCAGGCGGCAAAATTGGTCTTACTGGCAGTCTTCACCGGCAGGTACAGCCCATTGCTCTGGGCAATCTTGGCAAAGAGGGTGCTCAGTTCACTTTTCTTAATTTTCAGCATTCTGTTACCCCCTGTTCGTTACGATGCTGGGCTCCGCATCGTCGGTGGTGAAGCTGGTCAGCGGACCCTTGGAGGTGATATCCTCGCCTGCCTGATAGTCGCCGTACAGCTCATTGATATCCTTGATGAACTTCCGGTTGAACAGGTGCAGGGGGATGCCCTGAGGACAGACCCGGCTGCATTCACCGCAGTCGGTACAGCGGCCTGCCACATGGAAGGCACGGATGATATGGAACATCTTTTCCTCGAAGGACGTGGTATTCGCCTTCTGAGCGGAGTCAAACTTTGTGCTGTCAAAGACACACTTGCGGCAGGAGCAGGCAGGGCACACATTCCGGCAGGCATTGCAGCGGATGCACTTGGAAAGCTCCGCCTGGAAGAAGGCGAACTTCTCCTCGGGACTCATGGCTTCGATGGCAGCGACCTGGGCAAAACGGTCGCTGTCCGCAGTGTCGCAGGACTCACCGATCAGCTCGTCATAGACCTTATGCTCCTTGCCCTTGCAGACGTGGCAACGCTCCAGCATGGCATCCTTGTAGGAAATTTCCTTGTCACCGTAGAGGGTCTTTACCGTCAGAGTCTCGGCGGCATCGGGGTAGCCTGCCCCCTGAATGTCCAGAATGCCGGGGAAGTCAATCTTGTTCATGGTCAGCTTCCCCTTGCAGCCAACGCCTACGATGTAAGCCTTTTCCCGGTCCACCCGGTGCTCCTTGGTCAGCTGATTGAAGCTGTAGGTATCACAGGGCTTCAAAAATACCAGAGTCTTTCCCTCCAGCTTGGAGGCCTCGATCATGTACTTGCTCAGGTTGGCACCGCAGAAGCCGCTGTAGACAAAGTCCTGCAGCTCCTCCACGCTGTTAAAGAAAGCAGGCTCCACGTCCCAAACGTTTTCACCCTTGCGCCAGCCCAGAACACGGGCGACCTCGCCGCTTTCCAGCAGGGATTTGGCCTTCAAAATCAGTTCTTGCATCTCAAATCCCCCAATCTTACATTCTGACCCAAGCTCCGGATCTTATCAACGAAGCTGTTCATGGTCTCAGAGAACTTGACACCCTCGGCGGCGGAGACCCATTCCACACGGGTACGTCCGTTCTCAACGCCCAGATAATCCAGCATGGAAAACAGCAGGGTCATCCGGCGGCGTGCGTAGTAGTTGCCGGTGGAATAGTGGCAGTCACCGGGGTGGCAGCCGCACAGGATCACACCGTCCGCACCCTTTTCAAAGGCACGGAGGATGAACATGGGGTTGACCCGGCAGGAGCAGGGCACCCGGATGATCTTCACATCCGCAGGATAGGCAAGACGGCTGGAGCCTGCCAGGTCCGCACCGGCATAGCTGCACCAGTTACAGCAGAATGCCACGATCACGGGGCGGAATTCTTCATTTTTTACCGACATATTGCATCCACCTCCGCAAGAATTTGTCTGTTGGAGAAGCCCTTCAGGTCCATGGCACCGCTGGGACAGGCGACGGTACAGGCACCGCAGCCCTGACACAGCGCGGAGTTGACCACCGCTACCCGGCGATCCTCACGGATGCCGTGGTCGTTGATGAGCTTCGTTTCATAGGTAATCGCACCATAGGGGCACACATGGGCACAGGTAGAGCAGCCGTTACACAGCAGCTCGTCGGAGTGTGCGGTGCAGGGATTGGTTTTCAGCTTATCCTTTGCCAGCAGTCCGATGACCTTCACAGCGGCGGCACCGGCCTGAGCAACGGTTTCAGGGATATCCTTTGGACCCTGACACACGCCGGACAGGAACACACCTGCCGTGGGAGACTCCACGGGGCGCAGCTTCGGGTGGGCCTCAGTCAGGAAGTTATTGGTATCAATGGAAGCGGTGAGCATGGTAGCGATCTTGCGCACATCCGGGTTGGGCTCGATTGCCGTTGCCAGAACCACCATATCCGCCTTTTTCAGAATCTGCTTCTGATCCAGCAGGTCCACGCCCTGAACCAGCAGGCTTCCGTCGCTCTGGGGCAGGACCTTACCCACCTGACCCTTGATGTAATTGACACCGTAATCCTCCACCGCACGGCGGTAGAACTCATCAAAGTTTTTGCCGGGGGTACGCACATCGATATAGAACACGGTCACATTGGTATCCGGGTACTTATCCCGGATCAGCATGGCGTGCTTTGCGGTGTACATACAGCAGATCTTGGAGCAGTAGGGCTTGCCCCGGTCATCGGAGCAGCGGCTGCCCACGCACTGGATGAACACGATCTCCTTGGGTGCCTTGCCATCGGACAGACGCTCCAGATGTCCCTTGGTGGG